>SLSW01000270.1 GCA_007130245.1 Micromonosporaceae bacterium
CGACTCGCCATCCAGGCCGCACAGCAAGTGGTCCAGCGGCTGTTGCCGCCTCCCGTCGGCGGTGCGATCGACGGCCGTGTCTGACAAGAGGCCGCACTGGCTGCACCGGCCAGCGCCACGGTGGCCAGCGCCACGGGGTCGGTGCGGTAACAGCCGTGGACTGGAAGGTCGGACGATGCCGTGATCGTGCGTGACGATCAAGGTCAACCCTGCTCGGCCCGCAACCTGGTGCCCTTCGACTATCGCGCCGACGCCAGCGCAGTCCAAAAACGTCACCTCGCGCAGATCCACCTCGATGACGCCAGACGTCCGTCTGAACGCGGACCGTAGGGCATGCCGCAGGCTATCCCGAGTGGCCAGGTCAATCTCGCCGCGCAACAACAGCCGGACACCGTCTGTCCGATCTGACAGGCTAGCGGAGAAACTCATAGCGGCGCCGCCTCTCGCATCCCGGTTCGCACCCGGGTGCCCGGTCAGGCTGGTTGCCCTAGCATCCCGGTGCGCAGTTGCGCCAGCGTGCGGCCAAGCAGCCGCGAGACGTGCACCTGTGACACCCCGATCTGGGCGCCTATCTCCGACTGGCTCATGTTGTGGATGAAACGCATGGCCAGGATCCGTTGCTGTCGTAGCGTGAGCGCGGCCAACAGCGGCTCCAGGGCACGGAGGTCGGTGACCTTGTCGATGTTGGCGTCCGTCTCGCCGATGGTGTCGATGAGCGGCCGTCGCTCCTCCCCTGTGGTTGTCACCAGGGCGTCCAGCGAGGCCGGAAACCGTGCCAGCCACGAGTCCAGTGCGACTGTCACCCGGCGCTCGGTGGTCTGAAGGCATGCGGCCAGTTCCCTCGGCGTTGGCGACCGGCCCAACTCCTGACTGAGTCTGGCTCCGGTCGTGGCGAGGGTGACGGCCAGGTCCTTGACCCCGCGCGGAACCCGCACCACCCAGGTGCTGTCGCGTAGGTGGCGCTTGAGCGCGCCGACGATGGTGGGTACGGCATAGGAGGTGAACGCCACCTTCCGCGCCGGGTCGTAACCGTCTACGGCCTTCACCAGTGCCAGTGCGGCGACCTGGTAGAGGTCCTCCATGGGTTCGCCACGCCCCCGGTAGTCCGCGGCCAGCCGGCGAGCCAGCGGTAGGCCCGCTTCGATGCTACGGGTGCGCAGCGTCGTGCGATCGGGATGACCGCCGGGCAGCTCGGTGCGCCGGCGCAGCAGGTCCTGCACGGTGCTGCCAACGGGCTGGCGCGCCGAGACGCTCGCCAGGCTCGTACGGGTGGCACCGGTCGGGTCAACGGACATGAGTAACGCCCTTCTGGTCGCCGGACATCCTTGCCGGGCCTGTCCGGTCGTGGAGGTCAGGTCCGCGGGCGCGAGCCCCGTAGCTGGTGGGCGCGGGCGAGCACCCCGGGGGACGGCGTGTGGTTGCTCGGGTCGAGCGCGATCTGCGTGGCGGAGGCCGCCACGGCCGAGGTGGTGTCCGGCGGTACCACCATCAAACTCAGCTGCCGCCCGGTCAGGCGTGCTATCAACAGGTCGTGGTAGAGACCCAACCAGCACACCGGGATCACGCGGCCCGGCAACGGAAGGACCTGCGGAAAGCCGCGCCACCCCGCCGTGCTGAGCATGAACTTCACGACCCGATCCCGCGGGGCCTCGAGGACCGCGACGAGGGCGGTCAGCTCATCGAGCGGTCGGCTGGAGCGGGGCCACCAGGCGCCGTCGAGTTGGCCTTGGTGCCCGCTGTCGGCGACCGCGGCCAGGCGGAGCCGGGCAAGGGTCGCAGCGATGGGCTGATCTGTCGTATCGGGCCTGGTCATGTCAACCCCCGGACAGGTGGTGGGTCGAGCGGTCGCCAGGATCCGGAGCGACGATGAATCGTTCGCGCTTCGTGTTCGGTCCTATTCTTGGATGCGGCTCAAGGCTGCCAGGCCGCACGGACCACCCTCGTGGATCACCTCACCAGGTCTTCCTCGGTCAGGTGTGGCCTGCAGTCGAAATCACTGGACCGCCTCTCGGTCACCCGAACAATGGTCGGCGGGTCGTATGTCGCCAACACCGGGGGCCGGGGCAATTGCCGTTACGTAACGTTCCCACGGATGCCAGGATCCGTCAAACCAACCAGCGCCGTCGGGCCGATCTGAGCCACCCTGGGTACTCGTACTGTCCGGGTGGCAGGTCGCCGGTATTCGAGGGTGGCCGAGTTTACCCAACCATGAACGTCGATGCTTTGACCGCGTTTTCGCGGGTCAGGGCATCTGACTGGTCGGGGTGGCGGGATTTGAACCCACGGCCTCTCGCTCCCAAAGCGAGTGCGCTACCAAGCTGCGCCACACCCCGGTGACCGTGGTGCAGTCTACTTGTACGCTTGTGTCCGGCACAGCGGGATCGCTGCGGCCACGCGGGTGTAGCTCAATGGCAGAGCCCCAGCCTTCCAAGCTGGTTATGCGGGTTCGATTCCCGTCACCCGCTCGAGGGGGCGCTGGCGGGCCGGTAGCCGCGGTGATGGAGTTCCGCCTGCTACGTTCCGGGCTCGCGCCACATCGCCCACACCGCTGGGCCGCGCTCCGGCAGGACGATCTCGTCGATCATCCGGAACCCGTGCCGCTCGTAGAGGCGACGGTTGTGCGGACTCGACGCCTCCAGGTAGGCGGGCGTGCCGGCCTCGTCGCAACGCTGAAGCACCGGCGCCAGCAACCGGCTGCCGAGTCCACGCCCCTGGTGCGTGGGCAGAACCCCGATGACCTGCAGATACATCCAGGGTTGCGCGGGTTCGTACTGCTGGAAGATCTCGCCGATCTGCAGGAACCGGTCCGCGTCGTTGGCGAGGAGCTCGGTGACGCGTCGGGCGAACAGTTCGCCGGCCTCGCCCGCGAACGGCTCGGCGCCGTCCGGTGCCCACATCGCGGCACCGGCACTGTCGTCGGTCACGTAGGTCTCCTCGTACGGCTGGAAGATCTCGGCCCACGCGGTGAACACTCCCGGCAGCTGCGTGCGCCGCCGGGCGGGATCCGGGATGGCCCAGGCGAACACCGGGTCGTCCTGGAACGCCTGCGCCAGCACGCTGGCCACGGTGGGCACGTGCGCCGCCCGGGCAGGCACGACGGTCGTTGTGGTGTCGAGCGACATGTCCGGTCTCCTTCCGCACAGTGGTCGGTCCATGGGGGCTTGACCGGGCGACAATAGATTGCACGGTCATGCTATCTTTAATTTTGCACGGTCGTGCTATCTTGTCAAGGGATGGACACCAACATGCGCGACGAGCGCCCTCCGCGGCGCTCGGACGGTGCGCAGACCCACGCCGCGATACTGGCGGCGGCGATGCGGCTGGCCTCGATCGAGGGCCTGGGCAGCCTCACGGTCGGACGGCTCGCCCGGGAACTCGGCGTCAGCAAGAGCGGGGTGTTCGCCCACTTCCGCTCCAAGCAGCGCATTCAGCAGGAGACGATCGAGGCTGCTGGCGAGGTCTTCGAGCGGGAGGTCCTCCGGCCGGGGCTGACCCGAGCCGAAGGGATCGCCCGGCTGCACGGCCTGTGCGAGGCATACCTGTCCTACATCGAACGCGGCGTGTTCCCCGGCGGCTGCTTCTTCGCTCAGCTCCTCGCCGAGTACGACGCGCAACCCGGCCCGGTCCATGACCAGGTCTGCGCCGACCAGCGCAGCTGGCTGAGCCTACTCGAAGGCGAGGTTCGCACGGCGCAACAGCACGGCGAACTCGACCCGGACGCCGACCCCGCGCAGCTGGCCTTCGAGCTGTCGGCTCCGGTAGAGCTGGCCAACTACCTGTCGGTTCTCTACCAGGATCCCCGCTTCGTCGAGCGCGGACGCACGGCCGTGCGGGCCGTCATCGCGAACGCGGCGTCCCGACGCCGCCGGTGAGTCGTCGGTGACGAGCGCCGCGACTGCGCGATCGTCACGCCAGCCGGTCGGCGAACCACCGCCAGGCGTCCACCAGCCACCAGGTCTGCCGCAGGAACGCCACCCCGCCGACCACCAGCAGCAGGAACGCCGCCAGGTGCGACGGCCAGGCACTCACGCGCTGCCTGCCCAGCGTGCCCTCCAGCACCACCCGGCCGAGCAGCCGCGAGACCGTGAACACCAGCCCGGCGATGGCCAGCACCACCGTGATGGCGACGATGGAGCCGATCCAGTCCTCGCGGCGCGAGACCGCCCACAGCCCCCAGCTGATCACCACGAACCACAGCCCGGCCATGGTCCAGTCGCCACCGCGACGCAGCGTCCGCCAGCGGCCGCCGGGCGGCGCGGCGGCGCCGACCTGGCCGCTGCGCCACCGGTACAGGACCGCACGCCACCGCCCGACGCCGGTCGCGTCCGGCGGCGCCTGCCCGGCGCCGAGCACCTCACCGGTCTCGTCGCTTGGCGCGACCGACCGCGGCGGCACCGCTGCCACGCCCCGGAAGTACCGGTGTTCGTCCTGCCCGCCGGGACGGTCCGGAGTCGCCTCCTCCACAATTGCGAGGTTAGTCACCGTACGGGCTGTCGCCACCCCCGGGTGGCGACGGATGTGGTCGGCCGGTGTGTGACGAGTCGGACAGCGTTAATCCGGTCGCCGGTGTTTGCCCGCCAGGGTAGACAGGACCGCGTGAGCGACCTCGCGATCCGCACCGGCACCGCCGACGACTGGCCGGCCATCTCGCGGCTGCTGTCGTCGGTCTTCCACGACACCTCCGAGCCCGACGACGACGCCGACTGGCGCGCGGCGTTCGAGCCCGACCGGTCGCTGGTGATCGAAACCGGCGACGAGATCGTCGCCCACGCCGCGGCGTACACCCGGAAACTCACGGTGCCGGGCGGCACCCTGCCGGCGGCTCACGTGACCATGGTCGGGGTCGCACCCACCCACCGGCGGCAGGGGCTGCTGCGGCAGTTGATGCACCGGCAGCTGGCCGAGGTGCCGGAGCCGCTGGCGGTGCTGTGGGCCAGCGAGGGCCGCATCTATCCCCGTTTCGGGTACGGCTTGGCCACCCACCGGATGAGCTTGAAGATCGAGAACCGGGAGGTACGGCTACCGGAGCCGGACCGACCGGGGCGGGTGCGCATCCTGCCACCTGCTGCGGCACGGCCGGTGCTGGCCGAGTTGTACGAGTCGGTGCGTGCCGACCGCCCGGGCTGGTCCGGGCGTCCGGGGGGATGGTGGGGCACGGTGCTGTCGGATCCACCGCGGACGCGCCGCGGCGCGACCGAACTGCGGGCGGCCGTGCACGACGGGCCCGGCGGCGTCGACGGCTACGCGCTGTGGCGCACCAAGGGCGACTGGAGCCCGGCCGGCCCGGAGGGCGAGGTGCTGGTGCAGGAGGTGGCGGCCGCCACCCCGGATGCCTACCTGGCACTGTGGCGGTTCCTGCTCTCGGTCGACCTGACCCGGTGGACCAAGCTGTGGCGTGGGGCTGCCGACGAGCCGCTGCTGCACCTGGTCGACGAGCCGCGCCGGCTGGGGGCGGTGTGGGGCGATGGGCTGTTCGTGCGCGTGGTGGACCTACCGGCGGCACTGGCCGCCCGGCAATACTCCGCCCCGCTCGACCTGGTGCTCGACGTGGCCGACCCGCTGCGCCCGGGCAACGCCGGCCGGTGGCGGCTGGCCGCCGACCGGCAGAAGGCCACCTGCACCCGTACCGACGAGCCGGCCGACCTGGCCTGCGACATCGGCGACCTGGCCGCGGCGTACCTCGGCGGCACCTCTCTGGGCGCGCTGGCCGCCGCCGGCCGGGTACGCGAGCACCGCCCGGGCGCGCTGGCCTGCGCGAGTGCGGCCTTCGGGTGGCACCGCACCCCCTCCGCCATCGAGGTCTTCTGACCCGACGGACCTCCCCCACCTTGTCGATCTAGGGATTGTTCGCGGGACTGTAGATCAACTCACGTGCATAATCCCTAGATCGGCGGGGGTGGGGCCTGGATCAACGGGAGGCGGTGAGGGGCGGGAGGATGGCGGTCTGCTCGTACGCCGAGATCTGCGCGAGACGGCGCGCGTGGCGCTCGGCGGCCGGGAACGGGGTGCTCAGGAACGCGGTCACGATCGCGGTGGCCTCGGCCAGGGTGTGCTGACGGGCGCCGACGCCGACCACGTTGGCGTCGTTGTGCTCGCGGGCCAGCACCGCGGTCTCCACCGACCAGGCCAGCGCCGCACGCGCCCCGGCGACCTTGTTCGCGGCGATCTGCTCGCCGTTGCCCGAGCCGCCGATGACCACCCCGAGGCTGCCCGGATCGGCCACCACCCGGGCGGCGGTGTGCAGGCAGTACGGCGGGTAGTCGTCCTCCGGGTCGTACTCGGCCGCGCCGATGTCCACCACCTGGTACCCCTCGCTGGCCAGGTGGGTGAGCAGGTGGACCTTCAGCTCGTAGCCCGCGTGATCGGAGCCCAGGTAGACGCGCATTCCGGCAGTGTGGCAGGTCAGCTCCACTCGGCCAGCACCAGCCCGGCACGCGCCTTCGGTGTGAACCACGTGCTCTTGCGCGGCATCTTCTGCCGGGCCAGGTTCACCTCGATGAAGTCGCCGGTGCTCACCGGCGCGATGAGCACCGCCACGTCGGCGCGCCCGGCGTCCACCTCGCCACACAGCCAGGACGCCGGATAGTCCCCGCCAACGTAGACGATCCGCTTGTCACCCGGGTCCAGGCCCAGCGCATCGCGCACGAGCAGCCGCTCCACCAGCGAATGGTCGAGGTTGTCCACCGGCGGCGCTGCCGGGTCGCGCGGCAACGGGATCCGGGCGAATCCCCCGTTCCGGTAGAGGAACGCCGTCCCGCGCCCGGGCGGCAGGTCGGGTGTGCCCGGCACCGGCTCGGTCGGCAGGCCGGCGTCGGCCGGATCCCGCGGCAGTTCGGTGATCAGCCGGTTGTACGGCTGGATGCTCACCGAGGCGGGGGTGGTCACCACGGCCAGGAACCGCGCCAGCCCGCCGGTCTGGGCGGCGAGGCTGCGGTGGTTACCGTCAGCGACGACCAGTTCGCCGCCGCCGGCGAGCTCACACAGCCGTGCCGCGGCCGCGGTGCCGGCGGCCAGCGGCCAGATCTCGTGGACGCGCCCCTGGTGGTCGGTGTCGGTGGCGGCTGGGGCGCCGGCGGCGGCCACCTCGGACTGCAGTGCCTGCTGCAGGTCGTCACCGCGGGTGCTCTGCAGCAGCAGCACGGGCGAGAGCAGGTGCCCGGTGGTCTGCGCCAGCGCCACCCGCTCGCGCACCTTCGATTCGAACACGTCCTCGTTACGGATCACCAGGCCGGGCTCGTCGGCGCTGGTGGAGATCTGGTCGGTGTCGACCATGCAGAACATCCCGTACGACGTCACGTCCGGCCCGGTGATCCGGTAGAGGGCTACCGCCGGCCCGGACGCCACGTAGGCGCCGGCCTGCTTGGCGGCCGCCAGCCGCTGCGCCGCGGCCGGCAGCGCTTCGGTGAAGCTGGTCCCCAGCGACTCCGGCGCCCGGTGCGGCATTTCGATCGCCAGGGCGCTGCGCGGGTTGGACTCGATGATGCGGGTGATCTCGTCGTCGCTGGCGAACTCGTCGTAATTCTGCGCGCCGGTGCCGCCGGTGGAGATCCAGGCCCGGTCGATGGGATGCACGATAGCCATGTGCTCCGACGCTACCGACCCGGCCGTCAGTCGAAGATCGGGCCCTGCTCGCGTGTGCGTTTCAACTCATAGAAACCGGGGGTGGCGGCGACCAGCAGCACGCCGTCCCACAGCCTGCCGGCGGCCTCGCCCTTCGGCGCCGGGGTGACCACCGGACCAAAGAACGCCACCGGGGCACCGTCCGGCCCCGGCGCGTGGATTACCGGGGTGCCCACGTCCAGGCCCACCGGTCTCATGCCGGCGGCGTGACTGGCCCGCAGCGACGCGTCATGGTCGTCGCGCCCGGCGGCGGCGGCCAGCGCCGGGTCCAGCCCCACCTCGGCCAGCGCCGGTCCGTACAGGTCCGGCCCGGGCTTCTGCTTCTGCAGGTGGATGCGGGTGCCCAGGGCGGTGTAGAGATCGCGCAGGACCTGCCCGCCGTACTGCTGGGCGGCCGCGGCGCACACCCGCGCCGGCTCCCACGCCCGGGCGAGCCGTGCGGCGTACTCCGGGGAGACGTCCCGGCCCTCGTTGAGCACGGCCAGGCTCATCACGTGGAACCGGACGTCCAGCGGTCGCACCCGCTCCACCTCCAGCAGCCAGCGCGAGGTCAGCCACGCCCACGGGCACAACGGATCGAACCAGGTGTCGACGGTGTCCCGCTCAGCCATTTACATGCTCCTGTCTGAGGTCATCTGTCGCCCATGCTGCCGCAGGCCGTTTGTGAAACGCCCGGACACCCGATGGTGACGTACGCCACATTGCGCCGGCGTGACAGACTCGCCGCGAGCCGGTGCGCCGGATGGCCGGCAGAGCAACGGACATCCGGCCGCGACAGCAGATGAGGAGCGACCACCGTGGCCGGAGTCCGGAACCTGACCCACGACGAGGCGATCGAGCGGGCGCGCCTGCTCGAGGTGGTCGCCTACGATATCCGCCTCGACCTCACCGACGGCAGCGGCGCAGCCGGAGCGGGCACCTTCGGTTGCGTCACCACGGTCCGGTTCCGCTGCGCCGAGCCGGGAGCAACCACCTTCATCGAGGTGGCCGCGGCCTCGATCCGGTCGGCCACCCTCAACGGCGTGCCGATGGACACCGGCGGCTGGTCACCCGGGACCGGCCTGGTCCTGCCCGGCCTGGCCGCCGACAACACGCTCGTGGTGGACGCCGAGTTCGCCTACTCCTCCTCCGGGCAGGGACTGCACCGCAGCGTCGACCCGGTCGACGGAGAGACCTACCTGTTCAGCCAGTTCGAGACCGCCGACGCGCAGCGCGCGTTCGCCTGCTTCGACCAGCCCGACCTGAAGAGCGTGTTCACCTGGCACGCCACCACACCTGGCCACTGGACGGTGGTGTCCAACGCCCCGGTCGCCTCGATCGAGCCGGCCGCCGCCGGCGCCAAGACGGTCCACTTCGCTCCCTCGGTGCGGATGAGCACGTACGTCGCCGCGCTGTGCGCCGGGCCCTACCACGAGGTCCGCCGCGAGCACGACGGCATCGACATGGGTTACTACTGCCGGGCGTCGATGGCGGAGCACCTGGACGTCGACGATCTGCACACCATCACCAGCCAGGGCTTCGACTTCTTCCACGACCGGTTCGGGGTGCGGTATCCGCTGCCCAAGTACGACCAGCTGTGGGTGGCGGACTTCAACGCCGGCGCGATGGAGAACTTCGGCTGCGTCACCCACGCGGAAGCGCACTACCTGTTCCGTTCGCAGGTGACCGACTTCGAGTACGAGCAGCGGGCCAACACGATCCTGCACGAGCTGGCCCACATGTGGTTCGGCGACCTGGTGACGATGCGCTGGTGGGACGACCTGTGGCTGAACGAGTCGTTCGCCGAATGGGCCTCGCACTGGTGCAACAGCCACGCCACCCGGTTCACCGACGCCTGGACTACGTTCCTGTCACTGCGCAAGGCGTGGGGCTACCGGCAGGACCAGTTGTCGTCGACCCACCCGGTCTACTGCGAGATGCCCGACGTAGCTGCGGTCGAGGTCAACTTCGACGGCATCACGTACGCCAAGGGGGCCAGTGTCATCAAGCAGCTGGTGGCCTACGTGGGTGAGGAGACCTTCCTGGCCGGGCTGCGCGACTACTTCGCCACCCACGCCTGGGGCAACGCCACCTTCGACGACCTGCTGACGGCGCTGGAACAGGCCTCGGGCCGGTCACTGCGCGAGTTCGCCGCCCGGTGGCTGGAGACCTCCCAGGTCAACACCCTGCGTCCGGACGTGGTCATCGGTGACGACGGGCGGTACACCTCGGCGGCGGTCCGCCAGGAGGCACCGGAGGAGCACCAGACCCTGCGCACCCACCGGATCGCGATCGGGCTGTACGACATGGACAACGGCAAGCTGGTGCGGCGCGACCGGCTCGAGGTGGACGTCGCCGGCGAGCGCACCGAGCTCCCGCAGCTGGCCGGGTGGCGCGCGGCCGACCTGTTGCTGCTCAACGACGACGACCTGACCTATGCCAAGATCCGCCTTGACGAGCGGTCCATGGCACTGGTGATCAACCACATCGACGGGCTGGACTCGCCGCTGGCGCGGGGCCTGTGCTGGGTCGCGGCGTGGGACCAGGTGCGCGACGCGGAACTGCCGGCGCGCGACTACGTGGCGCTGGTGCAGCGCGGGTTGCCGCACGAGACCGACATCAACCTGGTGACCTCGACGCTGCTACGGGTGGGCGCGGCGCTGTCCTTCTACGCCGACCCGGCGTGGGCGCCGCAGGGCTGGTCGGCGGTGGCCACCACGGCACGGCGCATGCTGGCCGAGACCACGCCCGGCAGCGGGTTCCAGCTGGCCTGGGCGCGGGCGTTCATCGACGCGGCGCGCTCGGGCGACGAGCTGGCGGTGCTGCGCGGGTGGCTGGACGGTGCCGGCGTGCCCGACGGTCTGGTCGTCGACGCGGAACTGCGCTGGTCGGTCGTGCGCGCGCTGGTCGCCAACGGCGCGGCCGGGGACGCCGAGATCGACGCGGAGCTTGCCGTCGACGCCACCGCTACCGGTGAGCGCCATGCCGCCACTGCCCGCGCGCTGCGTCCGACCGGGGCGGCCAAGACCCAGGCGTGGCAGGAGCTGGTTGGTGAACAGGCCCTGCCGAACTGGCGGCACCGGGCGATCCTGCAGGGCTTCTGGCACCCCGCCCAGGTGGAGCTGACCGCACCGTGGGTGCCCGCATTCCACGAGGTGGCCGACGACCTCTGGGCACGCCGCGGCGGTGAGCAGGCCCGGGAGTTCCTGTCCGCGGCCTACCCGGTGCTGCATGTCTCCGAGCACACGCTGCGGCTGAGCAACGCGTGGCTGGCCGACCAGTCGCGTCCCGCCCCGGCGCGGCGGCTGGTCGCCGAGGGTCGCGACTCGGTCGCGCGGGCGCTGGCCGCCCGTGCCACCGACGCCGCGTCCGGACAGTGATCCGGCGTTACGATGTATCGAGCGGCTCGACAGGGAGGTCCCGACTGTGGCGCAGCCTACCCACCCGTATCGACAGCCGATGTATCCGTGGCCGGCCCCCCAGGGGACGTTCACCCCGGATGACCTGCTCGACATGCCCAGCGACGGCCACCGGTACGAGATCATCGAAGGAGGCCTGCACGTGGCCCCACCCGCTGGTATCTCCCACCACAGCATCGCTGATGAGGCCCGCGCGACGCTGCAGGCGGCCGCTCCGGCAGGCTGGCGCGCCATCCGCGAGATCGGCGTGCAGATCGGCGACAGTCTGGTGATCCCTGACGTCACCGTGCTGCGACCCGGTGCTGACCTGGCGGCGACGTGGGCGGCACCGGCCGACGTAGCCCTGATCGTGGAGGTCGAGTCGACGGGCAGCCGCAAGCACGACCGGTTCACCAAGCCGGCGCTCTACGCCGAGGCGGGCATCGAGTCGTACTGGCGGATCGAGCCAACCGAGGCCGGCCCCGTGGCACACATCTACGAGGGGCCGTCCGGCGGCCACTACCGCCACCACCGGTCGATCAACCCGGGTGAGACGCACCTGGTGGAGCTGCCCTACCCGGTGCAGGTGGCACCCGCCACCTGGATGTCGTGAACCCTAGGAACCGGCGGCCTTGTCGGCCAGCTGTGTCAGACCGGTGACGATCCCGCCGGTGAGGTCCCCTTCGCGGAACGCCGCGGTCATCGCCAGCGCCGCCAGCTTGCAGTCGCGGTCCGGCAGGCGCCGCCGCGCGAGCGGGCCGGTGACGATCTCCAGCGCCCGCTGGTTGGGCGAGACCGCCAGCAGCACCCCGCGCGCCGGGTCGGGCAGCTGGGCGTGCAGCTTCTGCGCGTACTCACGCACCGGCTCCTCCAGCTCGCCGACGTAGACGCTGAACACCAGCCCGGTCAGGTTGTCAGCGGTGCGCAGGCTCTCGTCCAGGCGCAGCAGCTGGCGGGTCGTGAACGGCCCGTCCAGTGCCTGGCGGTCCGGCCACTTCCGGCCCTCGGTCCCGCCTTCGAGGTGTTCGATACCGCCCTTGACGAGTTCACCAGGGGTTTCACCAGCGGTCACTTGCGCCTCCCACCGCGCCTTGGATGGTGTCCTCGGGCTCGCCCACACCGGCCGCCAGCGCCGGTCGCGACGGCGCCTCCAGCTCGCTGGCGGCGGTCGCGGGGCCGGTGCGGTGGTTCGCCAGGAACCAGACCGTCGCGACGTCGAACGGCCGGCCGGGCCGGTAGCGTTTCTCGGCGCTGGGCCCACCACGCCAGGCCAGCGCCCACACCACCGCCGCCACGACGGCCGGCACACCGATCAGAAGCAGTAACGCCTCAGTGTCTGACACGTTCTCACCACCGCCACAGCATCCGGACTCAGTCGGCGTTCACGTTATCCGAACCCGCCGCGCGCCACAGCGCCGGGTGCCGGTGGGCAAACGGCAGCGCCCGCTCCAGCTGCGCGGCCACGCTGAGCAGCAACCCGTCGGCGCCGGGCCGGGCCGCCAGCATCACCCCGACCGGCGCGCCGTCGCCGGTCAGTCCGGCCGGCAGCGACACCGCCGGGCTACCGGTGATGTTGTAGACCGCGCAGTACGGCGAGAAGCGCTTCTGCCGGGCGAAGTTCTCGACCGGCTCGGCCTCGGCGAACCACCCCACCGGCGCCTGCGGCGTGGCCAGTGTCGGCGACAGCAGCAGGTCGTAGCCGGCCAGCCGGCGCGCGCCGACGCGCACCTCCGCCTGCACCCGCGCCAGGGTGTTCAGCAGCTGCGGCACGCTCACCTCCCGGCCACGCTCGCGCAGCCAACGGGTCACCGGCTGCAGCTCGCCCTCGCGGTCCGGCGGCACCGGGGTGGCCAGCGCCAGCACCCGCCACAGCGTCTCGAACAGCTCCGTGGCGGCCGGGTCGACCGGTGGCTCGACGTCCTCGATCTCGTGGCCGGCGTCGGCCAGTGCGGCGGCGGCGGTCTCCACGGCCGCCAGGCACTCCGGGTCGACCTCCGCGTCGGCGAGTATCGGGGTGGTCCACCTCCCGACCGTCAGCGGCCGGCGCACGCCACCACGCGCGGCCGCCAGGTAGCCGCCGGCCGGTGGCGCCGGCGGCAGGTACGGCTCACCCGGTGCGGGGGCGGCCATCGCGTCGAGCAGCGCGGCCGCGTCGGTCACGGTGCGGGCCAGCGGGCCGTGCGTGGGCAGGCCGAACCCGCCGAAACCGAGCGGCCCACCGGAGACCACACCGCGGCTGGGCTTGACCCCTACCAGCCCGCAGATCGCCGCCGGGATGCGCACCGAACCGCCCCCGTCGTTGCCCTCGGCCGCCGCGACCAGCCCGCCGGCGACCGCGGCCGCGGCTCCCCCGCTGGAACCGCCAGCGGTGCGGCGAGTGTCCCACGGGTTGCACGCCGGGGACCCGATGTCGGGTTCGCAGTAGAGGGAGTTACCGAACTCGCTGGTGGTGGTCTTACCCAGGCTGATAGCCCCGGCCGCGCGTAGGGCGGTGACCACATCGGCGTCGCGGGTGGGGACGAATCCGGCGAACACCCGGGAGCCGAAGGTGGTGCGGGTGCCGGCGGTCAGCGTCAGGTCCTTGTGCGCCACCGGAACCCCGTGCAGCGGCGGCACCGAGCCAGGGTCGGCCGCGAGCGCGTCGTCGGCGGCACGCGCCTGCTCCCGGGCGGCGTCGGCGGCGACAGTGAGGAACGCGCCGACCTGCTGCCCGTACGCGTCGATGCGGCGTAGGTAGTGCGCCACCAGCTCGCTGCAGCTGACCTCCTTGCGCCGGATCGCGGCGGCCTGCTCGAGCATGGTCAGGTCGTGCAGCTCACCCATGCCCCGCCACCCTACTCCGCTGCCCGTGCCGGACACTGGGTAGATGACCACGCGCACCGCACTGCTGGTGGGTGCTACCGGCCTGGTCGGTGGCCACCTGCTGGACCTACTGCTGGCCGATTCGCGCTACGCCCGCGTGGTGGTGCTCGCCCGCCGGACGCTGGACCGCGAGGACGACACACTGGACGTACGGGTGGTGGACTTCGACGCGCTGGGCACCGCGGAGGGCGCCGACCTGCCACCGGTCGACGACGTCTACTGCGCACTGGGCACCACGATCGCCGCGGCCGGGTCGCGGGAGGCGTTCTACCGGGTCGACCACGACTACCCGGTGACCGTGGCCCGGCTGGCCCACGCCGCCGGCGCGCGCCGCATGGCGCTGGTGAGCTCGATCGGGGCGAATACGCGGGCCGGCAACTACTACCTGCGGATGAAAGGCGAGACCGAACGCGACGTCGCTGCGGTCGGGTACGAGTGCCTGGAGATCCTGCGGCCCGGGCTGCTGCTCGGTCAGCGCCCGCGGCGGCGGCCGAAGGAGGCGGTGGCGTCGGTCGCCACCCGGGCGGCCGCACCGCTGCTGGCGGGCCGGCTGCGCGCGTACCGGCCGGTCGAGGCCCGGCAGGTGGCCGCGGCGATGATCGCCGCCCTCGCCCGCGGCGAGCCCGGCACCCACGTGCGCACCTTCGACGACATCGCCGCCGCCACGGCGGACCGCCGAGGGTGATCGGCGCGGGTGGACGCGCAACCCCACCATTGGCGCCATCGCGTGGGGTAGCGGGTCCACAGGCACTGATCACCACAGGAGTGTCGTCGCGGGTGGCTAGAGTGCCGCCCGAGGAGGGTGACGATGTACGCATTGACAGGCAAGCTGACGGCACTGCCGGGCCGGGGTGAGGAGCTGCTGGTGGCAGACGCACCGGGCCCGGCGTGAGCCGGCTGATGCTGGTGCGCCACGCGATGCCGGCGTACGGCCCGCACCTGCCGGCGCACGAGTGGACGCTGCGCGCCGACGGCCAGGCGGCCGCCACCGCTTTGGTGGCCCACCTGCCGACCGGTGCACACCTGGTGGCCAGCGCCGAACCGAAGGCGTGGCAGACACTGCAGCCGGCCGGCCCGGTCACCCGGGACCCGCGGTTCAACGAGGTCGAGCGCGACGGCGAGCCGTACGGGGGCGACTACCGTCAGCTGCGCCTGGCATACGTGGCGGGCACCGACCATGCCGGCTGGGAGCCCCGGGTACGGGTCGTCGAGCGCTTCGACGCCGGGATCGCCGACCACCTGGCCCGTGCCGGTGAGCGCACCCTGGTCGTGGCCAGCCACGGTATGGCGATGACGCTGTGGCTGTCGGCACGGGTAGGTCTCGACGACCCGACGCACTTCTGGACCGAGCTGTCGCTCCCGGACGCGCACCTGGTCGACCTCGCCGCCGGGACCGTCACCCGCATCCTGCCGGCGCAGCTCACTCAGCCCGACGAGTAACGTCTCCCCTCACGGCAGCGGAACTCTCCGCGGTCGGCAGGGCGGACAGTCTCGGCAGCAGCTGCGCGGTCAGCAGCATCGACAGGGCCGACGTGTCGCCTCCCGAGCCGTCGGTCCTGATCACCACCGGCTGCGGCGCCTTCTCCGCCAGCGCCGCACCCACCTCGAGACGCCGGCGGGCCAGCTCGTACTGGAGCACCGCGCGGTTGTCCCGGTACGCCTGAGCGAGCCGGCGCTGCGCGCGGGCCTCGTTCTCCGCGGAGATCAGCCCGCTGCGCCCGCGGGTCTCGATCTCGAACCGGACGCGCTGCGCGTTGGTCTCCTGCTGTTCCAGCAGCGTGGCCACTTCCTCCCGGGCCTTGTTCAGCGCCGCCTTCACCTCGACGAAACGCGCGTCGCGCACCTTCTTGGCCCGTTCAATGTCCATCTGCACGCTGTCGATGTGGCGTTTGCGGGCGAGGTCCCATTCCTTCTCGTACGCGACGCTCTCCTTGGCGACCCGCTCGCGGGTGGCCAGGTGCTGCCGATACTGGGCGGGCAGCTGAACATCGGGGATGTTGCAGCCGGTGATGCGCACCCCGTAGCGGGACAGTTGCCGGTTGAGCAGGGCCTGCATGTCCGCCACGTCCGAGCCGCGCAGGTCGTATGCCCGCTCGGTCTGCATCTGACGGGCCCGCTGCCGGATGGCGTCCTGCACCGCGCTGGACAGCACCAGGTCGAAGTTGCTCGCACCGATGGTCCGCACAAATGAGACCGCGTCGATGATGCGGATCTTGAGGAAGAACTCGATCGACCGCAGCGGCACGTTCTCCCGCGTCGGGCAGGCCATCACCGGGGCCGAGTACGGGATCTCGGTGGAGGTGTCGACCACGAACGCGACGCGCGACCACGGATGCCACAGGTAGTGCCGGCCGGGATCAAGGGTACGGCTGACCGCCCCGTACCGGGTGAGGATGCCGGTGGTGCCCTGCTCGATCTCCACGATCGAGGAGCGCCACCACCACAGCACCCCGATGAGCAGCGCGAATCCGCCGACGGTGTAGCTGAACGTGGCCAGGGTGCCGTAGACGGCGGTGGACACGGCGCCATCGACACGCAGCGTCAACATGACGCCGGTCGACACGGCGAGGAGACCCAGCCACAGTGGCACCATCCACCAGAGCCGGCGTCGGTGGTGGGGGATGATGACCGGCACGAGCGTGCCGGCCTCGCCGCCACCGCGCAGCAGTCGGGCGAGGTCGCTCCAGGACGTGGCCGCCTCGGCAATGACCGATCTGCGGCTCGTGCGTGCGGTGCTCACTCTGCTTCCTCCTCTGACTGGTCTACCGCCGGCCCCGTCGCGATCGCCGGGTGGGCTTGGCCGCTGCCAGCGGCGGGCCCGGACACGCCGTCGGTCGTGGCCGGAATGGTCGGCTCCTGCGCGTCCCGGAGATCGGCGATCTCGGCCTCGCGCTCGGCGATGCGGGCGGCGACCTCCTCCAGCCGGTCGCGCACCGCGGCCATGTCAGCTTCCGTGAGCAGCTCGGCGCCACGCTCACCGACCATGTCGCGCGCCAGTTGCAGGAAGTCGACCCCGGTAGCGTTGCCGTCCTGGCCGGAGTCACCGATCCGCACCAGCTGCGGCAGGTGATCCGCTACCTGCTCCAAGGTGTCCAGCACCTCCTGCTGGTAGCGGTACTCCAGGATCTCCGGCGCCTCGGCGGCGGTCACCGCCCGGATATCCAGCGCCTGCGCCTCCAGCAGCGCCGCGTTGGCCTTCGCCTCCGACTCGGCCGCCACGTACCGCTCCGCCGCCAGCGCCCTGGCCCGGTTGGTCTCCCGCTCCACGGCAGTGTCCATCTGCGCCTGATATTGGGCGATCTCCGCTTCGATCGCGGACAACGTCTCCCCGAGCGTGGCCAGTTCCTTGGTCAGGTCGCCCTCATCCTGCTCTTTGCGCAGCTGGAGCGCGTACTCGTGGGTGTACGCCTCTTTGGCCACCCGCACCATCTCCGGGGCGGCCAGGTCCATCCGGTAGGCGCGGTCGGACGGCTCGGCGTACATGATGTTGGCGTCGGTCAGCTCCACCGCCGGGTGGAACTGATCGTTGAGCTGCTCCAGCAGCCGGCCGGTGTCCTCGCCGACCATGTCGTAGATCCCGGCAGCTTCCTTCTCGTAGATCAGGCTGCGGATGGTCTCGCTGACGGCGTTGCTCAGCTTCTCCTCGAAGCCGCGCACCGCGCCCAGGGTGTAGACGAACTCCACCGGGTCGCTGATGCGGAACTGGATGAACAGGTCGATCGAGGCCTTGACGCCGCCCTTGGTCGGCGCTTCGCGTACCGGGGCGTTGAACGGGTACTCCCGGGTGGTGTTGATGATGTAGGACACCCGTTTCCACGGGTTCAGCAGGATTACCCGGCCCGGGCCGACGACCTGCTCCAGCTTCCCGAACCGCGTGATCAACGCCTGGCAGCCTTCCGGCACCATCACCATGCCCTGCCGCCACCACACAAAGCCCACCGCCAGCACCGCCAGGATCCAGTAGTGGATCCCGAACAGCGGGTTGGTCAGCACGCTCGCGCCGGTCACCGACGAGGTGGCCGACACCACCGCGGACCCGATCAGACCCACCACGAGCAGCATCAGCACCGGCAGCATGCGCATGAGCGAGCGGCCACGTGGGATCACCATCGGGCAGATGACGTGCACCTGCTGGCCGCCGTCACGACGCTGGACGCTGCGGTTGAGCGCCTCCCCTGCGTCGTCCAGCCGCACCGTCTGCTGCTCCATGGCGGTGGCCATGCTGTCGTCCAGCTCCCGGGTAGCCGGGAAGTCGGCCGGGTCCATGGCGTCGTTCTGCGCCGGATCCAGCTCGTCATCCTCAGACCCGGCCGCTTCGTCGGGCGACCTGCTCTTCGGCACCCGCCCCGGGCGCTGCCCGCCGCCGGCACTGGCGCCGGCGCCGAATCGGCGCAGCTCCCCCGCGACCTGCTCCCGAAGGTTGGCACCCTCGTCCACGGCCTGCACGACTTTCCGCGCGCTCTGCGCCCACGCCATGAGTCGGCCTCCTCTCACTACGGTGGAAGGCCCACCAGTGTAGGCCGGCGTGTCAAACACCCGGCCCGAGTGTGGATCGTCCGGTGTAGACCTTCAAATGTGGGCGTTACCGAGTCCTCGACCGCCGCCACCGGCACCTCCCGCCGGGTTGCACGCGCCGGGGCGCGGGAACGGGTGGGGGCGGTGGGCGGCTACGCCGGGTCGGCGGTCACGGCGAGCCACCCGGGGCGGGGTTCCGCACGGCCACAGATTGCTCAGCCGTCTGAGTAATTTTGCTCAAGATTCTGAGTAAACTGTCACCATGATCGCTCCGTACCGCCGGCCCCGGTTCGCCGACGTCGTGTCCCGCCTCGCGGAACCACGAAGATTCCTGCAGATCCTGGCGGGCCCGCGGCAGACGGGCAAGACCACGCTCATACGGCAGGTGCTGGCGGAGATCGACAAGCCCGGTCACTACGCTTCCGCGGACCTGCCGACGCTGCACGATCGCTCATGGGTGCAGGCGCAGTGGGAGGCCGGGCGCCGCCTCGCCCGCGACGCCGCGGGGCCGGGGGCAGTGCTTGTGCTCGACGAGGTGCAGAAGGTGCCCGGATGGTCCGACGTGGTCAAGGCCCTGTGGGACGCCGACACCGCGACCGGAGCTCCGCTGCATGTCGTCCTGCTGGGTTCCGCGCCGCTGCTGATGCAACGCGGACTGTCCGAGAGTTTGACCGGCCGCTTCGAGATCATCCGGTCCGGTCACTGGTCGTACGCGGAGATGCGGGACGCGTTCGGCCTCGACCTGGAGCAGTTCCTTTTCTTCGGGGGGTATCCGGGCGGCGCGCCGCTGGTCAACGACGAGGACCGGTGGGGGGCGTACGTGCGGGACTCCCTCATCGAGACCACCATCTCCCGGGACGTGCTGCTGCTCAGCCGGGTCGACAAACCTGCGCTGCTGCGCCAGTTGTTCGAACTGGGCTGTTCCTACTCCGCCGAGGTGCTCAGCTACCAGAAGATGGTCGGGCAGCTCCAGGACGCTGGCAACACCACCACCCTCGCCGGCTACCTCGACCTGCTCTCGACCGCCGGACTGCTCACCGGCCTGCAGAAGTACTCCGGTGCGGTGGTTACCCGACGCGGGTCGAGCCCGAAACTGCTCGCCCCCAACACCGCCCTTGTATCCGCCCTGAGCGGGCTGACATCAGCGGAGTTCCGTGCTCTTCCGGAGCGCTGGGGGCGGCTGGTCGAGACCGCGGTCGGCGCCCACCTTGTCGGCGGGCTCGCCGGCACCACCGCCGCCGTCCGGTACTGGCGCGACCGCGGGCGCGAGGTGGACTTCGTCCTGGAACGCGGCGACTCGCTGGTCGCCATCGAGGTCAAGAGTGGCCGGAGGGTCCGCGGCCGGCCCGGACTGGACGCCTTCTGCGCGCGGTACCCGCACGCGCGACCCATGCTCGTCGGCGCCGGCGGTGTCAGCCTCGAGGAGTTCCTGCTCACTGCTGCTGTCGACTGGCTGTAGGAGTCCGTGTGCCATGGCGTGACCGAGTGTAGAGCACCCGGCGCACGTACGGCTCCGGGTCGCGGTCACCGCGCGCGAACCCGTCCACCGACACCTCCTGCCCTATGACACGCGCCGGGGCGCGGGTACGGGTGGAGGCGGTGGTCGGCTATCGCCGGTCGACGGTCGCGAAGACCTCCGCGGCGGGACGGACATCGAGCACCCCGGTCAGGCCGACGATGTCCAGCATCTGCCGGACCCGCCGCTGCGGATTGTGCACCGCGAAGGCCACGCCGGCCCGGGAGGCGGCGTCGCACCCCTCGGCGAGGGCGGCGACACCGCGGGCGTCGATGAAGCTGACCAGGCCCAGGTCCACCTGCACGGCGGTCGGTCGCAGCGGCGACGAGAGCGTCTCCAGCAGCGCCGAGCGGAACTCCGGGGCGCTGGCCATGTCGATCTCACCTGCCACGCCCACGTGCAGCTGGGAACCGACCCGCTCGATCCTGATCCAGTCCGAGATTTCTGGCATAACGGAGGAAAACGGCTCTTCCGCGCCGGCTGTATCCGGCGCGTCGGCAATAGTGCGCTGGGCACCGATGAGCTTCGCCAGCATGAACTTCCCCAAACATTCGCCAGTTGTGGAGGACTTGACTATGCTATGAGTAGATAAGCCCGAATGACAAGGGTTGGTGACAAAAACCTGAGGAACTTCCCCAGCGCCGGTGATGAGGTCGGCCATGATGGCGACTCGCCCGAGCGGCAACCCCAGCATCGGCCGGTCTACAGCATCGGCGCGGTCGCCCGGATGCTCGGGATCCCCGCCGCGACCCTGCGCAACTGGCAGGAGCGGTACGGAGTCGTGGTGCCCGAGCGCAGTGGGGGCGGCCACCGGCTCTTCACCCGTGATCAGGTGGAGCAACTACGGTTCCTGGTTGATCAGGTCGCGGCCGGGGCGTCAGCCGCGGACGCGCACCGCATGCTGCGGGAACGCTTCGACGCTGGCCTGGCCGTCCCACCACCAGCCGCCCCGGGAGGCGACAGGTTGCTCATCCTGCTGGCCGAGCGGGACCCGTTCGCCGCCGAGTTCGCCGAATACTTCCTACGCACCGAAGGCTTCGAGGTCGCCCTGGTGCTCAGCGCCGACGACGCGGTCAGCAGGACCGCCGAGGCGCAACCCGACCTGGCCGTCGTCGAGCTGCTCATCTCCTCCGGGCGCGGGCTGGAGCTCTGCCGGCAGATGCACCGCGACCACGGCGTACCGGTGCTCGCCATCTCCACCATTGAACTGCGGGACAAGGCCATGGCCGCCGGCGCCTCGGCGTTCCTGCTCAAGCCGATCGAGCCGCTGCAGCTGGTCTCGGTGGTCCAGGACCTGCTCGGTCACAGCGCCTTCCTGCGCCGCGACACCCGCCGTGACGGGGGACAGCCATGATCGAGCGGGTAACCACCGGGGCCGCCGAGCTCGACAACATCCTGGGTGGAGGGCTGCCCCGCCACTCCATCAACCTGGTGATCGGACCACCCGGCTCGGGCAAGACCATCCTCGCCGAGCAGTGCGTGCACGCCAACGCCGACGCCGATCGTCCCGCGATCTACTTCGCCACCGTGTCCGAGCCGCTGGAGAAGGTGCTGCGCTTCGGGCAGACGCTGTCGTTCTTCGACCCGCTGGCCGTCGGCAGTAAGGTCTTCTACGAAGACCTCGGCGCCACCCTCGGCGATCACGGCCTGGACGCGCTGGTGGAACGGATCCGCAACAGCCTCCGGGAGCACCGGCCCGCCATCGTCGTGATCGACAGTTTCAAGGCGCTGCGGCCGTACGCGGCTGACGACGGCGAGTTCCGTCACTTCCTGCACCTGCTCAGCGGAATCGTCAGCGCCTTCCCGGTCACCTCGATCTGGGTCGGCGAGTACCAGCCGACAGAGATCGCCGACGCCCCGGAGTTCGCGGTAGCCGACGCGATCATCGCGCTGGGCGCCAGCCGCACCGGTGAGCGCAGCTTCCGCCAGCTACAGGTCCTCAAGCTACGCGGCGGCGACTTCCTGTCCGGTGACCACGCGTACCGGATCTCCGCCGACGGCATCGCCGCGTATCCGCGGTTGGCCGACCCGAGCACCGAAATCCCGTATGACCTGGGACGTGGCCGACGGACCTCCGGCGTGGCGGCACTCGACGAGATGCTCGCCCAGGGCTACCCACCCGGTTCGTCGACACTCATCGCCGGCCCCACCGGTGTCGGCAAGACGCTGATGGGGCTGCACTTCGTGTTCGACGGCGCCCGGCACGGCGAGCACGGGGTCATTGCCACGCTGCAGGAGAACCCGACCCAGCTACAGCGGGTCGTGGCCGGCTTCGGTTGGTCGCTCGACGACGACAACGTCACCCTCATGTATCGCAGCCCCGTCGACCTCTACGTCGACGAGTGGGTACACGGTCTGTTGCACACCATCGAGGCGACCGGCGCCACCCGGGTGCTGGTGGACAGCCTCGGCGACCTGCAGATGGCAGCCCAGGACGTGGTGCGTTTCCGGGAGTGGGTCTACTCGCTGCTGCACCGGTGCTCCCGGCGCGGCGTGAGCATCATGATGACCTACGAGGTACCGGACCTCACCGGCACCACCAGGCTGACCGAGTACGGTGCCTCGCACCTGGCGGACAACGTGGTGCTCCTGCAGTACCAGGGCGTCACCCAACAGCGTGTCTCGCGGACGCTGACCGTGCTCAAGACCCGGGCCACCTACCACGACCCGCGCATCCGCGAGTACGACATCACACCCAGCGGCATCACCCTGACCTCTGGGTAGTCTGGCCGCACCACGCACCGGACGACGGCCGACAACCGATGCCGATGCGGGCGTACTGCTCTGGTGGTCGCCAGCGATTACAGGAGCGACGGACCACCGTGAGGGGAGGCATCGCTGGCGCTCGGGGAGGAGGAGTTCGCCGACGTTCTCCAAGCGGCACGCACCGGCGTGCCCACCGCGTTCGCACGCCTGTACGCCGACCTCGCCCCCGCGGTGGCCGGGTACCTCCGCGTGCAGCGCGCGGCCGAGCCCGAGGACCTGACCAACGAGGTCTTCCTCGGTGTGTTCCGCGGGTTGGCGTCATTCCAGGGCACCGAGACCCAGTTCCGGTCGTGGGTGTTCACCATCGCCCACCGGCGCCTGCAGGACGAGCGCCGGCGGCTGGCGCGGCAACCACACTTCACCGCCGTGGACGCCGAGATATCCATGCCCGGCGGCGACGTCGAGCAGGAGGCCCTGGACTCACTCGGTGAGCAGTGGGTCATGGCCATGTCGCAGCACCTGTCCGCCGACCAGCGCACCGTGCTGCTGCTGCGCACCGTCGCCGACCTCACCGCCGAGCAGGTCGCGCAGATCACCGGCAAGCGGGTCGGCGCGGTGCGCGCCCTGCAGCGGCGGGCCCTGGAGACCCTGCGCCGAAATCTCGCCAGAAAGGGCGTACAGATTTGAGCCTCCGCGGCGATAACGGCAGCGAGATGAACACGCCACGCCCGATCGACGACGCCACCGCCGAGACGCTACTCGCCGGCGGATCGGTCGACGGCGAGCTGCAGCCAGTGGCGCGGGCGGTGCGGGCATACCGCGAGGTGGGCCGCCGGCCGGTCCACCCCGCCGGCGAGCTCGCGGTCCGGATGGCCACCGGTGTGTTCACCTCTCCGGCCGGGTCGGATACGGCACCGGCGCACCAAGTCAACGGCCACGGTCCGGTGACCGCGGCGATACCAGGATGGAGACGGATACGGATGGCGATACTGACGGGACTGGCCGCCGCAACGGCGAAGATCGCCAGCATGAGCGTGGCCGCCAAGGCCACCGCCGGGCTCAGCATCGCGGCGGCGAGCATGGGCACGGCAGGCTTCGCCGGGGTGCTGCCGGAACCGGCCCAGGACCGGTTCGACACCGTGGTGGAGACCGTGGCACCCAACGAGGCGCCCGCAGCCGACGAGAACGCCGAGTTCGGTGAGCGCGTCAGTGAGGACGCCCGCGACGGTGGAGTCGATGGCGAGGAGATCAGCGAGGAGGCGCGGCAGCAGGGTGAGCTGCGGCGACCGGAGGATGCTCCGGTCCCGGCACCCGGCGACAGCGGCGCGCCCGCGGATACGCCTGCCGACGACCACGCGCCCGATGACACCCCGGACGGGTCGGGCACTCCGGACCACCCGGACGGCGCGCCGGATGAGCGGCCGGAACCGACCACCGCCCCCTCGCAGCCCTGATCCTGCGTACCTTCGCAGCCTGACCTGATTTCTGGACCGCGACGTAGGTCCCCTTCCGCCGCCGCGGTCGGCCCCCTCCCAGGCCGGCCGCGGCGGTCCTTCGTGTCACGCACGCCCGACTCGAACGAGGTCGACGCCGCGAGCTTCGTGCTCACGGTGTACGGGCGGATCAACGGCAGCACGTACCGTGGAGACCGGAAGGCACTGGAGCAGTGCTGCCACCTGTTCTTCCGCATCTGAGGGGGCGGATCATGACCGACATCGACCTGGACCGGATCGAGGCGGAGCGGCAGCGCATTCGCGAGGTGTATCTGAGCGGCAAGCGACCGGACAGCAGCGCGCGCGGGCTGCACCACGTGGCGCTACTGTCGTCGGATGTGGAGCGTACGGTCCACTTCTATCAGAACATCCTGGGTTTCCCGTTGACGGAGATCTTCGAGAACCGGGACTACCGGGGCTCCAACCACTTCTTCTTCGACATCGGCAACGGCAACCTGCTGGCGTTCTTCGACTTCCCCGGGCTGGACCTCGGCCCGTACGCCGAGGTCCTCGGTGGCCTGCACCACCTGGCGATCTCAGTGGAACCGGACAAGTGGCAACAGGCCAGGCAGCGGCTGGACGCGGAGGGAGTCGAGTATCTGCGTGAGAGCGGCACCTCGATCTACCTCCGCGACCCGGACGGCGCCCGGGTGGAGCTGATCGCCGATCCGCTCGGGGAGATGTACGGCAGCACGGTGATGTGAGGCACCCGTCAGCGGCGTTTGGTGCCGAGCGCGGCGAGATATTCGGCCGGAAACGCGATCCCGTCGCCGTCCGGTTCGCTGTGGCGGGCGAAAAGCCCGGCCAGGTCCTCGCGCATGGCCGGCCACCGGCCGTCGGCCTCGGCGTTGGCGCGCGCCTGCACCATCGGCCCGAACCAGTTGACGTAGCACTCCACCGCGGACTCGACCGAGCGGTGGCGCAGACCTGCGACTTCGCGACTGAACTCGAACGCGATGCCGGTGCCTTCGAACAACTCCCGCACCCGTTGTTCGGTCCCCCACGACAGCGGTGGATCCACGAAGTCCGGCATCGGCGGCAGGTAGGCGCCACCGATCCGGAAGAACTCGCCGATGGCGCCCTCGGGTGTCCAGGCCACGAGGCCGACGCGCCCACCAGGACGCAGCACCCGCGCGATCTCGTCTGCCACCACCTCGTGGCGGGGCGCGAACATGACCCCGAACGTGGACAGGACCACGTCCACGCTGGCGTCGGCGAACGGCAGCTCCTCGGCGTCGCCCTCACGCCACTCCACCTGGACACCGGCGTCGGCGGCCCGGCGGCGGGCCACCGCCAGCAGCTCCGGGGTGAGGTCCAGGCCGGTCACGGTCGCCTTCGCACGCGCGGCGGGAATCGCGGCGTTGCCGGTGCCGCACGCCACGTCCAGCACGACCTCCCCTTCGCCGACACCGGCCAGCTGGACGATCCGGTCGCCGGTCTCGTACAGCCCTTCCTGGCGCATCATCGCGTCGTAGTCACCGGCCGCCCACGTGGCACGGGCGGTCTGCTTGAACTCCTGCAGCTGCGGCATGGCTCCCCCTGAATCAGTTCATGACCGGTCGCGTACGACTCCAGTCTTGACGTGACCGCGGCGTTGCCGCGTCGCCTGCGGGGGCCAACTGTGCCCGCGGCAGGTGCATGGCCCGGACGGGCCATGCACCTGGCCGGCTCCTAGAGCAGACCGAGCCGGGCGGCGTGCGCCACCGCCGTCGCCCGCGACGAGCAGCCCAGCCGGACATAGATGTTGGCCACGTGCCGGTGCACCGTGTGCTCGCTGAGGGTCAGCCGCCCCGCGATCTCCCGGTCGGTGAGCCCGTCGGCCACCAGGCGCAGCACCTGCAGCTGCCGGTCGGTCAGAGCCGGCGGCTGCGTGGGCTCCGCCGCGGCCGCATCCACCATCCCCAGGCACCGCCGTGCGTCGCGCTCTTCCCGGTCCGCGTCGTCGACGCGGCCGCGGGCGCGCAGGACCCGGCCGAGGTCCATGCGCGCCTGCCCCTGCTCCGTCGGCGCGCCGGCCGCGCCGAACAGGTCCACCGCGTCCTCCAGGCGGTCACACGCCTGTTCCAGGTCTCCCAACGCCTCCGCCAGCAGCCCTTCACACAGGCTCACCGCCGCCCGCAACGGCGCGGCCGGTGCGCCGGTGGCCGCCGCGCGCAGCTCCGCCACGTGAGTCTGCGCCGCAGCCGGATCGTCGAGCGCCAACGAGACCCGCACCAGCAGCTCCAGCGGCGCGGTCCGGCTGTGCACGCTCTCGGCGGGCACCCGCCGAAGCAGCCGCTCCAGCAGGTCCCGGGCGCCGGCCGGGTCACCGTCATGGAGCCGGATCCGGGCGAGTCCGAGCTGCGCCAGCGGATGGTCGGGGGCGCGGGTGAACAGGTGCTCGGCCTCGGCCACCCGCCCCTGCCGGCGACGTAGCTCACCCAGGCGCACCAGGGCTTCCGGCAGCCATGCGGGCCGTTTCTCGGTCAACCCGGCGACCGCCGCCTGCAGCTCCTGCTCCGCCTCCCGCCAGTGTCCGCGCCAGGTCATGATCGCGGCATAGTGTGCCCGGCAGACACCGGTGACGAAGCGCGCATCCATCCGCTGGCTGAACTCGGTCACCTGCCGGCACCACTGGGCGCCCCGGTCGTAGTCGCGCACGAGCTCGCAGGCGGAGATGAGACGGCAGCAGGTCCACGCCGCCGGAGCGAGGTTCTCGTACTCCCCCGCCAGCGCTGCGGCGGTGGCCTCGTCCAGGCGGCGCATGCCCTCGGCGACCTCACCCTGGTCGATCAGCGCCATCCCCTCGCTGGCGAGGCTGAACATCTCCAGGTCCACCACGCGGTGGGCTCTGCCGAGCTCACGGGCCTCGCCGGCCAGACGCAGGGCCTCGGCCGGGTCGTGGCGCTGCAGCGCCGCGTTCGCCTCGAAGACCGCCACCCATCCGTGTTCCGGCGACGGCTCCAGCTCGGCCAGGAGGCGCCTCGCGCGCTGTAGCCAGCCGGTGGCGACCGCTTCGGCGCCGCGGAACTCCAGGTGGTCGTCGCTGAGCCACAGCGCCATCCGGGCCGCACCGCGGCGGTCGCCGCGCTGCTGGAACCACTGGTAGGCCTGCTCGCGCGCCCGCAGGCAACCGGGCACGTCCTCCAGCCACCACGCCGCCCAGCTCAGCCCTTCGGCCGCCTCGGCACTGTCGGCCACGGCCAGCGCCTGCGCGAACTGGACGCGCGCCTGTTCCCACCTGCCCTCGGCGAGCGCGGCTCGGCCGGCGTCAACGGCATCGACTGCCACATCCGAGACGTCCACCACCGCATCGTAGGCACGGCATGAGGCAGCGGCGCGAAGCTGCCCCCCTTTGACGAGCCACGCCTACCGGCGGTGTTGGCCTTCCCCCGTCGCCAGCCGATCGCGCAGCGCCGGCGCCAGCGCCACCAGCATCAGCGCACCCATCACCGCGAACGCCACCGGATAGCCGGTCTGGGCCACCACCACGCCGAAGCCGACCGCGCCCAGCCCCATGCCGGCGTCGAACGCCACGTTCCACAGGGCGCTGACCGTGCCGTACCGCGACCGGGACACCCGGCTGAACATCAGCACCAGGCTGGCGTTCTGGCTGATCCCGAACCCCAGGCCGAACAGCACCATGCCGGCCAGCACCGCCGCCGGGTGGGGAATCATCACCAGCACGAGAACCCCTGCCACGGCGGCGAGCAGCGCCGGGACGATGAGCACTTCCGGACCGTGCCGGTCGGCGAAGCGCCCGGCCCACCAGCGGGCTCCGGTCGTGGCCACGGCGTGGAGCAGCAGCGCCAGCGGCACCAGGTACGCCGCAGCGTCGGCGGCCGCCAGCGGGATGAAGGTCACCACCACCCCGGCGGCGACGGCCACCATCGCGAACACCACCGCCGGACGCAGCAGCGGCACCGACCGCAGCCCCACCAGGATCCCGACCGGCTCGGCCGGCGCCGGCTCGCGGCCGGGCAGCCCGGGCATGGCGACCAGGCCCACCAGCGCCGCCAGACCGCCGGTGACCAGCACCGGGGTGAACCCGACCTGCCCGACCAGGAACACCCCGAACGGCAGCGCCAGCACTCCGGGCAGCCCGATCACCACCCCGAACAGGCCCAGCCCCTCGCCGCGACGTTCGGCCGGCACCAGGACGGCCACCAGCGCACTGCCGAGAACCACCACCACCCCGAACCCGACGCCCCGGACCGCGCTGAGCCCCAGGATCCACCCGAGATGCGCGGATGCCACCAGCGCCACCGCCGGAACCCCGAGCAGGACCAGGCCGGCACCGAACACCAGCCGGTGGCCGAAGCGCACCACCAGCCGCGGCACGGCCAGCTCTGCGGCCACCGTGGACAGCAGCAGCGCGGCGGTGGTCGCTCCCGCGCCGACCTCGCCGGCACCGCCGGAGGTGGCGTACAGCGGCGCCACCGACAGCAGCAGGAAGAAGCTGGTCATGCCGCCGAAGGCGGCTACGAACACCCGCAGCAGGGTCGGCGTCACCAACCGGGGCGAGGTGAGGTGATCATGAGACCCGTGATCCACCGGTCTCAGGTCCACCCGAGGAAACGGCGGGCGTTGCCGGACAGCAGCTTGTCGCGCTGGGCAACAGTGAGGAAGTCGGCAGTGCGCACCACCTGCCCGACCGGGCGCTCCCCCAGGGGGTACGGGTAGTCGGAGCCGAGCACCACCCGCTCCTCGCCGAGCGTGTCGACCAGCAGCCGCAGCGGCGCCGGGTCGAACACCACCGTGTCGACGAAGAACCGGTCCAGGTAGTGCCGCGGCGGGTGCTGGGAGCGTCCCCGCACCACCTCGCCGCGCCGGCGCCAGGCGTTGTCCAGGCGCCCCACCCAGAACGGGAAGCTGCCGCCGCCGTGGGCGAAGCAGATCCGCAGCGTGTCCGGCACCCGGTCGAACACCCCGCCGAGGGTCATCGCCAGCAGGGACAGGTGGGTCTCGGCCGGCATGCCCGCCAGCCACCG
>SLSW01000181.1 GCA_007130245.1 Micromonosporaceae bacterium
GCCGTGACCGCTTCGTCCGTGGACTCCTCGCCGGCGGCCTCCTGGTTGCGGCGCTTCACGAAGCTACGCAGCGCATCCGTGGACACGAACACCGCGTATCCGAGCTTCTCCAGCTGCGGCAGGTCCAGATGCGGGTCGAGTGCCAGCACGACCGGCTCACCCTGACCCGGCTGCAGGCCATCCCGCCAGAACGCGTCGGCCACCGCGACGACACGGCCGTCGGGGTCGGTGACCTCCGCGTCGCGCTCCGGTTCGGCGCATCCGAGGTCGGTCAGGTCCGCGATGAGTGCCACCACGTCACGGGTGCGATTGTCGTCGGAGTCATCCTCGCCGGCGACCGTCAGGGGCCGCAGCGGTTCTGCCGGCGGCGCCGACCCGTCGCGCAGCTCGGCCAGGAACTCGTTGGCGGCCTTGGCGAGCAGCTCCCGGCGCGCTTCCAGGAAGTCCAGGTAGCGATCCGTACGCCAAAGGTCCTGGTCAGTCGGAATCCACTGCGATTCCAGCACCCCCGGATGCTTCTCCTGCACCTCGTGGAAGTATTCCTCCGGCCGGCGCTTACCGATCTCCAGGTTCGTCTGCTGGGTGAGGAAGCAGAAGTTGGCCACGGCGTTGACTTCGCGACGGCTGTACCCGTCCTGGTAGAGCAGCGCCTTGGGGAAGATGTGGTGCACCTGCAACGACGCCAGGTGCCCCAACATCTCCTGCTTCAGCTCCAGTCCGCTGCCGAAGTCGCGCGCACCGCGCACCCGTGTCAGCAGGTAGAGCAGCGGGTAGAAGCGGGAGCCGCGACCGAACCCCTCGAAGTCCTGGCCGTCGATCACCAGGTCGCCGCCGCGCCAGCGGGACAGGTTGCGGATCAGACCGTCGATGCCGTCGCGGGTCAGGGCGTCGTAGTCCTGCGCCAGGATGGTTTCGGTGGAGCCGGCGAACCGGCCCCACAACGCCGAGTGCACGTACCAGAAGAGGACACGGTCACGCTCGGCCGCGTCGGCGAACTTGCCGCCGTTGAGGTGCAGCAATCGCGACACGACCGGGAAGGCGTACCGTCCCATCAACACGCGGTCGTGGTCCAGCCCGAGCCTTCCCGACACCTGGTCAATGAATCCGCTGATGTGCTTCTTCGCCGACGTGAGTGCTTGTTCGAACTGGTCCGACGAGACATCGGCCAGCGCGTGAAACGGCGCGCGCCCGGTCGCCACCGCGTTCACGTTCCGCAACAGCCAGTCGAGGCTGAATCGATAGCCGGCGCCGGCCCACTCGTCCAGCGCGGCGCGCATCGTGGCGCGTGCCTCACCCCACTCAGCGCAGATAGTCGCCAGCGCGAGATCACCCTTGGAGAGCTTGGTGCCGCCGGAGTTGACCTTGTTGAAGATCTCCACCACCACGTCAACCGTCTTGTCCGGGCCGGTGATGGTTTCCTCGTGGAAGTTCCGGTCACGGATGCTCTGTAGTGCGAGGAGCCGTTGCGCGTAGAGCGGGTGCTTCTCCGTATGTTCGGCGAGGATTCTGAACGGTTCCTCCAGGCCTTCCGTGAACAGGGCGGTCACATCGATCCACCGAGGATCATCCTGCATCTTCGCCGGCGCGTAGAACTCGAAGACCTCCTCCTCCACGTGGAAACGCAGCCCGGTGAACATCCGCGCGTCGCCGTCGAAGAATGCCGGCGGCCGGCCGCGGGTGATCCCGTACAGGGAAGTGATCCGCTGTTGGCCGTCCAGCAGCAGACGCTTGTGCCCGCCGTCGCCGCCAGCGGTGTGACCGCGGACCGCCGCGGTCGCGGCATCGGTCTCCCACACCAGCAGCGAACCGGCCGGATAGCCCCGGTAGAGAGAGCGCATCAGGCCACGGACCTGGTCGCGGTTCCACACGTAGCCGCGCTGGAACTCCGGCAACAGGATCGTGCCCGCGTCGATCTGGTCGAGTATGGTGCTGAGCTTCGCCACCGATCACGCTCCTCAGACGCCGGTGCTGGGGTTCAGGATAGGATGCATCCTGTGAATCCTATACACGAGGACCGCGTTGATGCTATCCCGTCGCGTGAACCTACCGTAGGGTCGGGGGTGCCGCAGCCTCACAGCCCTCTGAACTGGACGGTCGGAAAGTAGAGCTGAAATGACCGACAACACCCACGCTGGGTTGTTTCCACACCCGCACGGGGAGCAGCACCCGCTGCCGGGATCATCCGGGAGCGCAGAGCAGACTGGGCAGGTGGAGGAACCCGCTCCCCATCCGCTGGACGTGCCGCAGCAGTTCGAGCCGGCCACGTCCCACCAGGTGCGCGACGAGCTGGAGGAGATCATCCGCCGCGACCTGCTCGGCCCCTGGAACGGCGAGCACGAGGAACTGCGTACCTCCCTCGGGCCGAGCGAGCGTTACCTCGTCGGCCGCCTCGGCCCCAAACCCGCCATCGGCGGGGGCCAGAACGTGCCCGACACCGAGATCGACGTGCAGGGCGACCCCACCGAAGCCGACCTGCCGGAGGTGGTGACCCCGCAGAGCCTGGGCAAGATGTGGGCGTCGTCCATGGGACTGTCCTTCGCCGTGCCGTCCGGCGTTGACCTCATCGCCGTCACCGCCAGCTGGGGCAGCTACGGCAAGACCGAGTCAGAGGATGACGAGGGGCGCACCCGCAGGGTATGGGCGCGCGAGCCGATGTCCTACCAGCGGGAGATCCGCCTCGACGGCGACCGCACCTACCGCGTCCCGCTCACCGCTGCCGACGCCGACCACCCGGGCGTGCTGCTGGCCGTGGACGTACGCCCACACCAGGGGCGGCAGGTCGTCCAACTCGCCCTGGTCAACACCCAGGCCGAGCCGGCGGAGAACAAGGACACCGCCTGGCTGTTCCAGCCGCAGCTCGATGTGACCGCCGCCGACGGCGCCGCCCCGGTCTTCCTGCCCATCGACGAGCAGGACCCCACCAACGGCAGCGACGACAAAGAGGAGACGCACCTGCGGCTGCTCTACCGCACGCACCGGCGCTACGCCGTCGGGCACAACGTCGCCGTACACCCGCACCACCGCGACGGCGACCCCGGGGCACACCGCCTGACCACCGACTGGATGCCCACCTACGACGTGCCCGCCACCCGGGCCCCCGGCGGCGACGACAGCGGGCTGGCCGGGGTCGAGCTGTCGATGGACTCCCTCGCCGCCGCCGACATCGACACACTCCGCGCCGGCCTGGCGCCGCTGGCCGACGGGTACGCCGCGTGGCTGGACGCGCGGCAGGCCGACATCGCCGACCTGCCGGCCTCGCTGCGCCCCGCTGCCGAGGCGGCGGTGTTCACCGCCCGCCGGTCATGCGATCGCATCCGCGCCGGTATCGCCCTGCTGACCACCCCCGACGCCGAGCGCCACGAGCAGGCGCTGTCCGCGTTCCGGTTCGCCAACCGGGCAATGGCGCTGCAGCGCCGCCGCACCGACCTGAGCCGGCTGCGTCACGAGGAGGAGCTGTCGTTCGCCGATGCGCTGGCCGAAGTCGAGTCCCGCGGCGCTGAAGCCGCCTCCTGGCGACCCTTCCAGCTGGCGTTCGTCCTGCTCAACCTGCCGTCGCTGGCCGACCCGACCCACCCGGAGCGGGTCGCTGACCACACCGCCACCGTCGACCTGCTGTTCTTCCCGACCGGTGGCGGCAAAACCGAGGCATACCTGGGGCTGACCGCGTTCACGTTCGCCATCCGCCGATTGCAGGGCACCGTCGGCACCGGCGAGGTCGCCCGCAGCGGATCGGCCGGCACCGCCGTGCTCATGCGCTACACGCTGCGGCTGCTCACCGCCCAGCAGTTCCAGCGCGCCGCCGCGCTCGTGTGCGCCGCCGAGGTGCTGCGCCGCGAGGAGGAGCAGCGGTGGGGGAGCGAGCCGTTCCGGATCGGACTGTGGGTCGGCGGCGGCGTGTCACCCAACTGGTACAACGAGGCATCCGACCAGATCGCGGAGGCGCGCGAGGCCGGCGAGGGTAAGCGCACCAACGTGCTGCAGACACTGGCCTGCCCATGGTGCGGCACCCGGCTGCGCCCGCACCACGACCTGCAGACCAAGGAGACGTTGCGTCGGGTGCTGCTGCACTGCCCGAACGGCGAAGGGCAGCACGCCTGCCCGTTCTCGCGCACCCGCCACCCCGACGGCCTGCCCATCGTCACCGTCGATGAGGAGATCTACCGGCTGGCGCCCAGCCTCGTCATCGCCACCGTCGACAAGCTCGCCCAACTGCCGTGGAACGGGTACGCCGGCATCCTGTTCGGCCGGGTGAGCCAGTGGTGCCCCCGGCACGGCTACCGGCACGACGACCTCGACGAACGCACCGGCTGCGGCAGCCGACACGTACGCAAGGGCGTTCTGCCCGCCGTGACCAGCCAGCCCGTCGCGCCGCTGCGGCCGCCAGACCTGATCATCCAGGACGAGCTGCACCTGATCTCCGGCGCGCTCGGCACCACCGTCGGCCTGTTCGAGGCGGCGGTCGACCAGCTGTGCACCTGGTCGCCGGCCGAAGGACGCGAGACCGGGCCGAAGATCGTGGCCTCGACCGCCACCACCAAGCGGGCGGCCGAGCAGGTGCTCGGCGTGTTCGGGCGCCGGCTGGAGGTGTTCCCGCCTCCGGTGACCGACATCGCCGATACGTTCTTCAGCCGCCAGGTCCCGGTGACCGAGGACGACCCGGGCCGCCGTTACCTCGGCATCTGCGCCAACGGCGTCCGCCTCAAGGCCGCCGAGATCCGGCTCGCCGAGATCCTGATGCTGGCCGGGCAGACGCTGTTCGACAGGTACGGCGAACCGGCCGAGCCCTACCTGACGCTGGTCAGCTACTTCAACGCCACCCGGGAGCTGGCCGGCATGCGCCGTGCCATCGACGACCAGGTCACCATCCGGCTGCGCTCGCACGGGCGGCGGCGTGGCCTGTCCGACCGGCTGGTCAGCGCCACCAGGCCACTGACCGTGCAGGAGCTGACCTCGCGGGTGTCCTCCGCCGACATCAGCGAGGTGCTGTCCCACCTCGAGATCAGCTTCGACCAGGACCTTGACACCACGGCGCACAAGCGGGCCATCAATGAGGACATCGTTCGTTCGATCAAGGAACGTACGCCCAGCCATCCGCTGGCCGACCGGTACGCCGCCAGGCGTAACGAAGGGCGAGAGCCGGTCGACACCGTGCTGGCGACCTCGATGCTGCAGGTCGGCGTAGACGTGCCGAGGCTGGCGCTGATGGTGGTCACCGGCCAGCCGAAGAACACCGCCGAATACATCCAGGCGACCTCGCGGGTCGGTCGGGACCCGCGCCGGCCCGGCCTGGTGGTGGCGCTCTACAACTGGACGCGGCCACGCGACCTGGCGCACTACGAGGACTTCGAGTACTACCACGCCACCTTCTACCGGCAGGTCGAGGCGCTGTCTGTCACCCCGTACACGCGGCGGTCGCTGGACCGCGGCACCGCCGCCACCTTCGTCGCAGCGGTGCGCCACGCCGCCGAAGAACACTCCCGCGACACCGACGCGCACGACGTGGACCTGCACGGCGAGCCGGTGAACCGCATAGTGGACCGGCTGCTGGCGCGCGCCGAAGCCGTCGGCGGCCCGCGTGCCCGCGACTACCTGGCCGAACGCATCGGGCGGATCACCGACCGGTGGCAGGTGCAGCGCACCGGGGCTGCCCGGCTCGCCTACCAGCAGACGAGGTCAACCAAGGAGCAGCTGACGCCGCTGCTCGAGCGAGCCGGCAGCACCACCCGGTGGAGCGACCTGACCGTCGGCATGTCGATGCGCGAGACCGAGAACGAGATCAACGTCCTGGTCCCCGCGGGCGCCGAACTCTTCAGCCCGGTCTACGGCGCCGCGGACTGGGTCTTCGCCGGCCAAGGCGGCGGCGAGGCTGACGAGGACGAACCGCCGGACACAGACGAGCTCGGCGAACCGACACCGTCCAACGGAGGTGCCTGATGGCCTCGACCCACCGGCGCCGCGTCGGAGCTGTGCGGCCCAGCCACCTCATGTTCACGACCGGGGTGGGCTCCCTGGTGGATCTCCCCAATTTCTCGGTGATCGTGCGCGGACTCGACGACTGGAGCTACGACAGCGTCGAGTACGAACCGGTGACCGAGCCGAGACTGCTGGCCGCAGTCCGCGGCTTGAAGGAGTGCCGGGACGTCACGCAGCTGCGGCCGGCGCCGTGGCTGGACGGGCTCGACCAGGACCCCAGCGGACCGGCATCGCGGATCGGCGTGCCGGTGGCGCCGTTTCCCACCTGGTTGCGATGCACCGCATGCGACACGCTGGCGTCGCTGGAGAGCCACGAGTTCGGGTTCGAGAACGCCCGCGCGCGCCGGCCTCAGGACGCGCGGTTCTTCCACCGGGACTGCCCCCGCAAGAAGGGCGGCAGACCGCCGCTGGCGGTGGCCGCCCGGTTCGTACTGGCCTGCACGCAAGGGCACCTGGACGACTTCCCGTACGCGAAGTTCGTGCACCGGGGAGGCGAGTGCGCAACCGGCGCCGTGCACCCCAAACTGCGCATGGACGACCGCGGCGGCAACCTCGGCGCCAACGTCCAGGTGCGGTGCGTGCCGTGCGGCGAGCGGCGCAACATGCGCGATGTCTTCGGGCGTTTCGCTGCGGAACGGCTGCCCGGGTGCCGGGCTCGCCACCCGCATCTGGCGACGTTCGAGCCCGGCGGCTGCACCAGTGAACTCAAGGTGTTGGTGGTCGGCGCTTCCAACCAGTGGTTCGGCAAGGTGCTGTCCGCGCTGGCCGTGCCGCGCACTGGCGCCAGCGAGCTGCAGACCAAGGTGGAGCATAACTGGGAGGCGCTCAAAAGCCTGCCCGGGCCGCAGATGCTGCCGTACGCCCGTGAGAACGTGCCGGCCCTGCGGGAGTTCAGCCGGTGGAGCGACCACGAGATCTGGGCGGTGATCGAACAGCAGCGGGCCGCCTCCCAGGACACGCAGCCTGCCGACGAGTACGTCGACCTGCGTACTCCGGAGTGGGAGGTGTTCTCGGCTGGCCAGCTCCCCGAACCCACCGACGACTTCACCCTCCGACGGAACCCCGACGGCGTGCCCGGACGGCTCAAGGACCTCTACGCCGACGTGATCCAAGTGGAGCGGCTGCGGGAAGTGCGGGCGCTGGTCGGCTTCACCCGGCTCGACGCGCCGGACCCGGACGACCCGGACCTGGTGACCCTCGCGCCGCTGGCGCGGTCGAAGGCGGGCTGGGTGCCGGCCAGTGAGGTACGCGGTGAGGGCATCTTCCTGCGGATGCCGGAGAACCTGTTGCGTGCCTGGCAGCAGCGGGTGGAAGAGTCCTATGCCCTGCGGGAGCACGAGTCGGCGTACGCCCGGTTCCGCCGTAACCGCTACTCCGACCGGATCTCCGGGCCGTTCGACGAGATGCGCCTCTGGCCGGGCACCCGCTATCTGGCTCTGCACACGCTGTCGCACCTGCTGATCCGCACGATCGCGCTGGAGTGCGGCTACAGCGCCGCCAGCCTGGCGGAGCGGATCTACGCTGGCACCGACGACGACCCGCGCGCTGGCATCCTCATCTACACCGCGGTGCCGGACGCCGAAGGCACCCTCGGTGGGCTGGTCTCGCTGGCCGAGGAGGAGCCGCTGGTCAGGCTGACCAGGCGGGCGCTGGCCGACGCCCGGCACTGCTCCTCCGATCCGTTGTGCGCTGAACGGCTGCCGCACGAGCCGGCTGACTTCCTGCACGGCGCCGCCTGCCACGTGTGCCTGTTCGTCTCTGAGACCACCTGCGAACGCGGCAACCGGTTCCTGGACCGCCGGTTCGTCGTGCCGCTGGGTGACGAGCCGGAGCTCGCGCTGTTCCCGGATGTGCCATGACCGGAACGGGCGCCTTCGAGGCAGCCGCGGAAGCCGCCGCAGCCCGGCTCGGCGTCACCCACCTGCGCACCCTCGCCGACTCGCTGGCCGCCGGCTGGCCGGACGACGCGGCACTGCAGTCGGTGCCGGTGGGCGGCTTCGCCGAGACCGCGGCCAGCGTGCTGGCGGCCCAACGGGCCGACGGGCTCGCCAGTGACTACGCTGCCGCCTACCTCAGAGGCCTCGCCGCCGGCCACGCGCAGCGGCAGGCCGCGGTGCGGGTGGAGTCGGTCTGGAGTGGCCCGAACACGCACCGGGTGCCGGTGCGGGCAACCGCCCAGGTGCTGCTCGAACTGATCAACGAGGCTCAGCACGAACTGCTGATGTTGACCTACTCGGCCAAGCCTTACCCGCCAGTGTTGGAGGCGCTCGCTGCGGCTATCGCCCGCCGGGTGGCGGTCACCGTCGTGGTGGAGACCCTGCAGGGGGCCGGCAGTGCGTTGGCCGGCGCCGAACCAGCCGCGGCGTTCGCCTCGGTGCGCGGGGTCTCGCTGTGGCACTGGCCGGTAAGCCGTCGGGCCGAGCAGGGAGCGAAGATGCATGCCAAGATCGCGGTGGCGGACCGTCGCACGCTGCTGGTCTCCAGCGCCAACCTCACCGCGTCCGGCGCGACCAGGAACATCGAAGCCGGGCTGCTCATCCGCGGCGGCACCGCGCCGGCTCGTGCGGCGGAGCACATCGCCGAGCTGCGGGCCGCCGGCGTCCTCGCGCCGTTGACGACGGGGTAGCGAGGGCGACCCGCTGCTGATCACCGGCGATAACCAGGAGGCTCTGGCGGGCTGGTCAGGCGACGCAGAAGGCACCTGTCGGCGCCATGGAGGCCTGTATGCTAGAGCTTCCCCCCGGGCAATTGGGGGGAGCCATGAGATCGGCGAAGTTGCTGCTGGTGGCCGTGGGAGCTGCGGTGTTACTGGCCTGCGGCTGGAACGGCAGCCCGCAGGGAGATGGCGCGGATACGCGTGAGCCAGAGTCACCTGCGCCCAGTCCGAGCCCGACGCCGAGCCCTACGCCCGCGCCTGAGGATCAACCAGGCGGTACGTATGCCAACCCATTGCCGGCAGGTATGACGTTCGTGCTGTCAGACCGGGTAGATGACTCGCCAGAGCCGGTGGAGCTGTGGGAGGTGACGCTCGATCCGACCGACCAGGACGCGACCGACGAGGTGCTGGCGGAGAACCCGTTCAACGAGATCGCCGAGGGTAGGACCGCCGCAATGGTGCCGGTGACGCTCACGTACGTGGGACCGGAAGCGGGCGACCCGTGGCTGGATCTGGATTTCCGATTCGTAGGGACGGACGGCAACACCTACTCAGCCGGGCCCGACGATTTCTGCGGGGTGATCCCGAACGACCTGGCAGATCGCGGCGAGATGTTCCCGGGGGCCACCGTCACCGGCAACGTCTGCCACGCGGTGCCAGACGATGTGATCGATGGCGGCGCATGGATGGTAGTGCTGACGTTCGCGTGGGATGATCAACGCGTGTTCGTTTCAGTCGACTGACGTAGCTGAACAGGAGCCGATCCGCTAACACCCGATGTCCCCGCCGCTGCACGCATCGCAGGCGCGGGAAGGACATGCTCGGCACGCCGGCCGCGGCGGGCCGGCAGGGCTCACCAGACGTTCAGCTCCTCGTTCGGCTAGGCGCCGGTGCGGCCGCTGGTCGCAGATCTGACGGCAGTGTCCGGCAGGATCGAGCTGGGGGAGTCGACCCAGCCGAGCCAGAGGCCGTCGCGGGCCCTGGTCATCGCTACGAACAGCTGCCGGCGTAAAAGGTCCAGCCGTTCGGCGTACGAGGCGTCGTCCTCACCTTTGGTGCGCGCCTCCTTGAGCCCGTCGGCGTCCAGCCGCGGCAGGAACACCTGTTTGAACTCCAGCCCTTTCGCGCGCTGGTAGGTGCCCACCTTGACCAGCTGGTTCGGCGCGCCGTCGTAGTCGGCCAGCTCCTGCGTCGGCA
>SLSW01000113.1 GCA_007130245.1 Micromonosporaceae bacterium
ATGGACGTCAACCGGTCCTGGTCCATCGACGACCGGCGGCTCAACTTCCAGTTCGGGTGCGAGATCGCCTGGGAGATCAAGAACGGCAAGCGCGGCCGGATGCTGCGCAACCCCACCTACACCGGGATCGGGCCCACCTTCTGGGGCTCGATGGACATGCTGTCGAGCGAGGTGACGGCCTGGGGCACGCCGAACTGCGGCAAGGGCCAGCCGATGCAGGTCGGCCACACCGGACACCCGGCCGCCCCGGCCAGGTTCCGCAACGTACGAGTGGGGGTGCGAGGGTGACCACGCCAATGGAGATCGCCGCGCAGGTGCTCGAGCGGGTGCGGGCCCGCGCCGGCGCTGTCGAGGCCGAGGTCTCGGTCGGCCGGCAGGAGGAAGCGCTGACCCGGTTCGCCAACTCGTTCATCCACCAGAACGTCGCCGACGACACCACCAGGGTGCGGCTGCGGGTGCACGCCGACGGCCGCACCGCCAGCGCCTCGACCACCGTGACCTCGACCGACGGGCTGGGCGAGCTGGTGGAGCGCACGGTGGCGGCGGTGCGCACGGCGCCGGCCGACCCCACCTGGCCCGGGCTGACCGCACCGGCGCCGCTGGCCGGCGCTGCGGAGGCGGACCCTGCCACGGCCGAGGCGTCCCCGGACGAGCGGGCCGCCCGGGTACGCGCGTTCGTCGACGCCGCCGGCCTGGAAGTCGCCGGCTACTGCCGCACCAGCGCCTCCTCGGTCGCGTTCGCCAACTCTGCCGGGCAGTCGGTGTCGACGTACACCACCGAGGCATCGATGGACGGCATCGCCCGCGCCAGTGGCGCCGACGGGGTGGCGCGGGCGGCGTCGGCGCGGCTGGCGGACATCGACGGTGCCGCGCTCGGCGCGCGCGCCGGCGCCAAGGCCCGCGCGGCCACCGGCGCGGTGGAACTGCCGCCCGGGCGCTACGAGGTGGTGCTGGAGCCGAACGCGGTGTCGGACCTGCTGAACAACTTCGCCATCCACGGCTTCAACGGCAAGTCGTTCGCGGAGCGGCGTTCCTTCGCCGAGCTCGGCGCCGGACAGTTCGACCCGCAGGTCACCCTGGTTGACGACCCGCTGGCGCCCGGACGGCCCGGCACGTCGTTCGACGCCGAGGGCACCCCGAAGCAGCGGCTGGCGCTGGTGGACGGCGGCGTGACGCGTTCCGTGACCCACGACCGCCGCACCGCCGCACTGGTCGGCGGCGAGGCGGCCTCCACCGGCCACGCCATCCCCGGGCCGATGGCCAGGTTCGGCGCCATCGCGCTCAACATCGAGCTGGTGGCCGGCCCGTCCGAGACCGGCGACGACCCGGCCGGGTCCGGCGCCGGCGCGCATGTCGACCCGGCCGCCGCGTCGCTGCTGGCCGGTGTGGAGCGCGGCCTGCTGGTCACCGACTTCTGGTATACGCGGGTGCTGGACCCGAAGACGCTGGTGATCACCGGCCTGACCCGCAACGGCGTGTGGCTGATCGAGGACGGGAAGGTCACCGCGCCGGTACAGAACTTCCGGTTCACCCAGTCGTACCCGCAAGCGCTGGGGCCTGGGCAGGTGCAACGCATCGGCGGGGTGGCGGCGCTGTTGCCCGGCGGGCTCGGCATCGCGGCCCGCAGCGCACCGGCGGTGCACCTGACGTCGTGGAACTTCACCGGCGGCGCCTCCGGCTGAGCCCGGCCGGCCGGCGGGGCGGTAGATCACACTCGGGCGACCCCTTTCACGGACGCGGGAGCTGCGGGCGTAAGGTCACGGTCGACCCGGGCCGCACCCCCACTGTGTCCGGGCACGCGAGGCCTGAGGGAGCAGGAATGACGACGACGGGAGCCGAATCAGCGCCGGGACCCTCGAAGGCCCAGCCGGCGGTGACGACCAGACCCCGCGCCGCTATCGCAGAGCGGACGTTGCGCAAGGACCGGTGGTGGTTGCCGCCGGGGATCGTGGCGATCGGCCTGGCCGCCTGGGTCACCTACGCGACGGTGCGGGTCTTCTTGAAGGAGAACTACTGGGTCGCTGAGCACCACTACCTGACCCCGTTCTACTCGCCGTGCGTCTCGCTCGAGTGCATCCCGGAGGCAGCGCACTTCGGCCGGTTCGTTCCGGATCTGCCGATCCTGCCGTACGCCGTGATCAGCCTGCCGATCCTGCTGCTGTTCCGGCTGACCTGCTACTACTACCGCAAGGCCTACTACCGCAGCTTCTGGCTGTCCCCGCCGGCCTGCGCGGTGCCGGACGGTCACGCCCGCTACACCGGTGAGACCCGCTTCCCGCTGGTCCTGCAGAACTTCCACCGCTACACCTTCTACCTCGTCGTCGTGATCACGGCCATCAACACCTGGGACATGTTCCTGGCCTTCGGTGGCGAGGCCGGGTTCGGCATCGGCCTGGGCAACCTGGTCCTGCTGCTCAACGTGATCTTCCTGTGGCTGTACACGCTGTCGTGCCACTCCTGCCGGCACGTCACCGGCGGGCGCCTGAAGCACTTCTCAAAACACCCGATCCGCTACCGGTGGTGGACGTTCGTGTCGCGGATCAACCCGAAGCACATGCAGTTCGCCTGGATCAGCCTGGGCACGCTGGCACTGGTCGACGCGTACGTGATGGCGGTGTCCGCCGGCTGGATCACCGACCTACGGTTCTTCAACTAGGGATGACGTGGCGATGAGCATTCAACGACACCAGTACGACGTGGTCGTCATCGGCGCCGGTGGCGCCGGGCTACGAGCGGCGATCGAGGCGCGGCTCGCCGGCGCGAAGACCGCGGTCATCTCCAAGTCGCTGTTCGGCAAGGCGCACACGGTGATGGCCGAAGGTGGCGCCGCGGCGGCGATGGGCAACGTGAACCCGGGCGACAGCTGGCAGGTGCACTTCCGCGACACCATGCGCGGCGGCAAGTTCCTCAACGACGTGCGCATGGCCGAGTTGCACGCCAAGGAGTCGCCGGAGCGGGTCTGGGAGCTGGAGATCTACGGTGCGCTGTTCGACCGCACCAAGGACGGGCGGATCTCGCAGCGCAACTTCGGCGGCCACGAATATCCGCGGCTGGCGCACGTCGGCGACCGCACCGGCCTGGAGATGATCCGCACCCTGCAACAGAAGATCGTGTCGCTGCAGCAGGAAGACCGGGCGGCCACCGGCGAGTACGAGTCGCGACTGCGGGTGTTCGACGAGACCACCGTCACCGAGCTGCTGCTCGAGGACGGGAAGGTCGCCGGGGCGTTCGGCTACGACCGCGAGAGCGGCGAGTTCCTGCTGTTCGAGGCGCCAGCGGTGGTGCTGGCCACCGGCGGCATCGGCCGCTCGTTCAAGGTGACCTCGAACTCGTGGGAGTACACCGGCGACGGGCACGCGCTGGCGCTGCGCGCCGGCGGCAAGCTGATCAACATGGAGTTCATCCAGTTCCACCCCACCGGCATGGTGTGGCCGCCGTCGGTCAAGGGGATCCTGGTCACCGAGTCGGTGCGCGGCGACGGTGGGGTCCTGAAAAACACCGAGGGTCAGCGGTTCATGTTCGACTACGTGCCGGACGTGTTCCGCGCCTACTACGCGGACACGCCGGAGGAGGCGGACCGCTGGTACGACGACCCGGACAACAACCGCCGCCCGCCAGAGCTGCTACCGCGCGACGAGGTCGCCCGCGCGATCAACGCCGAGGTCAAGGCCGGCCGGGGCACCAAGGCCGGCGGGGTGCTGCTGGACATCGCCTCCCGGCGCTCGGCCGAGTTCATCCAGCGCAAGCTGCCGTCGATGTACCACCAGTTCAAGGAGCTGGCCGACGTCGACATCACCGCCCAGCCGATGGAGGTGGGCCCGACCTGCCACTATGTGATGGGTGGCGTGGAGGTCGACGCCGACACCGGCGCGGCCACCGGCGCGGTGGAGGGACTGTTCGCCGCCGGCGAGGTCTCCGGCGGCATGCACGGCTCCAACCGGCTCGGCGGCAACTCGCTGTCGGACCTGCTGGTGTTCGGCAAACGCGCCGGTGAGCACGCCGCGGCGTACGCCACCGCGCTGCCGTCGCGGCCGCGGCCGTCGCAGGCGGACGTCACCACTGCCGAGGAGGCGGCGCTGGCGCCGCTGGCGCGCGGTGACGGGGAGAACCCGTACGCGCTGCAGCAGGAGCTGCAGGACGTGATGCAGAGCCTGGTCGGCATCATCCGGCGCCGCGGTGAGCTGGAGGACTCCCTGCAGCGGCTGGCCGAGCTGCGCGAGCGGGTCGACAAGGTGGGCGCGACCGGGGGCCGGCGGTACAACCCGGGCTGGCACCTGGCGCTGGACCTGCGCAACATGCTGGTGGTCTCCGAGTGCACGGCCCGGGCGGCGCTGGAGCGCGAGGAGTCCCGCGGCGGTCACACCCGCGAGGATTTCCCGGACATGAAGCCGGAGTGGCGGCGGGTCACCCTGGTCTGCTCGCTCGCCGGCGCCGACGAGGTACGCCTCGCGCAGCAGCCGGTGACCCCGATGCGGCCGGAACTGGCCGGGCTGTTCGAGCGCGACGAGCTTGCGAAGTACTACACCCCTGAGGAGCTCAGCTCCGCAACCGCTGATTTGGGCTGAGAGAGAGGCATCCCCCAATGAGGAACTTCCGGATCTGGCGGGGCGACGCGTCCAGCGGCGCGCTGGAGGACTACCAGGTCGAGGTCAACGAGGGCGAGGTGGTCCTCGACGTGCTGCACCGTCTGCAGGCCACGCAGACTCCCGACCTCGCGTGCCGGTGGAACTGCAAGGCCGGCAAGTGCGGCTCCTGCTCGGTGGAGATCAACGGGATGCCGAAGCTGGCGTGTATGACCCGGATGTCGACGTTCACTGCCGACGAGACCATTACGGTCACGCCGCTGCGCACCTTCCCGGTGATCCGGGACCTGGTCACCGACGTGTCGTACAACTACGTCAAGGCCCGCGAGATGCCGGCCTTCTCCCCACCGCCCGACCTGGCACCGGGCGAGTACCGGATGCAACAGGTGGACGTGGAGCGCTCGCAGGAGTTCCGCAAGTGCATCGAGTGCTTCCTGTGCCAGAACGTCTGCCACGTCGTCCGGGACCACGAGGAGAACAAGCTGGCGTTCGCCGGGCCCCGGCTGTTCATCCGCGCCGCGGAGCTGGACATGCACCCGCTGGACGCCCGGACCGACCGCAAGGAACACACGCGCGACCGGCAGGGTGTCGGCTACTGCAACATCACCAAGTGCTGCACCGAAGTGTGCCCGGAGCACATTAAGATTACCGATAACGCGATCATCCCGATGAAGGAGCGGGTCGTGGATCGTCGGTACGATCCACTGGTCTGGCTCGGTCGCAAGATCTTCCGGAGGGACCAGGTGGAGCAGCAGGCGGCTGCCGAGGACACGACCCCGGCACCGGCGAGTCCCGAGACCGTAACCCACCGGGCGTCACCCGGTCAGGTGAACTGGGCACAGGAAATCCAGGTCCCACCCGCGCCGGCGGTCGGCCCCGACGGCAGGTTCGCCATGAGCGAGGTGCTGATCGACCGGGCGGGAGCGCCGTCGCCGTTCGGCGACGACGTGACCTTCCCGGTGGACCCGGAGCAGCTGCGCTACCTGCATCCGCGGACGGACGAGGATTAGTCCCGCCCCTGCGGCGGCGACCGTTCGGTCCCCTGCTTATCGCCGTCCGCGCCGCCCCGACGTGCCCGTTCGTCCGTTCCCGGCATCCCGATGGTGTCCGGGTGCCGGAAATGTAGCCGTAGACACGCGGCGACCGGACCGGCACACTTGAGGCACCGAGGGTGACAACTTGGCGACGAGTCGGCTACAAGTCGGCAACGGCGCCAGGGAGGGGTAACATGCGCGCGTCCCGGAGCTCCCGACAGGGCAGCGACTACCTCAGCGACGCCCTCTCCCTGCTGGCCGGATGGCGGCAACAGGACCGGTGGATCACCCGCACCCTCCCGCTGGACGACCACGAGCACGCGGCGCTGACCGAGCGGATCAAGGTCGCTGCCGACGCCCTGCAGTTACGTCCGGAGATCAGCCGTCAGGCCGGTGAGACCCACATCCGGCTCGACGCGTCCGGCGGTGAGGGCCTGACCGCCGGCGAGGTCACCATGGCCGCGCGCATCGAGGACGCCTACCGGGCGATCACCGGCCGGGCGTAGGACACCGGCCCCGACCGAGCTCCCACGGTCACCGGCGGCCCCCAGGTGCCGAGTGGCGGAACTCGACCACGTCACCGTCGGCCATGACGTACTCCTTGCCCTCCATGCGCACCTTGCCGGCCGCGCGGGCCGCGGCCATCGACCCGGCCGCCACCAGGTCGTCGTACGAGACCACCTCGGCCTTGATGAAGCCGCGCTGGAAGTCGCTGTGGATCACGCCCGCCGCCTCCGGGGCGGTCGCCCCGACCGGGATGGTCCACGCCCGCGCCTCCTTCGGACCGGCGGTCAGGAATGTCTGCAGCCCCAGGGTGGTGAACCCGACCCGGATCAGCTGGTGCAGGCCCGGTTCGGGCTGGCCGATGGACTCCAGCAGCTCCCGCGCCTCGGGCTCCGGCAGGTCGATCAACTCCGACTCGATCTTGGCGTCCATGAAAACCGCCTCGGCCGGCGCCACCAGGGCGCGCAGCTCGTCCAGGTAGGCCGCGTGGTTCAGCTCCTCCTCGTCGACGTTGAACACGTACAGGAAGGGCTTGGTGCTCAGCAGGTGCAGCTCACGCAGCGCGGCCACGTCGATGCCGGCCGGTGCGGCGCCGGCGTAGAGCGTGGTGCCGCTGTCCAGCAGCCTGGCCGCGGCCGCAGCCGCGCCGGCCACGCCGGCGCGATCCTTGCGGACCTTGGCCTCCTTCTCCAGCCTCGGCAGCGCCTTCTCCAGGGTCTGCAGGTCGGCCAGGATCAGCTCAGTGTTGATCGTCTCGATGTCGTCCGCCGGGTTGACCTTGCCGTCCACGTGGGCCACGTTCGGGTCGGAGAACGCCCGTACGACCTGGCAGATCGCGCTCGCGTCGCGGATGTTCGCCAGGAACGCGTTGCCGCGCCCCTGCCCCTTGGAGGCACCCCGCACCAGGCCCGCGATGTCGACGAAGGTCACCGTGGCCGGAACCACCTTGGCCGAGCCGAACATCTCCGCCAGCGTGGCCAGCCGCGGGTCGGGCAGGTTCACCACGCCGATGTTCGGTTCGATGGTGGCGAACGGGTAGTTGTCCGCCACCACCTGGCTGCGGGTCAGCGCGTTGAACAAGGTGCTCTTGCCGACGTTGGGCAGGCCGACGATGCCGATGGTGAGGCTCACGGGCGGCCAGCTTACCCGGCGCCACCGGCGGGTCCGATTCCCGCGAGCATCTGTCCCCGGGAGCGGGCAGGATCGACGGTGTGGACCTGGATTTCGAGTGGTGCTACCGCGCCGTCGACAGCCGCGACAGCCGGTTCGACGGATGGTTCTACACCGCGGTCACCTCCACCGGCATCTACTGCCGGCCCTCCTGTCCGGCACGCACGCCGCAGCGGCGCCACGTCCGGTTCTTCGGCGCGGCGGCCGCGGCGCAGGCCGCCGGGTTCCGGGCCTGCCGCCGATGCCGGCCCGACGCCGTGCCGGGCTCGCCGCTGTGGGACGCCCGCGCGGACGTGGTGGGGCGCGCCATGCGGCTGATCGCCGACGGGCTGGTCGACCGGGAGGGGGTGGTCGGGCTGGCCCGCCGGCTCGCCTACACCGAGCGGCACCTGCACCGGCTGCTGAGCGCCGAGGTCGGCGCCGGGCCGCTGGCGCTGGCCCGGGCGCAGCGGGCACAGGCCGCGCGCACCCTGATCGAGACCACCGACCTGCCACTGGCGGGGGTCGCCTTCGCCGCCGGCTTCGGCAGCGTGCGGCAGTTCAACGACACCGTCGGCCGGGTGTACGGCGTACCGCCGTCCGCGCTGCGTCGCGGACGCGGGACACCGCCTTCCGGCGGCGGCCAGCTCACGCTGCGGCTGTTCTACCGGGCGCCTTTGCACACCGGCGCGCTGTGGGACTTCCTCGGTACCCGGGCCGTAGCCGGGATCGACGCGCGCGACGGCGACACGTACCACCGCGCGCTGCGGCTTCCCCACGGCACCGCCACGGTCGCGCTGACCCCGGCCGTGGGCTACGTGAGCGCGCGGCTGCGACTGGCCGACATGCGGGACGTGGCCCCGGCGGTGGCCCGGTGCCGGTGGCTGCTGGACCTGGACGCCGACCCGGTGGCGGTCGACGCGGTGCTGGCGGCCGATCCGGTGCTCGCCGCGCACGTGTCCACCGAGCCGGGGATCCGGGTGCCGCGCACGGTCGACGGGTTCGAGACCGCGGTGCGGGCGGTCGTGGGCCAGCAGATCTCGGTCGCCGGCGCCCGCACCGTGCTCGCCCGGTTGGTCGCAGGCGCCGGCGGCCCCGCCGGGCCGGCGGACGAGCCCGCCCCGTTCCCGCATGCGCCAGCGGTGGCGGCGTTGCCGGACCACGCGCTGACGATGCCGGCCCGCCGGCGGGCCACCGTGCGCGCGCTGGCCGCCGCCGTGGCCGCGGGGGACCTGGACCTGTCACCGGGTGCGGACCGGGCCGACGCCGGGGCCAGGCTGCGCGCCGTGCCCGGCATCGGCGACTGGACCGCTGACTACATCGCGATGCGGGCACTCGGCCACCCGGACACGTTCCTGCCCACCGACCTGGGCGCCCGCCGCGGCGCGGCCGCCCTCGGCCTCACCGACCGGCCCGACACGCTGGTACGGCACGCCTACCGGCACTGGGCGCCTTGGCGCTCGTACGCTCTCATCAGACTGTGGAGGCGCGCATGAACACCACCACCGTGCGGACCCCGGCCGGGCCGCTGACCATCCTCGCCACCGACGACGGCGTGGTACGTGCGGCCGGATTCTCCGACGACGTCGCGTCGCTGCTGGTGGGCATGCCGGCCCACTGGCGCCACGCGGCGAAACCCCGCGACGACCTCGGGAAGATCTCCAAGGCTGTCACGGCATACCTGGACGGCGACCTGACCGCGCTGGACGAGGTGCCGGTGGTGCAGCGTCCCGACGCGGCCACGGTCGCCTCCGGCCGCAGCGATTTTCTCACCGCCGCGTGGCGGGCGCTGCGGCAGATCCGGCCGGGCGAGACGGTCACTTACACCGAGCTGGCCGCCCGGGCCGGACGCCCGGCGGCGGTGCGGCCGGCCGCCAGCGCCTGCGCCCGCAACAACGTGGCCCTGTTCGTGCCCTGTCACCGGGTGCTGCGCGGCGACGGCGGACTGGGTGGCTACCGCTGGGGCACCGAGGTCAAGCGGTGGCTTCTCCACCATGAGCGGGCCCTTGCGCAGGCCACGTGGAGCTCGTAGGCGGCGGGGCGGTGCCGGTGTAGGGGCGGCGGGCGGCCGCCGCCGCGGGCGGCGCGCCGGTGGTCACCGGGGTCGCCGGGGAGGCAGGCGTCCCCGCCGCCGTCGGTGGCGCCGGGGAAGCGGGCCACCCCGGGTCGGCCGTGATGAGGTTGCCCGGTGCCGGGCGGGCCGTGGCCACCGGCACCACGTACACGGCCGTACCGTAGGCGCAGATCTCGCCCCACACCTCGGTGATGGAGCGGTGGTCGAACCGCATCCCCACCACCGCGTTGGCGCCGCGCAGGCGGGCGGCCTCCATCATCTGCTCGACCGCCTCCGTGCGCCATCTCGCCAGGTCCTCCGAGATGCGCGGGTTCTTGTCGCCGCGCTCCAGTGTCCGGATACCTTCGGTGAACGCGTTGTTCAGCCGCCCGGTGGCGCCGATCACCTGGCCCAGCACCCGTCGCACCTCATGACCCGGCAGTTCATCGGTGGTCACGACCAGCATCGCGCCTCCCTTGGCCGCAGCCGGCATGGATCGCATGAGCATGACCGCACGGCGGTGGTCATGCCCGGCCGTTCCACCCGGTAAACCAGGAATATGATACCGATTCATGACGTTCCGGCACATAACGTATGAATGGGTCAGGCGCTCAACGACCCTCGACCTCCACGTCGGTGCGGCCCCAGCGGCCGGGGATCGCGCGCAACGCCACCGAGCCGAACCAGCGCGGCAGGTGCGGGGACACCGTCAGGTCGTCCGCCTTCGGATCCAGGCCCAGCATCACCCGCAGTAGCAGCAGCGGCGCACCGGACGCCCATGCCTGCGGGGAGCACGCCACCGGGTAGAGCACGGGCACGAGGGTGGCCGCCCGCGGGTAGCCGGCCAGCGCCTCCGGCAGCCGGTAGTCAAGGTGCCGGGCCGCCTCCAGCAGCGCCACCGCCAGCCGGTTGGCCTCCTGCCGCCGGCCGTAGGCGGCCAGCCCGGCTGCCGCCAGCGCGGTGTCGTGCGGCCACACCGTCCCGTTGTGGTACTCCACCGGGTTGTAGGCCATCTGCCCGTCGGCGATGGTGCGCACCCCCCAGCCGGAGAACATCTGCTGGCCGCACAGGTGGTTGGCCAGACTCTCCACCCGCTCGTGCGGCACGATCCCGCTCCACAACAGATGCCCGATGTTCGACGTCAGGGTGCGCACCGGACGCTTCTCGCCGTCCAGCGCCAGCGCGTAGAAGCCCTCCTCCGGCAACCAGAAGTCGGCGTCGAAGCGCTGCTTGAGCTTCTCGGCGTCGCGTTCGAGGCGCTCGGCCAGCTCCGGGTCCGACCACACCTCCCGCGCCAGCCTGGCGCACCGCCGGCGCGCGTCGTAGGCGTACCCCTGCAGCTCGCAGGTGGCCCGGGGCAGGCTGGCCAGCGTGCCGTCCGGGTGCACCACCGCGTTCCAGGAGTCCCGCCAGCACTGGTTGACCAGGCCTCCGCGGGCGTTGCGGGGCTGGTACTCCAGGTACCCGTCGCCGTCCAGGTCGCCGTACTCTTCGATCCAGCGCAGCGCCGCGCGTGCGTTCTCCTCCAGCCGCACCACCGTGCCGGTGTCGCCGGTCCAGCGTTCGTACTCGTCGAGCAGGATCAGGAACAGCGGGGTGGTGTCCGCGGCACCGTAGTACGGCGACTGGGGACGGTCGCCGAAGTAGGCCAGCTCGCCGTGGCGCAGCTCGTGCAGGATCTTCCCCGGCTCGGCGTCGCGGAAGTCGTCGTTCGCGTCGGCCTGGGTGGTGGCCAGCGACCAGAGCGTGGTGCGTGCCAGTTCCGGCACGAACGGCAGCGTCTGATAGCTGGCCAGCAGGCTGTCGCGACCGAACAGCGCCATGAACCAGGGCAGCCCGGCGGCCGGCAGCGAGGCGTCGGGCACCCCGTCCGGATAGAACCGCAGCGCGGCCAGGTCGACCAGGCTGCGGTGGTAGATGTGGCGCAGGTCGGTCCACTCCGACTCCAGCCGCGGCGCGGCCTCCAACCACTCGTCCAGGCTGACCGGCATATCCGGACAGTGGCGGCGACGGGGCAACGGGCGGCCTTCCGCCACGCCGAGGGACACCTCGATCTCGCCGGTCCACTCCGCCATCGGCGGCAGGTCCAGGCGGAACGTCAGCGACTCGTCCGTGAAGTACGCGCCCACGGCGGACACGTGGGTCTCCCGGCAGAAGTGCTCACGCCGGTAGCCAAGGGTGACCGTTCCTTCGTGGTGGCGCCGGTGGTAGGAGCCCAGCTTCGCCATGCTGTCCTTCACCTCGAAGATGTCGGCGAAGTCCGCGCCGAACAGGACGGACAGCTCCAGCTGGACCGGTTCCGTGCCGTGGTTGAGTATCGTGAACGACTCCCGCATGCCGACCGCGACCTCGCGTCGCCGGATCACGGACACCGCCGGGGTGCGGTAGAGGGTTGCGGTCGGCTCGACCAGGAAGAACACCGCCTCGTCGTACTCGAGGTTGGCCGTCGACAGCACCCGCAACGCGCGGCCGTTCAGGCGCAACTGCCATCGCGACAGGTGCCGCATATCGCGGAAGAACAACCCGCCCGCACCCTCCATCCCCGGGTCCACGTCCCCACGCCGGTCGCTGACCATGAACGTGTCCGCCTGCAGGATGCCGATCTCGTCACTCTTCACTGGCGTCCCCCTCGCAACAGCAACCTCTCCCCACCGCCACCGTACGCTTTGCCAGGTTTGCGGTTTTGAAAGATCGGGTAACCAGTGCCTTGGTTGCGAGGCGTGTTCGGTCTCTCACGAAGGGTAGGGGATATGGACGACCACGTACCCGATCATCCGAACGGCAGCAGCCCGCTACGAATCGCCATGCTCGTGCCCCCGTGGTACGAGCTTCCTCCTGCCGGATATGGCGGACTGGAACAGATGTGCGCCGCACTGGTGGACTCGCTGGTCGCCCAAGGGCACCGGGTGAGCGTGTTCGGCGCCGGGACCCGCAGCGGCACCTCCGCGGAATTCGTTTCTACGATCTCGCAGACCCAGCATCCGCGGCTCGGCGAGGGTCTGCCGGAGATGCTGCACGTCACCCGCGCCAACCGGCTCATCGAGGAGTACCAGGCGGACGTGGTGCACGACCACACCGCGGCCGGACTGCTCACCGCCAGCAACCGGTCGGTGCCGACCGTGGCGACCGTGCACAACAACCCGTCCGGCGAAATCGGCGACTTCCTGTCGGGCCTGGACCCGTCGGTCGGCATGGTGGCGATCTCCGCGGCGCAGCGACGGCTGCGCACCGACCTGCCGTGGACGGCCACCGTCCACAACGGGTTGGCCACCGACCGCGTACCCAGCACCGCTGTCGTACCCGACGGTGACCCTGACGACGACCGGCCGGTGCTCTGGCTGGCGCGGTTCAGCCCGGACAAGGGCCCGGACCTGGCCATCCAGGCCTGCCGGGCGGCGCGTCTGCCGCTGGTGCTGGCCGGCAAGTGCACCGAGCCGGGCGAGCAGCGCTACCTCCGGGAGGTCATCGCGCCGATGCTCGGTCCGGATACCGAGCTGGTGCTCAACGCCGACCGGCGACGGGTGCGCAGCCTGCTTCGCGATGCCCGGTGCCTGCTCATGTCGATCCGCTGGCAGGAACCGTTCGGGATGGTGATGGTTGAGGCGATGGCCGAGGGCACACCGGTGGTGGCCCTGGACCGCGGCGCGGTGCGCGAGATCGTGCGCCCGGGTGTGTCCGGGCTGGTCTGCACCGAACCGGACGAGCTGCCGGACGCGCTGCGGCAGGTCACCGGCATCGACCCGCAGTCGTGCATCACCCATGTCAAGGAGTACTTCTCCGCGGACCTGATGGCACGCCGTTACACGCGGGTCTACCGCTCGGTGATGAGCTCCACGTTGCACAATCCGTCGCAGATGTTCGCCGGCGCCGGCACCGGCGCCCGGTTCTGACCCGGCGTCATCCGTCGCCGCCACCGACGCCGCCACCGACGAACCCGCCGAACCCGCCCACGTCGGCCAAGCCGCCGACGTCGTCCGGGTCGCGCAGCTCTTCCGGGCCGTGGCTGACCTGGTCGCTCCCGATCCCGCTGACCGCGTCCGGAGTGTCGTCGTAGCCCACGTCGATGAACGACGGCCCGACCAGTGAGCTGAGCACCACCGCACTGGCGGTCGCACCCGCCACCCCGGCCGCCGCCGGGTTCCACAGTGGCGCCGAATACCACCCCGCCGGGACCTGACGCCCCCGCACCCGGCCGCCCGGATAGTAGTAGGGGGTGTCGTCGCTGCGATCCGGCCCGGCCCGGTAGACGTGACCGTCCACCTCCGCCTCGCGCCGCAGGGTGAGCGCGCCCGCGTCGCGCGCGGCGGCCAGCGGCGGCAGCTCCGGTCCCAGGTCCATACCCAGCGCCCGGCGCGCCGCCTGGACATACATCAGCCCTTCCAGCGCGGTCTCGCGCGCCAGCTGGAACTGGCGCACCGTGCGGGCCTGCCCGATCTGTGACCCGGCCGCGACGTACCGCTCGCTCGCGTCCGCCAGCGCCTGCCGTACCGTCGGCTCCTCCCCGCTGAGGTGGAACACCTGGCCGCCGAGCCGCTCATACCACCGGGCGGCCTCGGCTCTGGCGTCGTCCAGCTCGCGGTCACGCAGCCCGCGGCGCTGATGCTGCCACCACACCACACCTGCCAGCACCGCAACCAACACGAGCAGCAGCAACAACAGTTCCATCTCCTCACTGTACCCCCGGCGTCACACCCGTCTGGCATGCTGCGGCCCGTGGATCTGTCGACACTGGCCGTGGTGGTGGTGTGCCTGGTGGTCGGGGTGGCGCTGGGGTGGCTGGCCGCGCAGTCCCGCGCCCACACCCAGCTGGCCGAGCTGCGCGCCACCCTGCGCGCCACCCGCGAGGGGCAGGCGCAGGTCGAGCGCTCGCTGCAGGTGCTGTCGTACGAGACGACCGCCCAGTCCCACGAGGCGGTGGCGCGGGCGGTCGCGCCGTTGCACGAGACGCTGCAGCGGTACGAACAGCGGGTGGCCGACCTGGAGCGCGACCGCGTCGACGCGTACGCGGAGTTGCGCTCCGTCTCCACCGAGCTGCGGGACGAGACCAAGCAGCTGGTGGCGGCGTTGCGGGCGCCGCAGGTGCGCGGTCGGTGGGGCGAGCACCAGCTGCGCCGGATCGTGGAGGCCGCCGGCATGCTGGAGCACTGCGACTTCAGCGAGCAGGTGACCGCCACAGTGGAGGACCGGACGGTGCGTCCCGACCTGGTGGTCCACCTGCACGGCGGGCGCAGCGTGGTGGTCGACGCCAAGGCGCCGTTCCAGGCCTACCTGGCGGCGATGGAGGCGCGCGACGAGACCGCCCGCGACCGGCAGCTGACCGCGCACGCGGCACACCTGCGCCGCCACGTGGACACGCTGGGCGCCAAGACCTACTGGGACGCCTTCCCGCAGGCCCCCGAGTTCGTGGTCCTGTTCATGCCGGCAGACCCGTTCCTGGACGCGGCGCTGCAGCGGGACCCGACGCTGCTCGAGCACGCGTTCGAGCGTGACGTGGTGCTGGCCACGCCGGCGACACTGGTGGCGCTGCTGCGCACGGTCGCCTACTCGTGGCGCCAGGAGGCGCTGGCGCGCAACGCCGTGGCCGTGCACACGCTGGCCAAGGAGCTGTACGGGCGGCTGGGCACGATGAACGAGCACCTGACCAAGCTGGGCGGGTCGCTGGAGGCGGCGGTGTCCGCCTACAACCGCACGGTCGGCTCGCTGGAGGCGCGGGTGCTGGTCAGCGCCCGCAAGCTGGCCGAGATGGGCGTGGCCGCCGACGAGCTGGAGACCCCGCCGCAGGTCGAGGTCGCCCCGCGCCAGCCCGCACCCCCGTCACCTCCCCGTTGATCCTCCCTGCCCGTTGATCTAGGGCTGATTCACGTTGTTAGAGATCAACTGACGTGAACAATCCCTAGATCGACGAGGAGGGTGGCTGGGTGAGGGTGCCGCCGCTGGTGGCGCTGGCGGCCAGCTGGGCGGCATCGCCGGCCCGTGCCTCGGCGGCCGCCTTCAGGTCCCGCTTCAGCTCGCGCGGCAGCGCGAACGTCAGGGTCTCGTCCGCGGTGGTCACCTCGGCCACGTCGGCGAAGCCGCGGGCCGCCAGGTGGTCGAGCACCTGCATGACCAGCTCGTCGGGCACGCTGGCGCCGGAGGTCAGGCCGACCGTGGCCACTCCGTCCAGCCACTCGTCGGCGATCTCGGAGGCGAAGTCCACCAGGTACGCCGCCCCGGCGCCGGCACCCAGTGCCACCTCCACCAGCCGCACCGAGTTGGACGAGTTGCGCGAGCCCACCACGATCACCAGGTCGCACTCCGGGGCGATCCGCTTGACCACGTCCTGGCGGTTCGACGTGGCGTAGCAGATGTCGTCGCTGGGTGGCGACTGCAGCAGCGGCAGCCTGGTGCGCAGCCGGTCGACGGTCTCCATCGTCTCGTCCACCGACAGGGTGGTCTGCGACAGCCACACCACCTTCTCCGGGTCCCGCACCGTCAGCTGGTCCGCCGCGCCCGGGCCGTCGACCAGCTGCACGTGGTCCGGAGCCTCGCCGGCGGTCCCGATGACCTCCTCGTGCCCCTCGTGACCGATGAGCAGGATGTCGTACCCTTCGGCTGCGAACCGCTTCGCCTCGTTGTGCACCTTTGTCACCAGTGGACAGGTCGCGTCGATGGCGCGCAGGTTGCGCTGCCTCGCCTGCTCATACACCTCCGGTGCCACGCCGTGGGCGGAGAAGATCACCATGGCGCCCTCGGGCACCTCGTCGTTCTCCTCGACGAAGATCGCACCCTTGGCCTCCAGGGTGCTCACCACGTGCTTGTTGTGCACTATCTGCTTGCGCACGTAGATGGGCGGCCCGTAGAGCTTGAGCGCCTCCTCAACGGTCTGCACGGCGCGGTCCACGCCCGCACAGTAGCCCCGGGGCTTGGCCAGCAGCACCCGCCTGTGCGGGACGTCGGTGTTCGCAGTCATCCCGTCCATCGTACGGGCCACCCGTACCCGCGACGCCGGACCCACCCGACCAGCCCGACCAGCCCGCCCAGGATCTCTAGGCTGGGCGGATGGACGAGCGCAGCACCGCCGAGCAGCCCTGGCCGGTACGCGTGGTCAGCCAGCGGCTGGGTGAATGGATCGGGCGGCTGGGCTGGGTCTGGATGGACGGGCAGGTGGCGCAGATCTCCCGCCGGCCGGGCACCAGCACCGTGTTCCTCACGCTGCGCGACCCGGCGGCCGACATGAGCCTGACCGTGACCGCCCACCGGGACGTGCTCGACGCGGGCACGCCCCAGCTGGCCGAGGGGGCACGGGTGGTGGTCCACGCCCGGCCCTCGTTCTACCCGGCGCGCGGCACCCTGTCGCTGCGCGCCGACGAGATCCGGCAGGTCGGTCTCGGCGAACTGCTCGCGCGCCTGGAACAGGTCCGGAACCTGCTGCGCGCCGAAGGACTGTTCGACCCGGCCCGTAAGCGCCGGCCGCCGTTCCTGCCGCGTACCGTCGGTCTGATCACCGGGCGGGCGAGCGCTGCCGAGCGTGACGTGATCGCCACCGCGACCCGGCGCTGGCCGGTGGTGCGGCGCAAGGTGATCAACACGCCGGTGCAGGGGCCGGACGCCGTGCCGCAGATCGTCGCGGCGCTGCAACGGCTGGACAGCGACCCGGACGTCGACGTGATCGTCGTCGCGCGCGGCGGCGGCAGCGTGGAAGACCTGCTGCCGTTCTCCGACGAGGCCCTGTGCCGGGCGGTCTTCGCCTGCCGCACCCCGGTGGTGACCGCCATCGGCCACGAGAGCGACACGCCGCTGGTCGACCTGGTGGCCGACGTGCGCGCCTCCACCCCCACCGACGCGGCCAAGCGGGTGGTGCCGGACCTGGCCGAGGAACGGACCATGATCGCGACCGCCCGGGGCCGGCTACGCCGCGCCGTGGCCGGCATGCTCGACCGGGAGCAGCACCGGCTGGACGCCCTGCGCACCCGGCCGGTGCTGGCCCGGCCCCGGGTGATGGTGGACGAGCGCGCCGCCGACGTCGCCGCACTGCGCGACCGGTCCCGCCGGTGCCTGCGGCACCGCCTGGACACCGCCGCCGACGACCTGCGGCACACCCTGGCACGGGTGCGGACGCTGTCACCGAAGGCGACGATGCAGCGCGGGTACGCCGTGGTGCAGCGCACCGACGGCCACGTGGTACGCGACGCTGCCGAGGTCGCCGGCGGCGACGCGCTCCGGATCCGGCTGGCCGAGGGCGAGATCGCCGCCACCGTCTGCGACGCCCGACCGCAGCGGGAGCGCCCGGACGGCACCGGACGCTCCCGTTAACTGCCCTACTGTCTCGGCCGTCCTCAGCCGAGACTGATCTCCTGCTCGCCCCGCGGCCGGATGACGAAGGTGGTGGCGGAGGCGAAGTCATCACCACCGACGAAGCCCTCGTCCGGCCCCGACCTGAGCTGGATCTTCACCGGTTGTGCACCCAACAGCTGGGTGGTCCAGATACCGAAGTCCGGATCCAGGAACCAGCCGCCAACGCGATCGCCGGTCTGGGCGTTGAGCGCCGTCGCGAACATCGCCTCAGGCGCGTCGTCCTCTGAGATCGTGACCGACGTGCCGGTGGTGAGCTGGTAGTCGTAGGTCACCGTCTCACCGGCCCTCACGGTGATGCCTTCGGCGAGGTGCCGGTTGACCGCCTGCCCGCTCCACTGGTCCGGGTCGTCGCCGGCACGGAACAGCAGCGGCCAGTCATAGGGACCGAGTTCATCGAACGTGTAGTGACCGTCCTCGATCGGGGCCCACCCGTGGTGCTGGCCAAGGCTGAGGAACTCCTGGATCGCCACCACCTGACCGAACGGCACCGCGGCGCCGTCCGAGTCGGTCACTGTGCCGGTGACGGTGCCGGCGGGGTCCATCCGAACCAGCGGCCCGCTCGCCGTCCCACCGTCCGGGACCCTGACCCGTGCAGCCTGGAGCTGGGTTCCCGTCCCGCCGTTCACGCCCACCCACTGCGCACCGTAACCATGCGCCTCATTGGGCCAGGCGAGAAGCTGATAAGTGCCGCCCTCGGCCACCTCGATCGTGACCGAGCCGGTCTCGTCGCTCATGCTACGACATCCGTCCGGAATCCGAATGTGGTGCGGGGTGCCGGCTAGCACGCAGACGCCGGCGACCGGCTCACCGGTCTCCGCATCTACCACGGTGGACTCGATGGTCGTCGTGCTCTCCACGACCCCGGCAGTGGCGGGTGCCGCCGCTGTGGCACCGATCAGGAGTGTCGTCATGGTTACCGCGCAGATACGGCGTAACATCGATGTGCGTCTCATATGCTCCCTTCCGGAGTGGGTGTCCCGGCCCTGTGCGGACCGGCCCCGCATCGTAGCCCCCTCGTGCAAGCACAGACCTATCGACGTGAGTCGTCGCCGAAAAGGCACCAACCGGCCTGCTCGTCAGAGGGTTTCGGTCGAGGCGCGGCTAGTGGTGCAGCGGGTCGGTGCCGACCCACACGAACTCCCACTCCTCCGGCATCGGGCCCTGCTGCTCCACCCCGTGCGGATAGCTGGGCACGAATCCGAACCGCTTGGCGTTGGCGAAGTTGTCGGCCGACATCCACTCGTACGCCGCGGTCTCCCCGAAGCGGACCATGGGCAGGTTGCCGTCCCACACGTCGAGTGCGTACCCGGTGTGGTGTTTGGAGTAACCGGGGATGGACGAGGTCCGCAACACCGAGTTGATCTCGTCGTCGACCTCGCCAGCGGCGATCTCGTCGAGGCGCTCGTGCGGATCGGCCCCGAGCGCGTTCTCGAGCCGGTTCAGGAACAGGTCGCGCTGGTGGCTGATGGACCGGTACGCCGAGGTAACCAGAATGGTGTGGCCGTCATCGGCCGCCGCCGCGGCCAGCTCGCGCCACGCGGCGGCGGCCTGCGGCTGGGCGGGTCGTCCGTCCACCGGCACCAGGTCACCGGTGGCCTCGGCCTGCAGCCGGTAGCCTCGTCCCTCGGCGATCGAGCGGATGCGCGCGTCGGCCGCCTCGTCGCCGGTGATCGGCGGCGGGGACGTCACCGGCGCCAGGTTCGGCAGGTCAACCTCGTAGAACAGCTCCACGAACTGGGCCGGGCTGAACTCGCGCAGCAGGGGCGCCTGGTCGGCATCCGGCGAGCTGCCGCCCGGCTGCGGCGACGTCCCGCCCGCCTCCGGCGTCGCCGGCGCCCTGGGCGCCGGACTGGCCTCCGGGGGCTGCGCGCGCGGTTGTGGGGCGGGCGGGATCCAGCTGGCGTCTCCCCGGGCGAGGGTCCCGCGCTCACCCGCCGGTGCCGGCTCCGGCGCGTGGGTGCCCGCGTCGCCGGTATCCGGGCGGTAGTCGACCGCCGGCGCCATCTGTACGCACCCTCCGGCGATGACCGGCCCGAGCACGACCGCGACCACCGCGGTCAGTAGCGTGCGCCGACTGCCCACTCGACCTCCGCATGCGTGACGTGCGAGGGCTGACCGTAACCCGTAGCCCCAACGCCTGTCGATCTCCCCCGGAAGGGCGGCGACGCCGCAGCGTTCGAGGCGGGCTCAGGCGGACAGCTTGCGGGCGAGGTTGTCCGACACGGCGGTCATGAACTCGTCGGTGGTCAGCCAACCCGTACCCCCGCCGATGAGCAGCGCGAGGTCCTTGGTCATCTGGCCGTTCTCGACGGTGGCGATGCAGGCCTGCTCGAGCGCCTCGGCGAAGGCGGTCACCTGCGGGGTGTTGTCCAGCTTGCCGCGGTGCGCCAGCCCCCGGGTCCACGCGAAGATCGACGCGATCGGGTTGGTGGAGGTCTTCTCGCCCCGCTGCCACGCCCGGTAGTGGCGGGTGACCGTGCCGTGGGCCGCCTCCGCCTCCACGGTGCGCCCGTCCGGGGTCATGAGCACGCTGGTCATCAGGCCCAGCGAACCGAAGCCCTGCGCCACCGTGTCGGACTGCACGTCGCCGTCGTAGTTCTTGCACGCCCAGACGAATCCGCCCTCCCACTTGAGGGCCTGGGCCACCATGTCGTCGATGAGCCGGTGCTCGTAGGTCAGGCCGGCGGCCGCGAACCGGTCGGCGAATTCGGCGTCGAAGACCTCCTGGAAGAGGTCCTTGAACCGCCCGTCGTACGCCTTGAGGATGGTGTTCTTGGTCGACATGTAGACCGGGTAGCCGCGGTGCAGGGCGTACTGGAACGACGCCCGCGCGAAGTCCCGGATCGAGTCGTCGTAGTTGTACATGCCCATCGCGACGCCACCACCGGTGAACTGCGCCACCTCCATGGTCATCGGCTCGCCGCCGTCGGCGGGCTGGTAGGTGATGGTGACCGTGCCTGGGCCGGGCACCACGAAGTCGGTGGCCTTGTACTGGTCGCCGTGGGCGTGCCGGCCGATGATGATCGGCTTGGTCCAGCTGGGCACGTAGCGCGGCACGTTCGAGATGATGATCGGCTCGCGGAACACCACCCCGCCCAGGATGTTGCGGATGGTGCCGTTCGGCGAGCGCCACATCTTCTTGAGGCCGAACTCCTCCACCCGCGCCTCGTCCGGGGTGATGGTGGCGCACTTGACGCCGACGCCGTGGCGCTTGGTGGCCTCCGCGGCGTCGACGGTCACCTGGTCATCGGTGGCGTCGCGGTGCTGGATGGACAGGTCGTAGTAGTCCAGATCCACGTCGAGGTACGGCAGGATCAGCTCCTCGCGGATCTGCTGCCAGATGATCCGGGTCATCTCGTCGCCGTCGATCTCGACGACCGGGTTGGCTACCTTGATCTTCGCCACAGCCGCGCTCCTTCTCCGAGGGGTTCTCCCGATAACAGTACGAGCGTACTGGACATGCGGCGGACGTGCACACCCGGCCGGTTCAGCGCTTCTTCGCGGTCTTGACCGCGACCATCAGCTTGACGAATCGCGTAAAGGACACCTCGCTCTCTTTCCGAAGGAGCCGTACCGTGTCCACCGCCTCGCGTGCTGTCGCGATCAGAAGAAGTGCGTCCCGGCGTTTGATGTCGTATTCATGATCATAATCAGCCCGTTCGCGCTCCTCGTGTAGCGTGACGAACGCCTCGGCCACACGCGCCAGCCTTTGGTCAACTGGCCCCAGTACGCTCGCCAGCGCAGACGTGGGACTGGCTCCGGACGCTGCCTTGGCAAGCTCCTTAACTTCTGCATGCGCGATCCATCGGGAAGCCTTGTAACGCTGGATCTTGGCAGTGGGCTCATCGCCGACAAGCTCCCGCGTTGCCTGCCAGATCAACTCATGGAACAGGGCGTAATAGGCGGTGGAGACCCCTCGCCTGAGCTCAACGGTACGCGGCTTGCCTCGACCGACATCAGCCGGCACGAGTCTCTCCGCGAGTCTCAGTAACTCGTACGGATGGATCTCACGAGCGCTCACCAGTGCACTCCTGTGCCTGGATCTTGGCCGCCGGCATCGTCGTCCTCCTCGTCATCCTGGGTGTCCGCTTCGCCAGCCGACGTGATGGTGATCGACACATCCACCGGTATCCCGACTTCCGCCGCAGTCCACCGGACCCGCTGTCGGAGTTCGAAGGCATCATTGACAGGCCAGGTCTGCTGCCCGGCACGAGGTTCCGACACCACCAGTGTCACTTGGACGTACTCGACGCCTTCCGCGTCGAAGCGGCGTTCGACAAACACGTCCCGGACCTCGATTGAGCCGATGTGCTCTGATCTCAACCGTCGCCGTAAGTCGTCCAGATGCCCGTCAGTGAACGTCGCCACGTGACCTCCCGCGAAAACCGTCCTGCGCCAACCGTCCCACAGGCTCAGAACCTACCTGGTCTCCGCGTCCAACCACTGCAGGTAAGGGCGGTGGCCGGCGGTCACCGGCAGGCACAGGATCTCCGGTACGTCGTACGAGTGGGCCTCGCGCAGATGCTGCTCCAGTGACGCGTAGGCAGCGGCGGTGGTCTTGAACCAGACCTGCCACTCCTCGGCGGTGTCGACCGCGCCCTCCCACCAGAAGACGCTGGTGACCGGGCCGACGATCTGGGCGCATGCGGCAACGCGTGCCGTCACCGCGGTGCGGGCGAGGCGGTCGGCCTCGTCGCGGGTGTCAGTGGTGGTCACGACCTGGCAGTACCGGTAATCACTCACCCGCCCGAGTCTACGGCGTCGGCCGCCGTCCGCCCCAGCCTCCACAGTGGTCAGACGGGCGCACACAGTGTCGCAGGTCACAGGCCCTGTGGCGGAGCATTCGGGGCCGTTGGACCCGCGAAGCACGCATCCCAGGTCCCTACTGTCGCGGCACCGGACGCCCGATCGTAGAGGGGAACATACATCGCGACCATGAGGAGGTCGGAGACAATGAGGCAGCGGCTGCGGGTACTGGGTTTCGCTCTCGCACTGATCGGCGTGGGTTTCCTGGTCGGCGGCGGGGTCGCCTTCGCGATGACGAAGGACGGCTACGACTCCTTCCACGCACTGAGCGAGGCACACAACGTCACCCTGAGCTACAACGATGACGGGCAACTGATCGACCGGGGCAGCACCGAGGAGGCCGAGGCGATCATGCAGCTGCTCACCGAGGACTGGGGCTACCCGGTCGTCGAGTCGCACTTCGACCCCGCCGACCCCCTGGTGAACACGCACAGCGAGTACATGTACCAGATGGCGACGGTGGCCTATCACGTCCTCAACAGCACCCAGACCGTGGTGCTGGAGGAGACCGTCGAATACAACGGTGAGGTCTTCGAGGCCGGCGTCTACGAGTTCGAGGTGGACGGGCGCTACTGGACCGACTTCGACCGCGCGCACCCGATCGAGGGCCCGGCCCGGGACATGGCCTGGAGCGGCACCGTGCACGGCCTGTTCGGGGAGCTCGGCGTGGGCACGCTCACCCACAACACCCTGCAGATGGGCCTGGGGCTCGCCGGCCTGCTGGCCGGGATCGGCGCCACGCTGGTGCTCGCCGGCGCCGGAATGGTCTGGGTCTCCCGCGGACAGGTCGCCCTCGTCATCGACGCGAAGGAGTTCGCGGCGACCGCGCCGAAGGAGTCGGTCACGGCCTGACCCGTCACGGCCCGATCCCGAGTCGCTGCGGCGCCGCACACGGAGCCCCTCCACCGGAGGGGCTCCGTCGCTGTCAAGGGGGCCCGGCGAGGGGCCTAGAGGTCGGCGACGTCGGCCTGTTTGGCGCGCACCGCCTCGGCGGCCTCACCCAGGGCGGCGCGCTCGGAGCCGGTCAGCGCGGTCTCGACCACCCGGCGCACCCCGGCCGCGCCGATCTCCGCCTCCACGCCGAGGTAGACCCCGGAAATGCCGTACTGCCCGTCGACCCACGCACACACCGGCATCACCGCGCCGGAGTCCTCAATGACCGCGCGGGCCATCCGGGCAGCCGCAGCCGACGGGGCGTAGTAGGCCGAGCCGGTCTTGAGCAGGGCCACCACCTCGGCACCACCGTTGCGGGTGCGCTCGACCAGCTCCTCGACCTTGTCGGCCGGCAGCAGGTCGGCCAGCGGCTTGCCGTTGACGGTGCACCGCGACGGCACCGGCACCATGGTGTCGCCGTGCGAGCCCAGGGTCAGAGTCTGCACCGTGGCCACCGGCACCGCCAGCGCCTCGGCCACGTTGTTGGTGAACCGAGCCGTGTCGAGCATGCCGGCCTGGCCCATGACCCGTGGGTACGGGAACCCGGTCACCTTCTGGGCCAGCGCGGTCATCTCGTCCAGCGGGTTGGAGACCACGATGACCACCGCGTCGGGCGCGTACCGCGCCACGTTCTCCGAGACCTGCCGCACGATCTTCGCGTTGACCTCCAGCAGGTCCATGCGGCTCATGCCCGGCTTACGCGGCAACCCGGCGGTGACCACCACCACGTCCGAGCCCGCGATGGCCTCGTACCCCTCGCCGTTCGGACCGGTGGTGGCGCCCACCACCTTCGTCTCGAACCCCTCGATGGGTCGCGACTGGTTCATGTCCAGGGCGAGCCCTTCCGGCTTGCCCTCCACAATGTCGGTCAGCACCACGGTGTCGAAGATGTCGTACTCGGCCAGGCGCTGCGCGGTGGTCGAGCCGTAGAACCCGGCCCCGACGACGGTGACCTTCTTGCCAGTTCCCATAACCCGCACCCTAGTGCGGCAGCGCCCCGATCCGGTCACCGGGTGCCGCCGTCGCCGGCCGGCGGGTCAGGCGGCGACGCGCTCGGCCAGTTCCACCAGGTTGGACAACAGCATCGCCCGGGTCATCGGGCCCACCCCGCCGGGCACCGGCGCGAGGTAGGCGGCCACTTCGGCCACGGCCGGGTCCACGTCCCCGGCCAGCTTCGCCCGCCCCGAGGCGGTGGTGCCGACCCGGGTGATGCCGACGTCGACCACCGCCGCACCCGGGCGCACCATGTCGGCGGTGATCAGCCCGGGCGTGCCGGCCGCGGCCACCACGATGTCGGCGCGGCGGGTGTGCGCGGCCAGGTCCCGGGTGCCGGTGTGGCACAGCGTCACGGTGGCGTTCTCGCTGCGCCGGCTCAGCAGCAGGCCCAGCGGCCGGCCCACCGTCATCCCGCGGCCGATCACCACCACCTCGGCGCCGGCCAGCGGCACGTCGTGGCGGCGCAGCAGCTCCACCACGCCGCGCGGGGTGGCCGGCAGCGGCCCCGGGTTGCCGATCACCAGCCGGCCCAGGTTGACCGGGTGCAGCCCGTCGGCGTCCTTGGCCGGGTCGACCGACTCCAGCACCGCCTGCTCGTCCAGCCCCTTCGGCAGCGGGATCTGCACCAGGAAGCCGGTGCAGGCCAGGTCGGCGTTCAGCTCGGCGACCGCCGCGGCCACCTCCGCCTGGCTGGCGGTGGCCGGCAGGTCCCGGCGGATCGAGGCGATGCCGAGCTCGGCACAGTCGCGGTGCTTGCCGGCCACGTACGTGTGCGAGGCCGGGTCGTCTCCGACCAGCACCGTGCCCAGCCCCACCGACCGGCCGGCCGCGGCCAGCGCCGCCACCCGCGCCCGCAGTTCCTCCTTGACGGCGGCCGCGGCCGCCTTGCCGTCCATCACAGTTGCCGTCACGGTGAGCTCCTAGTGGTAGAAGTGGCGGGTGCCGGTGAGGTAGAGGGTCACGCCGGCGGCGGCGGCCGCGTCGATCACCTGCTCGTCGTTGACCGACCCGCCGGGCTGCACCACCGCGCGGACCCCGGCGTCGGCGAGCACCTGCAGGCCGTCCGGGAACGGGAAGAACGCATCGGAGGCGGCCACCGCGCCGCGCGCCCGCTCGGCACCGGCGCGCTCCACCGCCAGCCGGGCGGCGTCGACCCGGTTGACCTGCCCCATGCCGATGCCGACCGAGGCGCCGCCGGCGGCGAGCAGAATCGCGTTGGACTTCACCGACCGGCACGCCCGCCAGGCGAAGCCCAGGTCGGCCAGGGTCGCCTCGTCGACCGCCGGACCGGCGACCAGCGTCCAGGTGGCGGGGTCGTCGCCGGGAGCGTCGACCCGGTCCGGGGTCTGCATCAGCACCCCGCCGGAGATCGGCCGGGCCTCCACGGCAGCGGGCTGCCACGGTGGCGCCTGCAGGATCCGCAGGTTCTTCCGCTTCGTCAACAGGTCCAGCGCTTCGTCGTCATAGGACGGCGCCACGATGACGTGGGTGACGACCTCGGCCACCTGCCGCGCCATCGCACCCGTCACCGGGCGGTTGGCCGCGATGATTCCGCCGAAGGCGGACACCGGGTCGCTCGCGTGCGCCCGGCGGTGCGCCTCGGCGATGTCGGCCCCGACCGCGAGCCCGCAGGGTGTGGCGTGCTTGATCACGGCCACGCACGGGTCGGTGAAGTCGTTGGCGGCCCGCCACGCGGCGTCGGCGTCCAGGTAGTTGAGGTAGGACATCTCGATGCCGTGCAGCTGCGTGGCGGTGGCGACACCACCGGGGTCGTGACCGGAGACATAGAGCGCGGCACGCTGGTGCGGGTTCTCGCCGTAGCGCAGGGTAGCGGCCCGGTCCCAGGTGGCACCGATCCAGGCCGGGAACCCGCTGCCGTCGTCGGTCGGCGCCAGCACGTTGCCCATCCAGGACGCCACGTGCACGTCGTAGGTGGCCACGTGCACGAACGCCTCGGCCGCCAGCCGCTGCCGCTGCGGCAGCGTGAAACCGCCCTCCCGCAGCGCCTCGTGCACCTGCGGGTACGCCGACGGGGAGGTCACCACCGCCACGCTGGTGTTGTTCTTCGCCGCCGAGCGCACCATCGCCGGCCCGCCGATGTCGATCTGCTCCACGCACTCGTCCACGCCCGCGCCCGAGGCCACCGTCTCGGTGAACGGATAGAGGTTCGACACCAGCAGGTCGAACGCCGCCACACCCAGCTCGGCCAGCTGCGCGGCGTGCTCGTCGCGACGCAGATCGGCCAGCAGCCCGGCGTGCACCCGCGGATGCAGCGTCTTGACCCGACCGTCCAGGCACTCCGGGAACCCGGTCAGGTCCTCCACCCGCGTCACCGGAGCCCCGGCGACCTCGACCGCCGCCGCGGTCGACCCGGTGGAGACGATCTCCACCCCGGCGGCGTGCAGCGCCTGCGCCAGCTCGGCCAACCCGGTCTTGTCGTACACGCTCACCAGCGCCCGCCGGATCGGTCGCCGCGTCATGGGATGCTCACCTTCCGTCCGCTGATGGTCCAGCCTTCCCGGACCAGCCTGCCTACCTGCGCGACCAGCTGGGCCCGCTCGGCCTGCTTGATCCGTTCGGTCAGGGTCTGTTCGGTGTCGTCGTCGTGCACCGGCACCGCGATCTGGGCGACGATCGGCCCGGTGTCCACGCCGGCATCGACGAAGAACAGCGTCGCGCCGGTGATCTTCACACCGTATTCGAGCGCGTCGCGCGGGGCGTGGATACCCGGAAACGCCGGCAACAGCGAGCTGTGGGTGTTGAGGAACCGGTCCCGGAACCGGTCCAGGAAGGCCGGGCCGACCAGTTTCAGGAATCCCACCGAGATCGCCAGGTCGGGCCGGTAGGCGTCGACCTGCGCGGTCAGTGCCCGGTCCCAGTCCTCACGCGTCGGATGGTCGCGCACGGACTCCACGAAGGTCGGTACGCCCGCCGCGGCGGCGCGCTCCAGCCCGGCCGCACCGGCGCGGTCGGCGCCGACCGCCACCACCCGCGCGCCGTACGCCGGGTCGGCGCACGCGTCCAGCAGTGCCTGCAGGTTGGTGCCGGAACCGGAGATCAGGGCCACCAGACGCGCGGTCACGCACGAACCCTACCGACCGGGCAGCGCCGCTCGGTGCGGGACCCGTGTCTGGACCCGCGCACTACCTGACACCGCCGGAACGGTCACCGCACCCGACCGTCTCGGCCATACTCTCGTGCCTGGTGGTGTCGGGTTTCCTACCGTACGCCCACGCCCACCCTCGCCAGGGCGATCACTCCGGTAGCCTGCCGACGTCGTGCCGATCACGTCGATCGGCATCCGGACCACCCTCACGCAAGGAGCAGTTCATGCAGCCAAGTCCACCGCCGGAAGAGTCCCAGGGCCAGCCGACCCCTCCGCCGCCACCGGGGGGCGGGGCGCCCGGCCCGGGTGGGCAGCAGCCGAGCAACGGTCTCGGCCTCGCGTCGATGATCGTCGGCATTGTCTCGCTCGTGCTGATCTGCTGCGGCGGTCTCGGGTTCCTGCCCGGCATCGTGGCCGTGGTGCTCGGTGTCCTGGGCAAGCAGAAGGCTGACCGGGGCGAGGCCACCAACCGCGGTCAGGCGATGGCCGGTCTCATCTGTGGCGGCATCGCGGTCGCCCTCGGCCTGCTCTGGTTTATCCTCGTGTTCGTGCTCGGTGTCGTCGACGCCATGGTGTGGTCGACGCTCTGACCCGACAGTCATCACACCGGCGACGGCCGGTGGGGGTGGTCCGCCATCGGCGACCGCGCCCGCCGGCCGTCGGCCGTCAGCGCCGGGGGGCGGTGATTCCGGCCAGCGCCGCCCCCAGCAGGGTGCCCGGAGTCACCAGCGCGATCGCCAGCAACCCCACCTGCCAGCCCACCGGCCCGAGGCTGGCCAGGTGCCCCGCCCCCAGGGAGCCGGCGGCAACGGTTGCCGCCGTAGCCATCAGCGCCGCCGCGGCCGGGCCGCCCAGCAGCCCGGCGCCCAGCAGGGTCGGCCACGACGGCGGCGGGCCGGGCGCACGCAGCCGGACCGCCAGCAGCCAGCCGGCGACCAGACCGGCCAGCGTGGGCACGGCCAGCAACGTCGCCCCGAGCGCCGGCAGCGGCCCGTCGGGCAGGCCGGCGAAGACCGGCAGCGCCGGCAGCGGGCCGGCGGCGACCTCGCTGCTACTGATCACGGTGCCGGCGCCGACGGCGAAGCCGGGTCCGAGCAGGTACGCCGCCGCCCAGACCGCGAGATTCGGCGCGTACGCCAGGCACAGCAGGATGAGCCCGGCCTGCCCGGCCACTCCGGTGCCGTAGACGGCCACGGTGTCGACGGCGTCGCCGGCGCTCAGCGCTACCGACACGCCCACCGTCGCCGCCCCCGCGGCCACCACCAGCAGCGCCGCCACCAGGCCGGTCCGGGCGGCGTGGCGCAGCACCGCCGGCGTGCGCGCGGCCACCGCCGCCAGCAGTCCGGTCGTGCGCGCCGACCCGTACCACGCGGCGACGAACCCGAACGCCGCCAGCATCCCGCCGGCTCGCACCGGCTCGGCCCACCAACCGCCACCGGCGGCGAGCGCGGCCACGAACAACCCGATC
>SLSW01000329.1 GCA_007130245.1 Micromonosporaceae bacterium
CACCGGCGGCTGACAGTCGTGCCCAGGAGCACCCCCGCCAGCGCGAGCGTGGCGGCGTTGGCCTCCAGCACGCGCTCGACGTCGGACTCGTCATCCAGCTCGGCCAGGCGACGGTTGATGGCCTCGCGACCGGCGGTGGACAGGTGCCGCAACCGGTCGGTGAGCTCCCGGTCGAGACGCGCCTGCACCTCGGGATGGGTGTGCGCGCGTACCCGGTCCACGGCGTCGGACGGCACCGGACGTACATCAGTGGTCATGTGGATGTCCATACCCGCGGGGCGTGCGGATGACACCATGCCGCCGGGCATGCGGCGGGCCGGTTCGGGGTAGCACAGGCGCATGGACTACTCCCGGACGATCACCCTGGACCTGCCGTACGCCGACGCCGTGCCGAGGGTGAAGGAGGCGCTGGCGCAGCAGGGCTTCGGTGTGCTCACGGAGATCGACGTGCGGGCCACCATGCGGGAGAAGCTGGGCGAGGAGATGGAGGAGTACGTCATCCTCGGCGCCTGCAACCCGCAGCTGGCGCACCGGGCGCTCGGGGTGGACCGTGAGATCGGTGTGCTGCTGCCCTGCAACGTGGTGGTGCGCGCCGCGCCCGACGGGCGCACCGTGGTGCAGGCGCTGGACCCCGCGGTCATGGTCACGGTGCCGGAACTGCCGGCGCTGGAGCCGGTGGCCGAGGAGGCCGACACCCGCATCCGGGCCGCGCTGGCGGCGCTGACGAGCTGACCGCCGCTCACCGGTCGTCGACGCCGAACAGGGCGGCGGCCACCTCGTCCAGGGTGGCGAACCGGTCCAGGCGTAGCCGTGGCGAGGTGAACAGGTCGAACTGGTGCCGCAGCGCGGCGCTCAGCGCACGGTGGGCGAAACCGTCGTCGACCGCCCAGCCGTAGCCGGCCAGAAACGCCCGCAGCAGCGAGCGGTCCCCGTCGAACACGCCCAGGTGCAGCGGCCCGAGCTCGTAGTGCGGATCAGTGGTCATGGCGTCGCCCCAGTCGATGATCCCGCTCAGCCGGCCGCCATCGACGAAGACGTGCTCGGGCGTCAGGTCGGCGTGCACCAGGCGGCGCGGGTACGACGGCGGCACCGGGTACGCCTCGACCTGGTCGGCCAGGTGCGCCGGCAGCGAGCCCCAGGTGCGGTGCCGCGCTGCGAGGCAGTCCCGCGCCGCCGGACCGTCCGTCGGTGCCGGCAGGTCATGCAGGCGGCGTACGGCTGCCCCGAGCTGCTCGGCCACGTGGTGCCGCTGCGGCGGCGCCAGCGCCGCCTCCTGCCAGTCGCATCCGGGCACCCGTTCCACCACCAGATAGGGCCACGGCTCCGGGTCGTCGTACAGGCGACCGTGCGCGAGCAGCCGTGGTGCGGGGATGTCGCGGTTGTGGTCGAGCAGGCGCAGCACCGCCTGCTCCACGTCGTGGTCGTCGCGCCAGGACGGGAAGTGGCCGAACAGTTTCACCACCACCGCGCCGACCAGGAAGGTGGGGTAGGTGCCGATGACGCCGGCGCTGGCATCGGCGTCCGGCAGGCCGTGCCTTGCCAGCACCGTCCGCAGGTACGGCATCCAGTACGCCGGGTCGCCGAGCCGGTCGACGTACTCGCGGCGGGAGGCGAACCGGGGCGGTGGTGGTGGGCGGTCGGTCACGGCTGCCGATGCTGCCAGCGCGCGGTGGGCACGGCGAGCGACTTCCGGGCTTCCGCGGCCCGGCCGGGTCGGTCAGACTGTAGCCACCCCGCACCCCTGGAGACGACCGTGGAGACCATCGCGTTCCTGCAACAGTTCGCCTCACCGGCACTGGACCGCGTGATGCTCGTGATCACTGACCTCGGTGACGAGCAGGCCTACATCGCGCTGCTTGTGATCATCTACCTGGGAGTCAGCCCGCTGTGGGGCCGCCGGGTGGGCATCGCGCTGATGCTGAGCTTTTTCGCGAACTTCCACCTGAAAGGGATCGTCGACACACCCCGACCGTTCGACATCGACCCGGGCGTGGCGCGCGGCGAGGAGGCGGTGGCCACCGCGCCGGGAGCGGGGTTCCCCAGCGGCCACGCGCAGGGGGCCGGGACCTTCTGGGGCTACCTGGCCTGCCAGGTACGCCGCCCGGCGTTCTGGGTGCTGGCCGTGGTGGTGGTGGCGCTGATCTCGATCAGCCGCATCTACCTGGGCGTCCACATTCCGGTCGACATCGTCGGCGGCCTGGCCATCGCCGCCGTCGTAGTCGCGGTGGCGGTGGCGGTGCAGTGGTACGGCCCGCGGCTGGTCGGGTCGTGGTGGCCGCGACTGCCGGTGCCGCTGCTGTTCGCGCTGGGGCTGCTCGTGCCGCTGCTGCTGCACCTGCTGCTGCCGGTGGTCGACTCGGCGCTGCTCATGGGCGGGCTGGCGGCGTTTCTCACCGCGCCGCTGCTGATCCGCCACCGGGTGCCGGCAGGGGCCGGGCGACGCGTGGCGGCGGCCGCGATCGGCCTGGTGCTGGTGTTCGCGGTCCTACTGGGCACCAGTGCACTGCTGCCCGAGGCCGTCAAGGCCGACCCGTTCGGCGGCTTCACCCGCTTCCTGCTGCTCGGCTACGTGGGGCTGGCGCTCACGCCGTACCTGCTGCGGCAGCTTGGTCTTACACCTGCGTCAGTGGAACAGCCGGCGGTGGGCCGGCAGTGATGAGGCCACGGCAGGCGCCGGCGTGCGCCGGCGCCTGCCCCTGCGCGACAGCGTCCCGCGACGAGACTGACGGCTTTAGGCGCAGCTCAGCTCAAAGGTGATCTGCTCATCTTCCGCCTCGCTGGGCTCGTCGTTTCCGCTGCTGGTGTCCCAACGCAGCTCGAGATCGCCACGGGCGCCGTCGGAGTCGATCGTGGCTTCGTCCGGGCTGGGGGAGGACGCATACCACGAGTGACCATGGAACTCTGTGCCCTGTCCTCGGGTCAGGCGCAGGCGTGCGTTATCGCTGGTCTCCTCGACGAACAGGAAGACGTTGTCATCGGGGTCGCCGACGTTGGCCGTCACATGCCGGTCGCCCTCCGAGCCTCCGCACATGATTTGGTGGATCGGCAGCTCCTCACCGGCGAACGTGACGCTGCTGGCTTCGATTCTCGCCTCGGTGCCGCCGTTGCCGTTGCCGCCGTTGCCGTTGCCGCCGTTGCCGTTGCCGCCGTTGTCGTTGCCGCCGCCGCCGCATCCGGCGACGGCGATCATCGCCGCCGCACCCGCGGCCGCGACCAGCATCCTTACTCTGCGCATCCCATCCTCCACATCAGATCTGACAACGGACGAGCTGGATCCGACTGATCGCAACCGTCCGACGTCAGAATGCTACGCATCACGGAAACTGCAGCTGCGGATGCTGACGGATTGCCGACAGGGCGGCGGGCACGCGACAGCACCTGCGGACGAGTCATATTGATTGCCGTGGACGGTGGGGCATCGGCTATCGTGCCCGGGTGGACAGCGACGGGGAGCAGGCGCCGGCGGGTTTCCGCCCCACCATCCCGGCCGCCGAGGTCGAACGCATCCGCCAGTGGCACGAGAACGCGTACGCTGCCGCGTTGGCGGAGGGCGCCGTCACCCGTACGTTCACCTACCTCGGCCGCAGGTTCGAGGTGCCGCCGGACGTGCACCCGATCACCGGCATGTCGCACCTGCTGGGTGAGACGGTGCTGCGGGAGGTGCGTGCCGATGACCGGGTGCTGGACATGGGCACCGGATGCGGTGTCAACGCGATCCTGGCCGCCTCGCGATCCACGGACGTGCTCGCCGTGGACATCAACCCGCACGCGGTGGAAGCCGCCCGCAGCAACGTGTTCCGCAATGACGTGGCCGGCCGGGTCACGGTGCGGTCCAGCGACGTCTTCAGTGACGTCGGTGGAGAATTCGACCTGATCATCTTCGACCCACCGTTCCGGTGGTTTGCGCCGCGTAGCCTGCTGGAGGCGGCCAGCACCGACGAAGGCTACCGGGCGATGACCCGGTTCTTCCGGGCCGCCCGACACTTCCTGACCGGTCGCGGCCGGATGCTGGTCTTCTTCGGCACCTCCGGGGACCTCGGCTACCTGCGCCAACTCATCGCCGAGGAGGGCTTCACCAGCGAGGTGGTGGCAGAGCATGATCTGACCAGGGACGGAGTCCGGGTGGACTACTTCACGTTCCGCCTGACCCGCTAGCAGGACCGGCCTCGAGCTGTCCCTGATCAGCGTGACGATAGCACGAATCGTGCCGTGGATGCGGATGTATCCTGACTGTTGTGCCGCATTATCGGATCAGCGAGGTGGCCGAGCTGCTCGGTGTCAGCGATGACACCGTCCGTCGTTGGGTGGCCTCCGACCACCTGCCGGCCGGCCGCGACGACGCCGGCCGGCAGGTGATCGACGGGCGGGCGCTGGCGGCGTTCGCCCGCGCGAGGACCGCCGACGACGACGGCGGCCGGGTCTCGGCGCGCAACCGGCTGCCCGGCATCGTCACCGACGTGACCATGGACGGCGTCATGGCCCGGGTGGACGTGGCCGCCGGCCGGTTCCACCTGGTGTCGCTGATGACCCGCGAGGCTGCTCAGGAGCTGGACCTGCGGCCCGGAGCGCTGGCCACCGCCGTAGTCAAGGCCACCACCGTGGTCATCGAGGCGGGGGAGGCGCACGGATGAGCCGGCACCGGGCGCGCGTGGCGGTGCTTTGGCTCGCCCTGGCGGTGGCGCTGCTGGCCGGCGCCGGTTGCGCGGACGGCACCTCCGGCGCCGGCCAGCAGGTGCCGACCGTCCGGGTGGCGGCCGCGGCGGACCTCAAATTTGCCCTGGACGAGGTGGCCGACGCCCTGGCCGCGGCCCACCCGCCGGTACGCGTGGAGACCACCTACGGCTCGTCGGGCACCTTCTACCAGCAGATCCGTAACGGGGCACCGTTCGATGTCTACCTGTCGGCAGACATGTCCTATCCGGAAGGTCTGGTCGAGGCCGGACTGGCGCCGCCGGATGACCTGTTCGACTACGCGGTGGGCCGTCTGGTGGTGTGGGCGCCGGACGGCAGCCCGGCCGACCCGTCGGCCGGGCTGGCCGGCCTGACCGACCAGGCGGTCGCCCGGGTGGCCATCGCCAACCCGGAACACGCGCCCTACGGACAGGCCGCGGTCGCGGCGATGACGTCGGCCGGGGTATACGAGGCGGTGCGAGACAAGCTGGTGTTGGGGGAGAACGTCGCCCAGGCCGGCGAGTTCGCCGCGTCCGGCAACGCACCGGTGGCGGTCATCGCCCTCTCGCTCGTGCTCTCCACACCGCTGGAACAGACGGGCGACTTCACCGAAGTGCCGTTGGACTCGTTCCCCCGCCTTGACCAGGGAGGAGTGGTGCTGGCCGGGGCGGCCGACCGGGAAGCGGCCGAGCGACTGCGCGAGTTCCTCATCAGTCCGGACGGGGCCGCCATCCTCGAGACGTACGGCTTCTACCCACCCGGCGGCTGAGCATCGATGGACTGGGAAGCGATCGGGGTCAGCCTCCGGCTGGCCGGCGTCACCACCGCGATCCTGCTGCCGGTGGCGGTGCCGCTGGCAGCCTGGCTGGCGTTGACCCGGCGCCGGATCGGGGTGGTCGTGGAGGCGGTGGTGGCGCTGCCGCTGGTGCTGCCGCCGACCGTGCTCGGCTTCTACGTGCTCACCGCGCTGGGCACCCGCTCACCGTTCGGGCAGTGGTGGCAGGAGCTGACCGGCGCCACCCTCGCGTTCACCTTCACTTCGCTGGTGATCGCCTCCGTGCTGTCCAGCCTGCCGTTCGCCGTCCAGCCGATGGTCACCGCCTTCGCCGGCCTGGACCGCCGGCTGCTGGAGGCCTCGTCGGTGCTGGGCCGCACCCGCACCGGCACCCTGCTGCGGGTGATGCTGCCGATGTCCAAGGCGGGGCTTGCCACCGCCGCCGTGCTGACCTTCGCCCACACCATCGGCGAGTTCGGGGTGGTGCTGATGGTCGGCGGCAACATCCCCGGCCAGACCCGCACCGTGTCCATCGCCATCTACGACCACGTGCAGGCGTTCGACTACGCCACCGCCGCGCGCACCAGCGCGGTCATGCTGGCCTTCTCGCTGCTGGTGCTCACGGCCATCTACACCCTGCGGCGGCGCAAGGAGACGGTGTGGCCCAGACTCTGACCGCCCGCGTGCGCCGGCACATCCTCGACGTCACGCTCACGCTGGACCTGGCGCGTAGCCCGGTGACCGTCCTGTTCGGCCCGTCCGGGGCCGGCAAGACCACCCTGCTGCGGTGCCTGGCAGGGCTGGACCGGCCGGAACCCGGCAGCGACGTGGCGCTGGACGACCGGCGCTGGGACGGCCCCGGGGTGCACGTGCCGGCGCGGCGGCGCCGGGTCGGCTACCTGTTCCAGGACCACGCCCTGTTCCCGCACCTGAGCGTGGCCGGCAACGTCGCCTACGGCCTGCACCGGCTGCCCCGGCACCGCCGCGACGCGCGGGTGGCCGAAGCGCTGGACGCCGCCGGCGCCGCGCACCTGCGCGAGCGGTCGACCCGCGGACTGTCCGGCGGCGAGGCTCAGCGGGTGGCCCTGGCCCGGGCGCTCGCGCCCGATCCGCGACTGCTGCTGCTCGACGAACCGCTGTCGGCGCTGGACGCGCCGACCCGGGTCCGGTTGCGCGGGGACCTGCGCCGGCTGCTGCTGGGCGCCGGCATCCCCACCATCGTCGTCACCCACGACCGCACCGAGGCGCTGGCCCTGGGTGACCGCATCGCGGTGCTCATCGACGGCCGGCTGCACCAGACCGGCAGCATCGAGGAGGTCTTCAACCGTCCCGCCACGGTCGAGGTGGCCGGGGCGGTCGGGATGGAGTCCGTGCTGGCCGGGCGAATCACCGGTCACGTCGACGGCGTGGCGCAGGTGCGGGTCGGCGAGCACACGGTGCACGCCACCAACCGCGACACGCCCGGCCTCGCCGCGGGCGACGACGTGCTGGTGTGTGTGCGCGCCGACGACGTGGCCCTGGAGCTGCCCGGCCCGGCGCGCGCCACCAGTCCGCGCAACCACCTGCCGGCGGTGGTCACGGCGATCACCCCGGACGGTCCGTTGTTGCGGGTCGACCTCGACGTCGGGTTCGACCTGACCGCGTACGTCACCCGACCCACCCGCGAGCAGCTGGACCTACGGCCGGGTAGCCACGTCACCGCCGCGGTCAAGGCGCCCGCGGTGCACCTCATCCCGCACCCGGCGGTCAGTCGCGGGGCAGCAGCGAACCGAGCGGGCCGAGGTCGAGATTGAGATCCTCCTCGGTGAGCCCGAAATGCTCGCGCAGCTTCTCCATCTGCTCCTCCAGCGCCATGAGCGTGCTGCCCAGGTCCTCCACCTGTTGGTCGCTCAGGTCGCCGTGCTCCATCCGGCGCAGGGCCTGCCGTTCCATCAACTGCCGCAGCAGCTCCACCACCGTCAGCACCAGCGCGGTCAGGCCGCGCTCGGGCCGCTCCGGCTCGAACTCGATCCGCGCGCCGGTCACGCCGGGGGGCCTTCCGGTGGCTCCGCGCGAGTTGGCTCCGCGCGAGTGAACAGGTCCGGCCGCACCGCCGACAGCAGCGCACGCAACGACAGGTGGACCAGGTCCACATTCGCGACCGTCAGCGTGATCTCGCCACTGACCACCACGCCGCGGGCCAGCACCCGGTCGAGCAGGTCGACCAGCGCCACCTGCTCCTCCGGTGGTGCCACCGCTGCCCGGTGGGTCGTGTTGACCACCGTCGGGGTGCCGGTGCGCAACGGGGTTCGGGTCAGGGTCTGGATCGGGTCGGAAGCCTGGCGTGTCATGCGGGCACCCCCTCGCCGATCTCGACGAAGGAGTACGCCGGCCATGGCCCGGTCACGCGGAGTTGTAACGCGGGGTGCCGCTCGCCGAGCTCGCGGGCGGCGGCGGCGACATCGTCCCGGCGGTCATCGCCGATCAGGTAGGCGGCGTTGAGCACCATCCGCCCCTCCTGACCGCCCGGGTGGCCGGCGGGCCGGTTGGTCGGCGGGGTTCGGGCGGCCGCCACCGCCAGCTGCTGGAAGATAGCGTGCACCTCATCGGCGGCTTCCGCGGCCGACCGGCGCCGGATCTCCACTGCGGAGCGCTGGGCGCGCCGGCGCATCAGGTAGGAGGTGCCGGGGCGGGCCGGGTTGTAGTCGACCGCCGAGGGGTCGTCGTGGTGGTCCTGGGGGGGCGGGCGGAACACCTGCACCCCCCACTCGGCGCGTCGGGCGACGGTGGCCAGCGCCTGCGCCAGCTCCCGGTCGCGCTGTGCCAGCATGTCGGCGACCCGCTGGTCGTTGCGGTAGACGGTGGCGAGCCGGAACGGCACCGCCGGCGCGGTCTCGAAGCAGCGGGCGACCACCCGGTGGTGGCTGCGCGCGGCGTGCTCCAGCCATGCCAGGTCGTTCAGGCGGCGCCGCCACGCCTCCTCGTCGACGTCCGCGGCGTTGACCGACCCGGTCACGGCGGCGATGTCGCCGTGTGTGACCAGCCGCACCGGCTCGTCGGCCACCCCGGTGATGACTGGCAGTGATGGTGCCGAGGCGGGGACCACCGCGTACACCCAGCTGGCGTGGCGCTCAGCCATCCGCCGCCTCCCGGGCATCGCCGGGCTCCTCGGGCTCGCCGGATTCCTCGGGCTCGCCGGATTCCTCGGGCTCGCCGGATTCGCGGGGCTCGACCTGCCGGTGATCGCCTCGTGAGGAGAGCATCGGATCGTGCTGCCACCAGTCGATACCCATTTCCCGGGCGCGGTCGACCGATGCCACCAGCAGCCGGATCCGGATCGTGAGAAGCTCGATGTCCACCAGGTTGATCCGGATGTCGCCGGCGATGACGACGCCCTTGTCAAGCACCCGCTCCAGCACGTCGGCCAGGTTGGCCGGATCCGGGCGCGCGAGTGCCGAGGCGTGTGTCCCCACCGCTACCGGAGTCGGCTCGTAACCCGGCGGCGGCGTTCCGTCACCGCTCGCCGACATATGCCCGGTGGTAGCGCCGCGTACGGTGGTATCCCTCTGGCTCGCCGTCGGCGTCGAGCGTCACCTCGTAGCACCCCAGCACGTCAGTCGTCTGCGGTATGCGTGCGAGCTCCAGCAGCTCCATCTGGACGTGCCAGCGCCCGTCGTCAGGTTCGACCGCGATGACGACCTCGGGTTCCTGGCCGGTCATTTCCGTCATGTATGACACTGCCCGCTCCACCGCCTGCCGGGCGCCGATGTGCCGCTCGCCGCCGCGCTCTTCCCGCTGCTCGTCGTTGTCAGTCACCGTTGATCCACTCCAGTTCGTCCAGGATCTGTTCCTCCATCGCCGCGCACTGCTCCTCGGACAGCTCACCGGCCTCGCGGGCCCGGGCGATGTCGTTGAGCCGCTCGATCAGGGCCTCGCGGTCGTCACGCTCGTGCTCGGCCTGTTCCTGCACCTGTTCAGCGATCCACGCCACGCCACGCACCGGTGCCAGCGGCAGTGTCAGCAGTCCGGTCAGCAGCCCCATGGCCCCGTTCCCTCCGGTCGAGTGCTGACCAGGTGGTCGGCGAAGTGGTACGCGGCCATCGGCCCGAGCAGGCGCAGCCGGGCCCGGTCCCGCCACCGCCGCGCAAGCTCCTCCAGCGCATGCTCGAACTCCCGCTGCCGGTCGAGCGCGACGATGAAGGCGGCGTCGGCGATGCGGTAGCTCTCCACCGACGTTGAGACCTGCAAAGACGTCATTTCCGCGTACGGCCGCAGGGACTCGGCCAGGGTCGCGGCATCGACCTCGCGGCGGGCCCGGATCCCGCGGGCGACCTTCTCCCCGAGCGCGACCCGGCCGGCGTGAGCCGCCCCGGCGTCGCG
>SLSW01000279.1 GCA_007130245.1 Micromonosporaceae bacterium
CCGGCGGCACACCGCGCGCGTAGTCGATCTCGGCGTGGGCGCCGGTGCCCGCGGTAACGTCCCGGATCAGTTCTTTGATCAGGTCCGGCGCGGCCCGCCAGGCGTCCCGGTCGAGCACCCGGACGGTACCGTGCACGGAGCCGCGGTCCGGGATCGCGTTGGGCGCCTCGCCGGCGTGGATGGAGCCGAACACCAGCGCCAGGCCAGCCCGGGGGTCGGTGCGCCGGTTCAACAGCGCGGGGACGTCGACGGCCACCCGGGCGAGCGCGTGCACCAGGTCGACGGTCAGGTGGGGGCGGGCGGTGTGCCCACCCGGGCCTTTGAGCGTGACGTCGATCTTGTCGGTGGCCGCGGTCAGGGGCCCGGAACGCACGCCGACGCTGCCGGTGGCCAGTTGCGGTGCGCAGTGCAGGGCGAAGATCGCCGACACATCCGCCAGCCCGCCGGCGGCGATGACCTCCGGCGCACCGGAGGGCATGGCCTCCTCGGCGGGTTGGAACAGCAGCCGCACCCGGCCGGGAAGGTCACCGCGCTGCGCCAGCTGCGCCAGCGCCTGCCCGACGCCGAGCAGGATGGTGGTGTGCGCGTCGTGTCCGCACGCGTGGGTGGCACCGGGCACGGTCGAGCGGAACTCGACGTCCTTGACGTCGGGCAGCGGCAGCGCGTCCAGGTCCGCCCGCAGCGCGACCACCCGGTCGCCGGAGCCGATGTCGCAGATGACGCCGTTGCTGCGAGCCAGTAGCCGTGGTGCCAGCCCGGCCGCGGACAGCTCCCGGTGCACCAGCTCGGCGGTGCGGAACTCCTGATGCGACAGTTCCGGGTGTGCGTGCAGGTGCCGGCGGATGCCCACCAGTTGTGGCCCGGCGGCGGCGAGCCAGCTCTCGAGCTGCCCCGGCAACGGCTCGGCGCCGGGCGGCGGAGCGTCGGGCCAGGAAGCCTGGCCCGGTGTCGGCAACTGGGTGCTCGGCACGGACAACGCGCTGGTCACGGTCGCTTCTCGAATCTTCTCCGATGGACACACGGACCCGGACAGCCTAGACCTTCAATGGTGACTCTGCGCAATTCCGTACGGGTAGTTTCTAGATCGCTCAGTGTCACATCATTGCTGGTCGGGACGGTTTTTGACCCCCCGGATGCCAGCGGCCGTCGGGTCACGCGCCGTGGTCATTACCCTTATGTTGTCTAACCGCCGGTAGGCGGTCAGGGTCACGCGGTACAGGTATCAATTCCTCACAACCCTAGCAAAATACATAATACGGTTACCGCCGGGTCACGGGTGGAGAACGGCCGAAACGACAGGTCAGAAGTGCTGCGGCGGGCGGTAGCTGCCCCACGCGGACCGCAGCGCGTCGCAGACCTCCCCGACCGTGGCCCTGGCCCGCAGCGCCTCCCGCATCGGCCACAACACGTTGTCGTCGCCCTCGGCCGCGCTCCGGAGGTCCGCCAGCCGCTGCTCCACCGCCGCGGTGTCGCGCGAGGCGCGCAGCTCGGCCAGGCGCCGCGCCTGCGCCGCCTCCAGCGTCGGGTCGACCCGCAGCGGCTGGTACGGCTCGTCGCCGTCGTCGGTGAACCGGTTGAGGCCCACCATGACCCGCTCGCCGCTGTCGATCTCCTGCGCGATGCGGTACGCACTCGCCTCGATCTCCTGCTTCTGGAAGCCGGCCTCAATCGCGTCGACCGTCGAGCCGAACCCGGCGACCCGTTCGAACAGCGACAGCACCGAGCCCTCCACCTCGTCGGTCATCGCCTCGATCGCGTACGAACCGGCGAACGGGTCCACGGTGGCGGTCAGGTCGGTCTCGTGCGCCAGCACCTGCTGGGTGCGCAGCGCCAGCCGCGCCGCCTTCTCGGTCGGCAGCGCGATCGCCTCGTCGTACGAGTTGGTGTGCAGCGACTGGGTGCCGCCCAGCACCGCGCCCAGCGCCTGCACCGCCACCCGGATCAGGTTCACCTCCGGCTGCTGCGCGGTCAGTTGCACGCCCGCGGTCTGGGTGTGGAAGCGCAGCATCATCGACTTCGGGTCGCGCGCGCCGAACTCCTCGCGCATCAGTCGCGCCCAGATCCGCCGGGCGGCGCGGAACTTCGCCACCTCCTCCAGCAGGCTGGTGCGGGCGACGAAGAAGAACGACAGTCGGGGGGCGAACTCGTCCACCCGCAACCCGGCGGCCAGCGCGGTCCGCACGTACTCGGCCCCGTTGGCCAGCGTGAACGCCACCTCCTGCACCGGGCTGGCGCCCGCCTCGGCCATGTGGTAGCCGGAGATCGAGATGGTGTTCCACCGCGGCAGCTCGGTGCGGCAGTAGGCGAACGTGTCCGCCACCAGCCGCAGCGACGGCTTCGGCGGGAAGATGTAGGTGCCGCGGGCGATGTACTCCTTGAGGATGTCGTTCTGGATGGTGCCGGTCAGCGCGTCCCCACTGATCCCGGTCTCCTCGGCCACCAGCTGGTAGAGCAGCAGCAGCACGCTTGCCGGCGCGTTGATCGTCATCGATGTGGACACCTTGTCCAGTGGAATGCCGTCGAACAGCGCCCGCATGTCGTCGATGGAGTCGATGGCCACCCCGACCTTGCCCACCTCCCCGGAGGCCAGCGGCGCGTCCGAGTCGTACCCCATCTGGGTCGGCAGGTCGAACGCCACCGACAGCCCGGTGGTCCCGGCGGCGATCAGCTGGTGGTAGCGGGCATTGGACTCCGCCGCGGTGCCGAAGCCGGCGTACTGGCGCATCGTCCACGGCCGCGTGGTGTACATCGTCGGGTAGACCCCGCGGGTGTACGGGTAGTCACCCGGCGCGCCCAGTCGCTCCGCCAGGTCATCCGGAAGGTCCGATTCGCCGTATACAGGCTTGACGACAAAACCCGACTCGCTGTGCCGCCCCGACACCCCATCCTCGCCCATACCCGATAGGTTAGTCGGCGACGATCCCGGCCTCGGTAGTGGTGAGCGTGAGCGTGACGTGACAGACCCTCTGACCTCGCCGGCCCCGACCGAGCGGGCCGGACCCGGCACGGTGGTGGCCGGGCGCTACGAGCTGCGCGCAGCGATCGGGCACGGTGGCATGGGCAGCGTGTGGCGTGCCACCGACACGGTGCTCAACCGTCCCGTGGCCGTCAAGGAGGTCGCGCCGCCGCCGAACGTGAGCGCCGAGGAGCGGGACTCGATGTACGAGCGGCTGCTGCGCGAGGCGCGGGCGGCCGCCGTGCTGTCGCACCCGTCGGTGGTGCAGGTGTACGACGTGGTCACCGACGGTGGGCGGCCGTGGGTGGTGATGGAGCTGCTCGACGCCCGCAGCCTGGCCGAGATCGTGCTCAACGACGGCCCGCTCGCCCCCCGCGCGGCCGCCAAGATCGGCGTGGCCATCCTCGGGGCGCTGGAGGTGGCGCACGCCGCCGGCGTGCTGCACCGCGACGTCAAGCCGGCCAATGTGTTGATCGGCAGCGACGGGCGGTGCGTGCTGACCGACTTCGGGGTCGCCCGCACCCCCACCGACTCCGGCCTGACCACCCCGGGCATGGTGCTCGGCTCGCCGCACTTCATCTCGCCCGAGCGGGCACTGGGTGCGGCGTTCGGCCCACCCAGCGACCTGTTCTCGCTCGGTGTCTCGCTGTACACGGCGGTCGAGGGCAAGGCACCGTTCGACCGCGGGGACCCGATCGCGACCATGCACGCGATCGTGGAGGACGAGCCGCCGCCGCCGGAGCGTGCCGGAGCGCTGACACCGGTGCTGTACGGGCTGCTGGACAAGGATCCGGAGCGCCGCTGGGACGCCGCCACCGCCCGCGACCGGCTGCGGGAGCTGCTCGCCGGCCCACTGGCCAGCCGGACCCCCATGTACCCGACCGATCCCCAGGCTGTCTTTACTCCACAATGGTCGGCGCCGCCGGCCGCGGTCAGTGGCGGCCCGCGGGTCGGGGGGCGGGCGATGCTCGGCCCGGACGACGACCCGTACAGCTCCATCGAGGACTCCTACCGCCAGCTGCCCGACTCCTACCAGCTCAGTGGCGCCTCCGCGCCCGGTGCTGACCCGACCGGGACCCCGACCTGGTCGGGGTCGTGGCACCAGCCGGACGCGGGGCGCCACGGTTCCGGCCGCGGCCGCCGCGGACGGGCCCGCAGGGGGCGCACCTCCGCGTCGCCGTCCGGTGGTGGTGGGCTGACCGGAGCGCTCCGGTCGCTGCCCACCCGGACCCGGGTGGCGATGGTGGGCGGGCTCGGTGTCCTGCTGCTGGTCGGCATGGTGTGGGCGCTGCCGCTCGGCGGGGGCGGGCCGGACACGCCGCCGGCAGGGCAGGCCGCCACCCCGGCACCGACCGCGTCCGCGCCCGCCGGCGAGCCGCTGCTGCCTGTGCAGCAGTTCGCCGACCGCGGCTTCGTGGTGAACCTGCCGCAGGGATGGGAGCAGACCGCGAACACCGAGATCCGGGTCGACTACGCCGACCCCGACGACGGCGGCGCCCGGCTCCGGCTGCTGCAGGAGCCCTCCGGCGCCGACCCGATGCGGTTCATCGAGATCGTCGAGCCGAACCTGAGCTGCCCGGACCCGTACCAGCGGGTGGACCTCACCGAGGCCGAGATCGCCGGCACCACCGGGGCGCTGCTGGAGTACACCTGCGGCGCCGGCGACGAGGCCCGCCACACCCTGTGGGCCACGGTGGTGCGCGACGAGACCGCGTACTCGTTCTATCTCAGCGTGCCGGCGGACCAGTTCGCCGACCGCCGGGTCATCTTCGACGAGATGCTGCGCTCGTTCCAGTTCGCGGACTGACGCACGCGCGGCGACTCTATGGTGGCGGCATGGCTGAATGGTGGCGGCAGGCTGACTCCCTCGAGGCCGCGGTGCGGGCGTGGATCGACGACGACCCGGACCCGGTCGCGGTCGACGAACTGCGCGACCTGCTGGACCGGCTGCCGGACACCGCCGGTGAGCTGGCTGACCGGTTCGCCGACCGGCTGCGGTTCGGCACCGCCGGCCTGCGCGGCCCGCTGCGCGCCGGCCCCAACGGCATGAACCTGGCGGTGGTGCGGGCCGCCGCCGCCGGCCTCGGCGCCTGGCTGGACGCGCAGGGCGCGACCGGGCCACTGGTCATCGGGTACGACGCGCGGCGCCGCTCGGCCGAGTTCGCCACCGAGACGGCCCGGGTGTCCACCGGCGCGGGGCGGCCGGCGCTGGTGCTGCCGCGGCCACTGCCCACCCCGGTGCTGGCGTACGCGGTGCGGGCGCTGGACGCGGCCGTCGGTGTGATGGTCACCGCCAGTCACAATCCGCCGGCGGACAACGGCTACAAGGTCTATCTGGGAGCACAGCTGGGCGGCGACATCGGCGCCGGCGCGCAGATTGCCGAACCGGTCGACGCCGGCATCGAGGCGGCCATCGGCGACATCGGTCCATTGTCGTCCGTGCCGCTCGGTGACGCGGGCACCGTGCTCGGCGACAACATAGTCGAGTCCTATCTGGAGGCTGCGGCGGAGCTGGTGGACCCGCGGGTGCCGCGTGAGCTCACCGTGGCGTACACGCCCCTGCACGGCGTCGGCGGCGCCCTGATGGCCGAGGCGATGGCGCGGGCCGGCTTCGCCGCGCCCGCGGTCGTGGCCGTACAGGCAGCGCCGGACCCGGACTTTCCCACCGTGCCGTTCCCGAACCCGGAGGAGCCCGGCGCCACCGACCGGCTGCTGTCGCTGGCGGCCGCCACCGGGGCGGACGTGGCCATCGCCCACGACCCGGATGCGGACCGGTGCGCCGTGGCCGTGCCGGACGGGGGCCGGTGGCGGATGCTGCACGGCGACGAGGTCGGGGTGCTGCTCGCCGACCACCTCATGCACCGGGGGGTGGGCGGCCGGTACGTCACCACGATCGTGTCGTCGTCGATGCTCCGCGCCATGTGCGCCGCGCGCGGTCTGCCGTACACGGAGACGCTGACCGGTTTCAAGTGGATCGCGCGGGCCGGTGACGACCTCGCGTACGGCTATGAGGAGGCGTTGGGCTACTGCGTGGCCCCGCACCTGGTGCGGGACAAGGACGGCATCACCGCGGCGCTGCTGGTGTGCGAGCTGGCGGCCGGGTTGCGCGCGCAGGGTCGTACGCTGCTCGACCGGCTGGACGAGCTGGCGGCCGAGTTCGGGGTCCACGCCACTGAACAGCTGGCGATCCGGGTGGAGCGCGTCTCGCAGGTCAGCGACGCGATGGCCCGGGTGCGGGCGACACCACCGGCGTCGCTGCTCGGCGAACCGGTGGCCTCGGTGGAGGACCGGTTGCCCGACGCCGACGTGCTGATCGTGCGCGGATCCCGCGCCCGGGTGGTGTTCCGCCCGTCGGGCACCGAGCCGAAACTCAAGGCGTACCTGGAGGTGGCCGAACCGCCCGACGCGGACGTGGCGGCGGCGCGGCAACGCGCGCGCGCCCGCCTGGCCGGGTTGCGCACCGAGATCGCCACCCTCCTACCCCCCCATCTCCGTTGATCTAGGGATTGTTCACGTGGTTTGATCTCCGATCACGTGAATTATCCCTAGATCAACGGGGTGTGGGGGGTCGCAGACTAGCAGAAGAACGACCGCCGCATCGGTCCGTCCACAGGGGCGCCCGTTGTCCACAGTTACACCTATGCCGCCGGCACGAGTGCCGTCCGGGTGCCACTATCCGCGGCCATGGACATCTACGATCACGCGCGCGTGCTCCCGCACCGACTGCGTGGTGACGCGCCCTCCCGACCGGGCACCGACCTACGTTCCGCCGGCGTCACCAGGGCCGCGTTGTCCTGGCGCACCTCCCGCGGCAGGCTGGCACGCCCCCACCGTGGGATCTACCGCAGCCAGGCCGGCGCGCCCGACCTGCTCGACCGGATCCGTGACGCCCTGCTCGTGGCGCCGGCGCAGGCCGTGGTCGGCTTCCACACCGCCGCGGCACTGCACGGCTTCGGCGTGGTGGCCAGCCGTACGGTGCACCTCATGGTCCCCGCCGGCGCACCGTTCCCGCAGCGGCCGGGCATCACCGTCCACCAGGTCGCGGTGCCCATCGGTGAACCGCAGCTCACCCTCGGCGTGCCGTGCGCCCCTCCGGAACGGTGCGCAGTCGACCTGGCCCGGACGGTACGGCGGGCGGAGGCCATCACCGTGCTCGACGCGGCGATGCGGGCCGCTGCGTGCCCGATCGACTCGCTGCAACGGGAGGTCGCCCGGCACGATGGGCTCCGGGGAGTCAGACATGTCCGCGAGTTGGTCACGCTCGCCGACGGTCGGGCGGAGTGCCGTCAGGAGAGCCAACTGCGGCTGATCCTGCACGACGCCCGGTTGCGGGGGTTCGAACCCCAGGTCGAGGTGTACGACGGCGATGGCCGACCCTGTTACCGGCTCGATCTTGCCGACCGGGCGCGGCGGGTGGGTGTCGAATACGACGGCGCGTCCCACCTTGACCGGGTCCGCCTGCGCACCGACCGCAATCGCCACAACTGGCTGGCGTCGCGTGGCTGGATCATGCGCTACTTCACCGACCACGACCTCTACCATCGCCCCGACCGGATCGTGGCCGTCGTACGCGAGACGCTGCGCACCAGTCCGCTTCACCCGTCGATCTAGGGCTAATTCACGTGGTTGAAGATCAAAGCACGTGAACAATCCCTAGATCAACGGGAAGGGGGCGGGGTCAGTACCAGCCGTTGGCCTGAAAGAAGGCCCAGGCGCCGTCCGGGTTGCCGTAGCGGTTCTTGATGTAGTCCAGACCCCAGCGGATCTGCGTCTCCGGGTTCGTCCGCCAGTCGTCACCGTGGGTGGCCATCTTGTCGCCAGGCAGCGCCTGCGGGATGCCGTACGCCCCGCTGTGAGGATTCTCGGCGGTGTGGTCCCAGCCGCTCTCGCGGGTCCACAGCCGTTCCAGCGAGTCCATCTGGTCGGTGCCGAAGCCGTGCCCCGGCAGCAGGTTGCAACCCAGCAGACGGTTGCCCGAATACGACTCGCATCCGGCCAGCGGCGTACCTGGCGCCGGCACCACCGCCTGGGTGGGTTGCACCGGGGTCGGGCTGGCCGACGGCCCTTGCGCCATGGAGGCGCTGGAACCGCCGCCGACAGGCGCGCGCCCGATGCCACCTCGCGCGACGGCCGGACCGGAGCGGTCGTGGAACACCGCGTCGAGGGCGGTGCTGTCCGGTGTCGTCGCCTCCGACTGCCCGGGCACGTCTCCCAGCCCGAACGCGGCACCGATCACCACCGCGCCGGCCGCGCCGAGCACCGCGGTGCGGGCCACCGCGTTGGGTTCGATCCGGCGGTGACGGGGGACATAGTGTTGCCGGCGGTGCCGTTTGGGAGAGGAGCCGCGATGAGCTGCCACGATCCCGCAGCGTGCCGTATGGTGACCGCGCCGCGCTACCCCACCGCGCGCTCAAGGCTTCAATAGTGAGCCACACCACACTCACTGTCGCCTTAAGCCACACCTGAAACGCAGAGCGTGATGTTCCAGTCGATCGGGGTGGCCTATGTGACAAAGATGGACCACCGGGACGCCCGCCGACATCTCACGGCCGGTTGAGCTGGTCCGATCCGGACCACGCGGGCACGGCGGCCCGACTACCGTGAGAGGAATGCTTGGCTTGCCCGACCAGATCACCGCCTGCCTGTTCGACCTGGACGGCGTGCTCACCCCCACCGCGGGTGTCCACCGGGCGGCCTGGGAGGACGCCTTCAACGCCTTCCTGCGCCGCCACGCCGAACGCACCGGCGAACCGTTCGTGCCGTTCGACCCCGCCCACGACTACCACCGCTACGTTGACGGTCGCGCCCGCGCCGACGGCGTGCGGGCCTTCCTGGCCTCCCGCGGCATCACCCTGCCCGAGGGCGAGCCGGACGACACCGGTGAAGCCGAGACCGTCCACGGCATCGGCAACGGCAAGAACGAGGTGCTGTTGACACGGCTGCGCCGGGACGGGGTGGAGCCGTTCGAGGGCTCGGTCGCCTACCTGCACGCAGCCGAAAAGGCCGGACTGCGCCGGGCGGTGGTGTCGGCCAGCGCCAACGCACGCGAGGTGGTCGAGGGCGCCGGCATCGCGGACCTGCTGGAGGTACGGGTGGACGGGGTCACCGCGCGCACGGAAGGGTTGCGCGGCAAGCCGCACCCCGACACTTTCCTGCACGCCGCCAGGCTGCTGGACGTGGCGCCCGAGCGCGCCGCGGTGTTCGAGGACGCACTGGCGGGCGTCGAGGCCGGCCGCGCCGGCGGTTTCGGCATGGTCGTCGGCGTGGACCGGGTGGGTCAGGCCGATGCGCTGACGGCGCACGGCGCAGATATCGTGGTCCGCGATCTCGGCGAGCTGCTGACCCCTGGAGCCCCCCATGATTCGTGAGCGCGCCTATCCCGTCGATCCCTGGCACGTCCGGGAGAACCGGCTCGACCTGGAGATCCTCAGCCAGTCGGAGTCGGTGTTCGCGCTGTCCAACGGCCACCTCGGCATGCGCGGCAACCTCGACGAGGGCGAGCCGCACGGCCTGCCCGGCACCTACCTCAACTCGTTCTACGAGCTGCGCCCGCTGCCGCACGCCGAGGCCGGCTACGGCTACCCCGAAGAGGGCCAGACCGTCGTCAACGTCACCAACGGCAAGCTGATGCGGCTGCTGGTCGACGACGAGCCGCTGGACGTGCGCTACGGCGAGCTGCGCTCCCACGAACGGATCCTGGACATGCGCGCGGGGACCCTCGAGCGCACCCTGGAGTGGGTCTCCCCCGCCGGCCGCGCGGTGCGGGTGCACTCCACCCGGCTGGTCTCGTTCGCCCAGCGGTCGGTGGCCGCGATCTGCTACGAGGTGGAGCCGCTGGACGGCC
>SLSW01000009.1 GCA_007130245.1 Micromonosporaceae bacterium
CGGTCACCCTGCCCTCCGTTCGTCCGCGCTTGACATTCCTAACAGTATCAAAATACTAGGCAGTATGCAGATACTAGCTAGTATTCGAATGTTCGAGCCGATGCGCTCAGGCCGCTTCCGCACCCTCTGGGGTGGCCAGGCGTTCGCGCTGGTGGCCGCAGAGTTCCACCTGCTCGCGCTGGCGTGGCTGGCTCTGGAGCTCACCGGCTCCGGGCTGGCGCTGGGCAGCGTCCTGGTGGCGGGCGTAGCGCCCCGGATCGTGTTCGCCCTGCTCGGTGGAGTGGCGGCCGACCACCTCGACCTGCGCCGGGTGATGGTCGCCGCAAACGCGATCCGCGCGGCCGTGGTGGCGGCCTTCGCGGTGACGGTCACCAGTGGTGCCGCCCAGCTGTGGCACCTGTACGTGGTGGCGGTGCTGCTCGGGCGGTGACGTCGTTCTACCGGCCGGCGCTGTTCGCAGCCGTGCCGAGGGTGTGCCCGGACGGACTGCGCGCGGCCAACGGGCTTATGCGCGGCACCGCCGAGACACTCGGCGCGGTGGGTCCGTTGGCTGCCGGTGCGCTGGTCGCGACCATCGGTGTGGGCGCCGCGTTCTGGGTCACCGCAGGCTGCTACACGGTGGCGGCGGTGATGCTGGTCGGCCTCGGTGTCAGGCCCGTAACTTCGGCGCCTGAACAACGTCGCCGAACGTCGGTCACCGTCGAGCTGCGCACCGGCCTGCGCACGGTGTGGGAAGACGCGTACCTGCGGCGGGCCCTGGCGCTGGTGACGGTCGCGGGGTTGGCCCTGACCGGCCCGGTCACGGTGGGTGTGCCGTGGCTGGCTCACCAGCAGCGCGCGGCCACGGCGGTGGCGTTCGGGCTCATGCTGTCGATGTGGAGCGCCGGTTCGGTCGTCGGCGCGCTGGCCGCGGGAGCGCTCCGACGGACACCCGGTTGGCGCGGACTCACCACGGTGGTGGTCGCCGTGCTGGCCGCGGGCTTGGTCACGCTCGGGTTCGCAGGCGAGGTCGCCGTCGCCGCCGTGGCGCTGCTCGGCATGGGGGCGGTGGCCGGGTTCTTCAACGTTGTGCTGATCACAGAGATCCAGCAGCGCGCCGAGGACGGTTCGCTCGGGCGCGTCATGAGCGTGGTGGAGCTGGCCGAGATCGTGAGCACACCGGCGTCGTACCTGCTCGCCGGTCTGCTGCTGGATGCCTCCAGCACGATGCTCTTCGTCACCGCGGCAGGGCGCGATCGTGCCGCCAGCTGCGCGGTGGTGGCAGCCGGCAGGCTGCTGCGGTGCGTCTGGTGGCCACGACCGGGTCGGCCTCTGCATGCGTATGTGTGTGCAGAGCAAAGGCGGCTGAGGAGGGTGTGCCGATGGGTTCCCAGCGGCGGGATCTGGTGGCGGGTCAGGCGCCGTAACGGCGCGCTACCCGGCTCGACGGCGAGGGTCCCGACTGGCGGGTCTACGCGGACCCAGCAGGCAAGCCTTTCTGCCTATTATGGACCTGCTAGGAATTGCTACGCCTGAGTAGCGCCCTGGGCGCTCGCGCCCGGCCAGAATTACCTGGTGACGGTCACGGTGACCATCAGCTGCCCCCGGCGGGCAGGTGAGGTTTGACCGGGCACGGTCAAGGCAGCGGCACGATCCGGCGGCCCAGCGGCCAGAACGCCGCCGGCACCAGCTTGAAGTTGGCGATGCCGAACGGGATGCCGATGATGGTCAGCACCTGGGCGACGCCGGCGAGAATGTGCGCCAGGGCCAGCCACCACCCGATGAGGATCACCCACAGCACGTTGACCAGACCGGACGGGACGCCGTTCGGCGCGTCGGTGACCAGTGTCCGGCCGAACGGCCACAACGAATAGTTCGCCAGCCGGAACGCGGCCACCCCGAACGGGATCGTGACCACCAGCAGGAAGCAGATGATGCCGGCGATGGCGTACGCGATGGCGAAGGCGATGCCGCTGCCGAAGATCAGCCACAGGACGTTGAGGAGGAACCGGATCACCGCCCGATCATGCCGTCCCTCGTCGCCGGTGGGCAACGCCGGGTCGTCACCGCCACCGGTGGCGGGTGACGATCCGGACGGCGGTCACGGTCATCAGCAGCAGCGCGAGCAGCGTGCCGACCGTCACCAGCGGGGACGGGGCGGTGACGACGATCAGCAGCAGAGTCGCGGTGATCACGGTGAGGGCGGCCGCGACGACCCATCCCGCGCCGCCGCGTGCCCGCGGCCCGTCCACCGCTGGCGGTGGTGCCGCGCTGGCGGCTGCCGGTGGTGCTGGTACATCGGCCTCGTCGGGCGCGGGTCGCGGGGGCGACCCGTACTTCGCGACCAACTCATCCGGGACGTAGTCGGGTACGCCGATTTCTCCCTGCGGTTCATCCATCGGTCCCACCGCCACTTTCCTCACGCCTCCTGCAGGTCACGACGGCGGAAGGCCACCACGCCGATGGTAGCCGCCACGACGCCGACGGCGATCATCACCAGCGCCGCGCCGAGGTTCATGTCCGCCACCGGCACGGACGCGAGGTGCCGGAACGGGCTGAGGTCGAGCACCACCTCGGGCAGCTCCAGCAGGCCGCCGACGAAGTCCAGCAGGTAGGCGGCCAGCACCAGGCCGTACGCCAGCGGTGCGGTCAACCGTGGCACCAGGCCGAGCAGCCCTACGCCGACACCGAGTGCCAGCAACGCCACCGGCACCATGTTGAGTGCGGCCGCGAGCGAGTCGAGCAAGCCGACCGGGGCGTCGACGAGCCCAGTGGCCACCCACATCATCACCCCGGCGGCCAGGGCGATGCCGACCACCGCGGCGGCGGCGGTGAGCACCCTGGTCAGCAGCCACCGCAGCCGGCCCACCGGACGCGCCAGCAGGTGCTCCAGGCGCCAGGTGGCCTCCTCCTCCCTGATCGCGGCGACCTGCCCCGCGGCGAAGACCGCCAGCAGCACCACCGCGAACATGGAGAAGGTCAGGGCGACGATGCCCGCCGGGGTGTCCAGGCCCGCCACACCGAGCTGTGTCTCGACCAGCACCACCGTGGTGGGCATGGCGGCGGCGGCGTCGGCGAAGTCGCGTGCCAGCAGCCCGAGCGCCAGGGCCACCACGCCGATGATCAGTCCCCAAGTGCGCGCCGGGCCGGCGGTCAGCCGTACGGCGAGCCCGACGTCGCCGCCCACCGGGCGTGCGCGCCGGGCGGTGCCGGTGTCGGCGCCGAACAGACCGCCGTGCAGGTCCCGCCGGGCGGTGGCGAGCGTGGCCACCAGCAGCACCGCCAGCAGCAGGCCGAAGCTGAGGAACACCCGGCCGCGGGCGGCGTCGATCTCGTGCAGGTATCCGATCCACCCGAACGGCGTGGTCCACCACACCCACTCCGGGGTGCCGCCGGCGGCGGCCAGCAGCCGCAGCCCGAGGGCGACGCCGATCACGATGCCGGCCAGGCCGACGGCCCGCCGCCGGGAGGCGGCCAGTTGCGAGGTCAGGGCGGTGACGGTGGCGAACACCGCGGTCAGCAGGGCGATCGCCCCGCCCAGTGCCCATGAGGTCGCCGCGTCCATGCCGCCGGCGGTGTGGCCCAGGCCGATCGCGAGCGCGAAGATGATGTGGGTGGTGAACAGCGCCGCCAGCGCGGAGACCAGCAGCGCGCGCGGACCGATCACCCCGGCACGCAGCGGCTCGTAGTGCCCGCTGTCCTCAGCTCCGCGCAGCAGCTTGGTCGCGGCCAGCATCCCCCAGACGGCCGCGAGGATGCCGAACATCCCCCACCGCGACAGCGTCAGGCCCTCGACGGTGGCCGGCTCGACGTACCTGCCGACGAGCGCCTCGAAAGCGGGGATGCCCTCCATCTCCGCCAGCGCCGCGAGCTCTTCCTCGGTGCCGTGCCGGTCCTCGAACGTGGCGGCCACACCCGCGCCGATGCCGGCCAGGGCGGCGATCCATGCGATGGCGCCGTTACGCAGCAGCCGCAGGTGGTGGCGGTACGTCCGCCACCAGACCGCCGCTGGTGAGCGGCCCCGGACATCGCCGGCCGCAACGGCGGACTGGCCGGTGGCCGGTCCGGTGGTGACCTGGCGCCTACCTATGGAGACCACATCCCGACATTTTCACACGGCATTCGCGCCCGCACAGGGTCGAACGTCCCGGGACGGTGCACCGCCCGGGCACGGCGAGTCGGGTCAGGCCGTGTCGTCCGAGGGCGTGGCCTGCTGGACGACCTCGAACTCGAGCAGGCTCGCCCCGGTGGCCACCGGCTGCTGCCGCTCACCGGCGTGCGCCTGCCTGCCGGAGCCCTCCGACCAGGCCCGGAACGCCTCCTCGCTCTCCCATCGGGTGTAGACGAAGTAACGGGTTTCGCCGGCCACCGGTCGCAGCAACTCGAAACCGAGGAAACCGGGTGCCTTCTCCACCGCGCCCTGCCGGGCAGCGAACCGGCGTTCCAGCTCGGCTCCGGCCTCTTCGGGCACCTCGATCGCGTTGATCTTCACCACCGCCATGGTTCGACCCTAGCGGCTCGGGCGACCGTGGCGGCTCAGGTCGCGTCCGGCGGTCGTTCCATTCCGGGGGTGGCCGCTGCCCGTGTCTCGTACATGCGCATCGCCACCAGCAGTGCGGAGGCGGCGCTGACGGCGGCGGCCACCCAGATCGCCGCCCGCAGCCCCCACAGGTCGGCCACCACGCCGCCCATGAGCGCGCCGACGGCGTAGCCGCTGTCTCGCCACAGCCGGTAGATGCCTACGGCGCCGCCGCGCCAGGCCGGGTGGGCCACGTCGCCGATGGCCGCCAGCAGGGTAGGGTAGACCATGGCGGTGCCGGCGCCCAGCAGCATGGTGCCGGCGGCCCAGACGCTGAAGCTGTCGCCGTATGCGATGACCGCCAGCGCCACCGCCTGGGTGAGCATGCCGGCGGTGATCAGGTGCTTGCGGCCCCACCGGTCCGACAGCGCGCCGGTGAACAACTGGCCGATCCCCCATACGGCGGGGTAGAGGGCGAACAGCAGACCGATGCGGTCCACGGCCAGCGCGGCGGTGGCGAACAGCAGCGGGAACAGCCCCCACGACAGGCCGAAGTTGAGGTTGTTGACCAGGCCGGCCTGGCTGGCCGACGACAGCGCCGGCTCGCGCACGGTGGTGTAGGCGAAGACCTGCCGGTTGGTGAGGTCGGCGTGCAGGTGGTCGTGGAGCCCGTCGGCACGCGGGATGTGGTTGGCGGATTCGAGCCGGGCGTGGTCGCGGGTCTCGCGCACCGCGAAGAGGGTCAGGCCCAGCGCCAGCGCCGCGTACGACAGCCCGAGCAGGAACGGCGCCGGTCGCAGCCCGTACCGTGCGGCGAGGTAGCCGGCCAGCAGAGCGGTGACCGCTACGGCGCCGTATCCGGCGGCCTCATTGAGGCCCATGGCCAGGCCCCGCTGCCGCGGCCCCACCAGGTCGATCTTCATGATCACGGTGGTGGACCAGGTCAGTCCCTGGTTGACGCCGAGCAGCACGTTGGCGGCGATGACCCAGCCCCAGTTGGGGGCGAAGATCAGCATCAGCGGCACCGGGAGGGCGATCAACCAGCCGACCAGCAGCACCGGCTTGCGGCCGAACCGGTCCGACCAGATGCCGGCGAAGTAGTTGGTGGCGGCCTTGGTGAGGCCGAACGCGAGCACGTAGACGAGCAGGAAGGTGTAGCCGGTCAGGCCGAACTCCTGCTGGGCCAGCAGCGGCAGCACTGTCTGCTGCTGGCCGACCATGCCGCCGACCAGGGCATTGACCGCGACCAGGAGGGTGAACTGGGCGAGGTTGGCGCGCAGTCCCAGCCGGATCGGGCGGCGGTCGTTGTCCGCGCGCGCGGCACCGGTCCGCCCCATGATCACCTCCAGCGTCCGTAGGCACGTTTCCAGAGCAACGCGCCCGGCTGGCAACTATTCCGCAGACGGCGGCGGGACGGCCAACCGGGGAGCAGGGCCACATCAGATGGGCGCAGCGTCCGTACGCGGAACCTGTCCATCGATAGACGGTGATGATACCCTCACGCAAGGTGGTCGATCGGTCCCTCCGGTAGGGAAGCGGCGGGGCGGGCGCGGGGCGGGCGCGTCGGTAGAAGGGGGGCGTGGCTGATGCGTGAGCTACTCGAGCGTGCCGGCGGTGAGCCGATGACGCGGGCGGACTACCTGGCGGACTTCGAGCGGCATTTCTGGAGCATCGGCAGCCCCGGCTTCTGGAAAATCCAACGGCAGCAACACATGCGGGAACCTGGCCACCCCAGCTGGGAGACGTTCGCCCGCGGCCGGTGGGACGAGTCGTTGCGGCTGCTGGCGGCTGACCGGGAGAGGATCGCCGCCGAGCACCGGCGCCTCAACGAGCTCGGTTTCACCGTCCAGTGGGTACGGGTGGTCGAAGAACCCCTCACGCCGTACCTGCAGTGGGAACTGCACGTGCTGCGGGTGCGAGAGCAGTGCGGCAGCCGGGTGAGGGTCATCCGGCCGAGGCAGGTCAAGGCGCTGGAGGCGGGCGGACCGCTGCCGGAGATGCACACGCTGGGCACCGACGTGATGTACCAGGTCCTCTACGACGACCACGGCGTGTTCACCGCCGCGCGGCGGTACACCGACCGGGAGCTGATCGCACGCTGTCAGCGGGTGCTCGTTGACCTGCACGCCTGCGGTGAACCGCTGGCGGACTACTTTGCACGGGAGGTAGCCCACCTGGCGCCGCCACCGCTGTCGCATACCCGTCACCAGCGGTGACGATGGGCATCGGCGGCGTTACCCCCATGCCACGTCCGGCGACGGCTGACGGGCCCGCACAGACACCGCGCGGGCCGACGACGACGGCCGGTTCCGCATCCCGGCCCGGGTGCCGCTCCAGCTCACCTATGGCTGAGCCGTGTGGCACGCGTGGCGGCACCGCGGAAACCGGGCGACATCCGGGGACCCCACTGCCACACTGCCCGGGTGAGCGAGCCCGAGTACAGCGACGACTACACCGACCCGCGCCTGGCGGTCCTCTACGACCAGCTCAACCCGTGGGCAGCCGACAGCGAGTTCTACCTCGACCTGGTCATGTCGGCGCGGTCCGCGCTGGACATCGGTTGCGGCACGGGCAGTGTGCTCAAGCGGGCCCGGGCGGGCGGCCACACCGGGCGCCTGGTCGGCCTGGACCCGGCGGCGGCGATGCTGGACCAGGCGAAGGAACGCACCGACGTCGACTGGATCCTCGGTGACCTCGGCACCGTCTCGTTCGACCGTGAGTTCGAGCTGGTCATCATGACCGGTCACGTCTTCCAGGTGTTCCTCACCGACGACGACATCACCGCCGCCCTCACGGCGGTCTGCGCGGCGCTCGCCGACGGCGGCCGGTTCGCGTTCGAGACGCTGAACCCGCGGCTGCGCCCGTGGGAGAAGTGGACCGGCGCGGCGGAGGTCGTCGCACCCGACGGCGCGCTCGTGCGGGCGGCGAACACCTCCCCGCGGATGACCGGCGGTGGGATCGTCGAGGTGGTCGGCTCGTTCACCAGCCCGGGCTGGGAGCGCGAGGTGCGGTGCCCGAGCCAACTCCGGTTCGTCGACGTCGGCGAGCTGGACGCGTTCCTGTCGGAGGCGGGTCTGTCGGTCGTCGAACGTTACGGCGGCTGGGACCGGCGCCCGTTCACCGGCGAGCAGCTCGAGATCATCACGCTCGCGACGGGTGCCTGATCGCCGGCCGGACGTAGTATGCGGGCCGTGAGCACATCGAGCGGGTGGGAGGACGACCTGGAGATCCTCCCCGACGTGACCGGGGACGAGCACGCGCGCGGCTGGGGCGACGACCTCGACGACTCCAACGATCAACGCTTGCTGGACGAGCGGCCACCCCACTGGGACTGACCTGGTCCCGTACGATTTACCGCCATGCCGGCAGGCGTATCGCGAGGACGAGGTCTATGACTCTGGCACGACGGCTCCGTCGCCCGGTGGTGGTCGGGCTGGCACTGTTGGTGTGCGGCGTGGGCACGTGGCGGGCGTTGGATCACTATGTGTCACGGCAGGTCTCCCACGGCACGGAAGTGGCGGCGGTGGTCGAGGTCGCCGGAAGCCAACGCCTGGCCGGCGACTATCTGATGGTGTCGTACGAGGTCGGTGGCGAAGCGTTCGAGCGCAGGCTCAGGAGCACGTTCACGTCCTACTCCGCCTACGAGGTAGGTCAGCAGATCACCGTCTATGTCGACGAGGGCGTGCCGACCAGAGTGGCGACTGCGGACGGGTTCTCGAGTCTCGGGCTCTGGATGGTGTCACCGATACCGCTGCTTGTCTTCGGTGGCGTGGGGGCGATCCTCATCCCGTTGGACCGGTGGGTCAGGTGGCGGAAGGTGCCCGCGCATGTCAAGCGGGGTGGGCGCGTGCCGGAGCTGTCCGTCCAGTTTCAGACGCGGAACCTGCTCCCCGAGCGGGTCGAGGTCTGGAGGGAGATCGAGAGCCAGCTGCAGGATCGCCTGCGGGCAAGGCTTCCGGACCGTGAGCAGTCCAGTGTCCCGCGGGTGCTGGTGAAATTCATCGTCGGGGGAGACACCAGCAGCGCCGGTGGAGAGTCTGGAGCATCTCGTGGTGGCGTTGCGCTCCGTCCTCACGCTGTTGACTACTCTGTGGCCGGCTTCGCCCGGAAGGCGAGCGTCATAACAGTCGAGGCACCGCTTCCCTCGGATCCGCCACGTGACTGGGAGCGGCTTGTTCAGGATCGGCTCGCTGAGGCGGTGGCGACAGCCGAGCAGTATGCCCGGAAGTCCGGCCTCGCGAACGACCTCACCCACGTGCGCCAGGTGATCGGATAAGGAAGTGCGGAATTCGCCGGCACTGACCGGTCAGGCCGCCCGCAGCGTAAGGACAGTGATCTCGCTGGGTGCGAAAACCCGCAGCGGCGGCCCCCAGAAGCCGGTGCCGCGGGTGGTGTAGAGCCGGGTGTGTCCGCCGTGGCTGCTCAGGCCGTGCAGCACCGGTTGGTCAAGGCGCACCAGCAGATGGAACGGCCAGATCTGGCCGCCGTGGGTGTGCCCGGACAGTTGTAGGTCGACCCCGTGCGCCGCCGCCGACTCCACCTGCGTGGGCTGGTGGGCCAGCAACACCACCGGCACGCCTTCCGGCGCCCCGCGAAGCGCCGCGCCGTGGTCGGCGCCGTGACCCGGCTGGCCCGACGCCGCGGCGGTGGCGTCGTCGACCCCGGCCAGCACCAGCCGCGCACCGTCGCGTTCCAGCACCAGGTGCTGGTTGTGCAGCGGCTGCCAGCCGAGCTCACCCATATGGTCGAGCCACTGCTGAGCCCGCCAGAAGTATTCGTGGTTTCCGGTCACGTACGCCCTGGCCAGCGGTGCGCGCACCAGCCCGAGCGGTGCGACCTGCCCGCGGCGGGCGGCGACGGCGCCGTCGGCCAGGTCGCCGGCGTGGCAGACGATGTCCGGCTCGAGCGCGTTGACCACCTCGACCAGCCGCGACATCCAGCGGGTGCGGTCGATCGGGCCGAGGTGGGTGTCGGCCAGCAGGACCAGGCGTACGCCGTCGAGACCGGCGCCCAGCCGCGCCATCGGCACGCTCACGTGCCGCACCCGCGGGATCCGCAGCGCCTCCACCAGCCCCCACAGCACCAGCAGCAGCGCGGCCGCGGCGACCGCCACCGCGACCAGCCGTGATCGGGCCGGCTCGTCCACGCCGGTCAGTGCCAGCACCGGCCGCAGCAGGTTGCCGAGCACCGCGCAGGTGAACAGCACCCAGACCACGCCGAGCAGGGTGTCGCCGGCGCGGGCGGCCGGGTCGCTGCGCCGCCTGCCGTGCCCGGTGACCATCAGCGCCGGCAGCCCGGCCAGCCCGGCGGCGAACATCACCGTGAGCGCGGCTACCACCGGGGCGGGCCACTGGTTGCCGGCCAGCGCCAGGGTCCACCACGGTACGCCGAACAGCAGCACCAGGATCGCGACGACGCTGGCGCGGAACACCATCGGCCGTCGCCGCCGGCGAGGTGGCGCGGATGCGGTCCGGCTCGTGGTCACGTCGACTTCCGTCACCCGGTCAAGATATCCTCCGGCAGGAACGCGGTGACCACGAAGTGCGGCACGTCCACCAGCTGGCTCACCCGCAGATCCACCGCCACGCTGCAGATCGCGTACGCCTGCTGCCGGCTCCACCCGCGGGTCTGCAGGTGGTCGATCATCTGCAGCAACGCGTTGCGGGCCGCGTGCGTGGCGTCCTCCGGGCGCACGGCGCCGTCGGGGTCGACCGAGCGCCCGGTGGTGGCGTAGAAGCGCCGCGGGGCCGCGTACTCGGGAGCCACCCAGTAGTCGGTACGGGCAAACTGCGGCTCGGTGATCGACCAACCGGAGTGGACGGTAAACCGCACCCGGGCGGTGGCACGCATCTCGATCGCGGTGCCGCACACCTCGCCGTCGCCCTGGGCGAAGTGGGCGTCGCCGGCTGAGAACAACGCACCCGGGGTGTCGACCGGCAGGAACAGCCGGGTGCCGGCGGTAAGCTGCTTGATGTCGACGTTGCCGCCCTGCTCGCGCGGCGGCACGGTGCGCAGCGCCGATTCGGCGATCGCCGGGTCGGTGGGCACCGCGCCGTCGACCGACGGCGGCAGCACCATCCCGCCGGCGTCCAGCGCCCGCTGCTCGCGCTCGATGGTGCGGCGCAGGTTCGCCGCACCCGGCGGCAGCCCGATCGTGCCCAGGAACGGCGCCGCCGGCACGCGGACGCCGGGCAGCTGCTGCGAGACCGCCCAGCCGTCGGCCAGCTCCCAGTGCACCACGTACGGCTCGGGGAAGTAGTCGCGCAGGAACCCGAACCCGGGCACCTGCACGGTGAACCCGTAGCTGTCCGGGATCATCTCGAGAATCTCCACCTCGAGGGTGTCGCCGGGCTCGGCGCCGGCCACGTGGACCGGGCCGGTCAACGGGTGAACCATCAACAGGTCGATATCCGCGACCTGTTCGTTCGTGGTGGCAGGCGTGCACTGCCCGTCGAGGGCGTCGAGGGTCTGCAGGACCACCTCGTCGCCCGGCTCGCAGCGCACCACCGGGGCGATGTCGGGGTGCCAGCGGTTGTGGCCGATCTGCGCCTGCTCCCGCAGCGGCCGGGTCGGATCGACACGGATCTCATGAACAGCCATCATCCGAGCGTCCTCGCCGGACAGACCCGCTGTCAAGCTACCGCGCGGGGCGGCAGGCACAGCGTCCGATGTCACCAGGGCAGTGCAGCGTCCACCAGCTCACGCATGGTCTCGTCAGTGAAGTCCGCGGCTCGACCCTGGAAAGTGCCGGTAGGGCCGTCCGGGCCGAGCAGCGCCAGCCGAACCGGGGCCTCCGCGCCCTGTTCGGCGGTCAGCACCCCTTGATGGCCGTTCATGTCGGTGGCCACGAACCCGGGGTTCACCGCGTTGACCAGGATCATGTCCCCGCGCACGGCGTTTGCGTACATCAGGGTCAGGGCGTTGACCGCAGCCTTCGACGAGGCGTACGCAAGCATTCCCGCGTTCGCCACCATGCTCTGTGGGTCAGCATGCAGGCTCAACGAGCCCAGCGGGGACGACAGGTTGACCACCCGCCCGACGGCCGCGCGGCGTAGTAGCGGCAGGCAGGCGCTGGTGACGGCGACCACACCGAAGACATTCGTCTCGAAAGTACGCCGGACCTGCTCCACGGTGGTCTCCGCCGGGGCTTCCTCCGGCTCGATGACACCGGCGTTGTTGACCAGCACGTCGAGCCGTCCCTGCTCGGTGGCGATCCGCGCGGCAGCGGCCTGCACCTGCGCGGCATCGGTCACATCCAACTGGATGAAGCGTACGTCCGCTCCCGAGGCTGCCAGTTCACCTGCCGCTGCCTCGCCCCGTGCCTTGTCCCGCGAGCCCAGATACACGGTCATGCCCTCAGCCGCCAACCGGCGGACGATCTGCTTGCCGATCCCCTTGTTGCCACCGGTTACCAGTGCGATCTCACCAGCGTGGGTCGCATCGTTCACGCCGCTTCCTCCGTCGTTTCGCCAACTGCTCGCCGAGTGTGGTCACGCAACCTCAACAGTGGAAGGGCGAGTTGTCAACTCTCGTTCCATCCCAGGTCGCCGCCGCGTCGCACCGCCGCGGCCACCGCCTCACCGCGAGTGCGCAGACCCAGCTTCTCGATGACCCGCGCCACGTGGTGCTCCACAGTGCGGTGGCTGATATACAGCCGCTCGGCGATATCGGGATTGGACAGTCCCTCGCCGAGCAACCCGAACACCTCCCGTTCGCGTGGGCTCAGCGGGTCCGGGCCGCGGGTGCCGGTGCGGGCGGGTCGCAGGCCGAGCTGGCGCAGCAGTGCCGCGGCGGCGTCGGCGTCGCCGGCGGCGTTGACCGCCTGGAAGAAGTCGAGCGCGCGCTGCAGGTCCTCCGCGGCGACCTCGGGGGCGGTGCCGGCTCGCAGGCGGCCCAGGTGCAGCCGGGTGCGGGCCGCCTCCAGCGGCAGGCGCAGCCGGGCGAACACCGCCAGCGCGCGGTCGAGGTGGTCGGCCGCCTCGTCGGTTGCCTGACCGGCAGCTTCGTCGGCGGCCGGCGCGGTGGCCAGAGTCTGGCCGAGCAGCCGGTGGCCGCGGGCCACCGCAATGTCGCAGTCGAGCCGTTCACCGGCAGCGACGAGCGCCCGCCCACGGTCGGCGGCCTCATCGACGCGACCCTGGGCCAGCGCGGCAGCGCCGAGCAGCTCCCGCAGCGGGAAAGCCTCCAGCATGTCGTCGCCGAGCTCGGCGAGCCGCCGCCGCAGCATCGCCTCGGCGTTCGCCGGCCGGCCGCGCGCCAGCTGGACGCGGGCGGCGACCGCGACCGTGGCCGGCTCGTCCTGCAGCCCGGTCAGCAGCCGCTCGGCCTCCTCCAGCCGGCCCTGCGACAGCCGCAGGTCCGCCAGCGCGGCCAGGGCCCCGACGTGCACCGCCGGCAGGGCGTCGCGTGACAGGCGTACGGCGGTCTGCAGCTCCTGCTCGGCCTGCACCCAGTCGCCGACGGCGGCGAGCGCCGCCCCGTACAGCGTGCGGCACTGCGCGAACAGGAACGGGCAGCCGAACCGGCGGGTGAACCGGTCGGCGGCGCGTACCCACTGCATGGCGCGCTCGAACGTCGCGGAGCTGACACAGGAGCGCACCGTGTTGCAGCTGGTGTAGACCACGGTCAGCGGGTCGCCACCCTCGCCGGCCAGCGCGCCCGCCATCGCCTCGTCCAGGAAGCCCATGCCCTCGGCCAGGCGGCCCTGGCTGATCAGCTTGGCGCCGATCTCGCTGATCGCGCACAGTTCCAGGTCACTGTCGCCGCGCTCGCGCGCCAGGTCGCGCGCCTGCCGCGCCAGTGTCTCGCCGGTGACCGGGTCGGCGGTCATCGACTCGTACAGCCGCACCCAGCCGGTCAGTTTCTCCACCCGGTGCTCGGTAGCCAGCGTGCGGGCGCGCGCCAGCCAACCGGCGGCGGCCGCCGCGTTGCCCAGGTTGGCGTGGTGGCGCAGTGCCACCCACAGCGCCATCTCGATGGCGCCGGCCATGTCGCTGCGGCGGTGGTAGCCCGCGTACGCCCGCTCGGCGTACTCGACCGCCTCCGGCACGTCGCCGAGCCACCACGTCGCCTCTGCCATTCCGGCCAGCGCCTCGGCGGTCTCGGCCACCGCCAGCGCCCCGGTGAAACCCTCGCGCGCCTGCGCCCACTGACCGTCGGCCAGCGCCTGGTGAGCGGCCTCGACCAGCTCGGGTCGGTGAGACATGGTGCTGATGGTACGCATTGCCCGCCTGCGCCAGCCGTTGCGGACGAATTAGGGGCGCACACGGATGGCACCACCCGCCCCCGCTGCAAACGTAGCGGGAAAGGTGCCACGACCACGGAGGGGCAGGAGCCGACATGACGACAACCGACACACCGACGCAGTCTCCGACGGTGGCCGAGCAGGCCAAGCCGTTGCTGGGGCACGCGGCCGGTTACGCCAGTCACCGCACCATCAGCCTGGGTCTGCGCAGCGGCCTGATCTCCACGCTGGCGGCGAAGTCGGAAGGGCTGACCGTCGAGCAGCTGGCAGAGGCGCTCCACTATGACGCTTTCTACGTGTCGGTGTGGTGCCGTGCGGCGCTGGCCGCCGGGGTGTGCGCGCGCGACGGTGAGCGTTACCGGCTGGCGCCGCATGTGGACACGCTGCTGCTGGACACCGACTCGCCGGCCTACATCGGCGGCATCTTCGGGGTCTTCGAGCAGCACGAGATGTTCGACCGGTTCGAGCAGGTGCTCGCCTCGGGGGAGCGGCTGTGGTGGGACCAGTGCGGCCCGGAGTGGATCGCCGGGGTCGCCGGCACCGGCACGCCGTTCTACACCCGGCTGATCCCCGGCGGGCTGGGGCGGGTGCCGGGGCTGGGCGAACAGTTGCAGGCCGGGTGCCGCATCGTCGACACCGCCTGCGGGGCGGGTGTGGGCCTGGTGCGGCTGGCCGAGACCTACCCCGCCTGCCAGATCGTGGGGGTCGACGGGGACGCCTACTCGATCGACCTGGCCCGCGAGCGGGTGGCGGCGGCGGGGCTGTCCGGGCGGGTCAGCCTGCAGGTCAGCCCGCTGGAGGAGATGGTGCTGGACGAGCCGGCCACGCTGGCGGTCAACAACATCTCCATGCACGAGTGCCGCGACATCGACGTCGCCACCGCCCGGGTGAGAGCGGCGCTGGAGCCCGGAGGCTGGTTCGTCATCAGCGACTTTCCGTTCCCGGACACCGATGAGGGGCTGGCCAGCGTGCCGGGCCGGGTGATGGGGGCGATCCAGTTTTTCGAGGCGCAGATCGACGACCAGCTGCTGCCGCGTCGCGCCTACGACGAGGTGCTCACCCGGCACAGCTTCACCGACCTGGGTTCGGCTGAGCTGACTCCTGTGCACGCACTGACCTGGGGTCGCCGCGCGTGACCCGCTCACTCGGAGAAGCAGGCTGCCGGGCCGTCCGGACATCCGTAGCTGTTACGGATGCCGGCGGCCCCGTCGGGCCCCTGCCGTCGAGCGCGACGTGGGCAGCGCAACGCTGAAGGAAGGTGGACATGGACCGTGCCGGTGCGCACGCGGTGGTGATCGGCGGCAGCATGGCCGGCCTGTGCGCCGCCGCGGCGCTGGCCGACTCGTACGACCGCGTCACGGTGCTCGACCGGGACCGCCTGCCAGAGCAACCGGCCAACCGCAAGGGCACCCCGCAGGACCGGCACATCCACCTGCTGCTCGCCGCCGGGGCACAGGCGCTGAGCTCGTTGTTTCCCGGCCTGCTGGACGAGTTGGCGGCGGCCGGTGTGCGAACGGTGCTGCCCGAGCGCGCGCGGTTGGCCTTCGGGGGCACCGGTTCGCCCGGGTACGCGCCAGCCAGACCGCGCAGGCCGGGCAGGCCGGGCAGGCCGCGCTCGGGGCCAGCCGGCCGCTGCTGGAGGCGCACGTACGCGCGCGGATGCGCGCGTACGGAGGGGTGGAGGTTCGTGACGGGGTGCGCGCGTACGGGTTGACGACAACGCCGGACGGTCGTCGGGTCACCGGGGTGCGGGTGCGGGACCGCTCGGGCGAGCGGGTGCGGGACCGCTCGGGCGAGCGGGTGCGGGACCGCTCCGGTGACGGGCGGGAGCAGACGGTGGCGGCAGACCTGGTGGTCGACTGCGCGGGTCGCCGCTCGCCCACACCGGCCTGGCCGGCGGAGCTGGGCTTCGCCGCGCCGGCGGAGGAGCGGCTGGCGGTCGACGTCGGCTACGCCACCCGGCACTACCGGCTGCCGGACGGTGCGCTGGACGGCGACGGCCTGGTCACGATCGGTCCCACGCCGGACGGGCCGCGGGGCGGGGTGGTGCTCGGCATCGAGCACGACCGGTGGGTCGCCACCCTGTTCGGGCTGTGCGGTGCCCGCCCGTCACTGGACCCGGCCACCTTCGAGGCGTTCGCGGCCGAGTTGCCGTTCCCGGATCTGCACGAGGCGTTGATGGTGGGCAAGGCGCTGGACGAGCCGGCGGGTTTCCGGTTCCCGGCGAATGTGCGTCGGCGCTATGAGCGGCTGGACCACCTGCCCGCCGGGTTGCTGGTCGCCGGCGATGCCGTATGCAGCTTCAACCCCATCTACGGCCAGGGTATGACGATCGGGGCGCTGGAGGCGGTGACGTTGCGGGACCTGCTGCGCGACGGTGGCGTGCCGTCGGCACGGCGCTGGTTCGACGCGATCGGCCGCATCGTCGACACCGCCTGGGAGCTGGCCATCGGTGCCGACCTCGCGATCGGCTGCGTGGAAGGCGGCAGGCCGCTCACGGACCGGCTCCGGCAGGCGTACGTACGGCGTATCCAGGCCGCCGCCCGCCACGAGCCGGCGTTGGCCGAGCAGTTCCTGCGCGTGTCCGGTCACCTGGACCCGCCGTCGCGGCTGGCACGTCCGGCGGTGCTGGCCCGCGTGCTGCGCGGCCACCTGCACCGGTAACGGGCCCGCACGATCAGGAAGGAACGGGACGTCAAGATGTCGTATGACCATGTGACGATGCCGGAATGGAGATCAAGCATCAGATTGTCGTGTTCGACGCCGCCGACCTGGGCGCGGAGAGCAGGTTCTGGGCCGGAGTGCTCGGCGGCACGGTCGACCCCGACGACGACTGGCACACGGTGCTCGTTGACAGCAAGCCGCGGGTCGCGGTGCAGCTCGCGCCCGATCACGTCCCGCCCGACTGGCCGCACGGGAGCCCGCAGCAGATCCATCTGGACCTGTGGGTCGACGACATCGAGGCGGCCCACAAGGAGGTCATGTCGCTGGGCGCCACGTTGCTGCAGCCGGCCGCCGACAACGACGGGCCTGACAGCTTCCAGGTCTATGCGGACCCGGCCGGCCACCCGTTCTGCCTCTGCTGGATCAGGAAGGCGTAGGTCCCGCCGCACCTCGCTGTCGACGGTCACCGTCATCTGGGCGGTGACCGCCGGCCACCAGGTCGGCTCCGACCAGTGTTCAACGAACGCCCACGCGGTCAGGCAGTCGATCACGGCCCACACGAACTCTGCAGCCCGGGTACGGGGTGCCGGGTGAACCCCGGGTGGGGGTCGTGCCCGGCGACCTGCCCCACGGTCCGGACCGGCAGGTCGGTGCGGACGCCCGCCGCCGGCCGGGTCCGCATGACCGTGCGGCCCTCGGGGTCACGCAGGTCCGCACCGTTGTCGTGCTCCTCGACCGTCAGGGCGTGCTGAGCGGCGGCGGGAGGTGGAGCGTCACCTGCCGGGAACCCGGGTACCGCTGGGCGAGCAACCCGGCGAGGTAACCGCCGTAAGCCACACCCTGGATGCCGTGGAAGGCCGGGCCCACTGTGATCGTGGTCATCGCACCTCCCGGGCGGGTCCCGGATCGCTTGCGAGACGGAGGCGGGCGAGGATGTCGCCGACCTCCTGCAGCTCCTGCGGCACGTCCCCGCGCAGTTCCCGCAGCGGCCGGGGCCGCTGGCTGACGTGCTGCTGCATGAGCTGGAACTCGGTGCCGCCGCTGAACGGGTGCTGACCGCACAGCAGCTCGTGCAGCACGCACCCCAGTGCGTACAGGTCAACCGGGTGACGTCGGTGCGCAAGATGGCGGCGATGCCGAAGTCGAGCAGCTTGACCGCGCCGGCGTCGGTGACCAGCACGTTGTCGGGTTTGAGGTCGCGGTGCACCGCGGGGATGGCGTGCGCGTGCGACAGCACGGTGCAGACCTGCGCCCCGATCGCGGACGGTCAGGCGGGCCTCGCGCCGGAACCGCCTGGCGAATTCCTCGGCCTGCCCAGGTGTGGCGATCACGTCGGGGCGGATCAGCTTGATGCCGATCTCGCGATCGAGCACGGCTGTCGTAGCCGCGCCACACCTGCCCCATACCGCCGGCCTTGAGCGGCTCGACCAGCTCGTACCGACCGGCGATCGGCTCCGCCGTCACGGACCCTCCCCGTGCCGCCATGCGGTGAGGAGGTCGTCGGGCGTCAACACGTGGACTCCCTCGACCGCGGCGCCCGTGCGGGAGACCACCAGTAGCTCGGTGCCGGTGTTGGCGCCGGGAACCTGTTCCCGATCACGGACCAGCTCACCGAGGTCGCGGGTGTCGAACGGCCGGTCGTCGAGCCACTTGATCGAGCCGACCAGCGTGACGGTCTCTGCGACCGGCTCGCGGTCGGCGCCGACAAGGTCGACTTCCGGGTGGTTGCTGCGGGTCCAGTAGCCGCCCACGGCTCCGGTTCCGGTCGGTAGCCGCTCGGGCAGGCGGCGCAGCGATTCCCGTACCACCGGCTCGATGGCCCGGCCCCGCCACGACTGCCATGACGCCTGGATCCGTGCCAGCGCCAGGTCACCGCGCCCCCGCTCGACCTCGGACAGGTACGGGCCGAGGAACGGCAGCCAGAAGCGCAGGTGTGGGTCGGCCACCGAGTAACGGGTCTCCCGGGAGCGGCGCGTGGACAGTGGCGTGGCGGCCACCACGACCCGTTTACGCACCAGAATCTGCAGCGCCCGGGCCAGTGAAGCTTGCGACAGGTCACCGGCGGCGCGGGCGATCCGGGAGAAGGTCCGCTCGCCCGCGCCCACCGCTGCCAGCACCCGCCTGGTGTGCGACTCGGCCGGAAACTCGGCGGCTATGCTGCGTTCGCCGCTGACCAGCAGGGCAGAGGTTGGGTCCATGATGGTGTCGGCCAGGTATTCCATCACCGTGGTGGCGGTGGGCCAGTCGTCGAGAATCAGGGGAAGCCCGCCGGAGACCAGGTATGCGTCGAAGGCCTCGGCCGCCGGCAGGTCGAGCATCTCGGCCACGTCTGCCGGGTTCAGCGCCGGGATCACCATCTCGGTGGCGCGTTGATGGAACGGCCGGCCGTACTCGTTGAGGGCTTCCATCATGGCCAGGTCGGAACCTACGCAGATCAGCAGCACCGGCAGCCGGGCGAACTCCCGGTCGAACAGCTTCTGCAGGGTGCCTTCGAACCCGCTGTCGTTGGCGATCAGGTACGGCATTTCGTCAAGGACGATGACGCTGGCACGGTCGCGCGGCAGCGCGTGGACGAGCAGATGCAGTGCCGCGTCCCAGGTGGACGGGTCCTGGCCGTCGAAGGTGGCAGCGCCGGGAAGGCTTGATGCCCGTGCCGCCTCGACGAACAGGCGAAGGTCCGCCTGCAGCGACGGTTGCGCGGAGGCGGTGAAGTAGAGGTGGGGGACCTCGACCCGGGCCAGGAACTCTTCCACGAGCCGTGACTTGCCCACTCGCCGCCGGCCCCGCATCAGCAGCGCGCGCCCGGGGCGGCCGCCTCTCGAGCCGGTAGCCACCCGGGCGAGCATCCGATCCAGGACCCGCAGCTCGTGGTTCCGGCCGACGAAACCATCCATGCACGCCTCGCGGTTACTAGCGCAGCTGATACTCTCACCAAAGATAGTATCAGGCATAATACTATTTGTCGCCGTGTGCCGCGCCTGCACCCTCACGCGACGTCGTCGATCACGCCTTCCTGGGAGCGGATCATCCGCCTGGCGGCGCTGCGGGCGCTGCGGTTGAGCGAGTGCTTGAAGCTCTTGTCGGAGGCGAAGTACTGCTCGCCGAGGTTGGCGATAATGTCGATGTGTTCGGCCATCTTGTCCTCGAACACCTCGTCGAACACGACGCCAAAGTTTGTCGACGTTCTCGTTGGCGACGGCAGCCTGGCGAACCCGGGGATCGTCAGCCGTCTCGTAGTAGGGCCTGGCGAAGTCGTCCTCGGTGAAGTCGATGCCGTGGCGCTCGTTGAACTTGTCGATCAGCTCCGACAGCAGCGACTTCTCGGGTTCCTGGGCGCTGCCGGCCCCGTCGCCGAAGCCCTGCGTCAGGGCCGGGCCTTCCGGCTCCAGCCCGAGGTCGTGCTCACCGGTCTTCACCACCCGCAGGTGGCTCAGCTCCACCTCGCCGATGTCGACCACGCCGTCGCGCCGCGGCGGAAGTTTGGTGAGCAGGAACCGTCCGAACAGATACAGGGCCTCCAGCTCCTCGTCGCGGTAGGGCACGATCTGGGACAGGAAACTGTACTTGCGCACGTACTCGTTCAGGTCGGCCCGGAACGCCTCGGCCTGCTCCCGGTCCTCCTCGTCCTGGGCGCCGGCCAGCTCGGTGAAGCGGCCGGCCGCCGGCTCCAGGTGCCGGTACAGCTCCGGATGCCACTGCTGCCACTTGGCCTCCGACGCGCCGGCGTGCTTCTCGGCGTCCAGGTAGACCTTGGCGAACGCGCGGATCTCGGCTTCGACGAGGATGGGTGGCGACATGACCCGGCTCTGCGCGTTGTAGAGCAGGTTGGGGTCTGACGGCAGGGTGGTCGCCTGCTCGTAGAACGGCTGGAACGTGGCCTGGATGTGTTCGGCCTCGTTGACGAAGTCGAGCACCGCCAGGTCGGCCTGGCTCTTGCCGGGTGCGGTGCGGTTGATCCGCGACAGGGTCTGCACCGCCGAAATCCCGGTCAGCGTCTTGTTGACGTACATGGTGGTCAGCAGCGGCTGGTCGAACCCGGTCTGATACTTCTCGGCCACCACCAGGATCCGGTATTCGCGCTGCCCAAGGATGAAGCCTTCTTCGATGGCCTGCCGCATCGAGTAGGTGTGGAACGGCCGGTAGGTGCGGGAGCCGTCCGGGGTGCCGAACAGCTCCAGCGTCTTGTGCTTCGGGGTGGCGGTGAACGCGAAGTACGACAGGTTGGCGGCCTGCCCGCGCTGCTCGGCTTTGGCGCGCAACGCCCGTTCGGTGTCGTCGTCACCCGGCCGCGCGGCCACGGCCCCGTCGTCATCGGTGTCGGCGTCCAGGCCGAGGTCGCGCAGGGTCGCCCGTACGGCGGTGGCGGCATCCCCGGACTGCGACGAGTGCGCCTCGTCGACGACGATCGCGAACCGGCTGCCCCGGATCTCGGTGGGGTTCTGCTTGGGATAGTCGATCAGGGCGGGGAACGTGTGCAGCGTCACCGTGACGATCTTGCCGGACTCGCGCGACAGCGCCCGGGCGAGCTGCTCGGACTTGGCGCCCTGTTTCTCATCCACCTTGACCACCAGCCCGGCGGTCTGCTCGAAGCTGCCGACGGTTTCGCGTAGCTGCGCGTCGAGGTTGCGCCGGTCGGTGATGATCAGCACCTTGTCGAACACCGGCTCGCCGGGTTTCAGCCCGTCGGCGACCGCCTGCGGGTCGAGCGCGGCCGGATCGACCGGCGTGTGCAGCGATGAGAGCCGGTGGGCGAGCCAGCCGATGGTGTTGGACTTGCCGGAGCCGGCCGAGGCCATCACGAGATAGTTGTGGCCGGCGCCGTGCCGGGCGGCGTGGGCGGTCAGTTGCCGTACGGCGTTGCCACTGGTGATAGCCGGGGGAAGATGATCCGCTTGCTGGCGCGGCCGTTGGGTCCCTTCTCCTTGTGCAGGTGCACGAACCGTTCCAGCAGGTCGAGCCAGTTGTCGCTGCCAGATCTGCTTCCACAGGTACGAGGTGGGGTAGCGGCCCGGGTCAGCGGGCGGGTTGCCGGCGCCTCCGGGCTGGCCGGGCACCCGGCGGGCGAAGAGCGGCTCGCTGGGGTCGCGTGCGGTCTTGTACTGCGCCTTGGCGTGCTCGACGTTCTGTCCGGTGAGCGGGTTCTTCAGCTCCGCGGTGGCGACCGGGATGCCGTTGAGGAACAGGGTCAGGTCGAGCCGGTTGCCCTTGTCGGCGTGCTTGGTGGCGTACTCCAACTCCTTGACCACGGTGAGCCGGTTGGCGCGGTAATTGTCGAGCATGTCGTCGGAGGTGACCAGCGACGGCTTGAAGTAGGCCACCCGGATGCGCACCCCCGGTCCTTGACACCGCGGCGCAGCACCTCCAGCAGCCCGTCGTTGCTGATCGCCTGGTCGAGCCGCTAAGCGAACCCTGCCGCGGCAGGACGGTGCTATCGTCTGGCCATAACTCACCCGGCTCCTCGTGGGCCGGGTCTTTCGGCGCCTCGACTTTGTGATCGCTATGCGGCCGCGCTCTGGTGATCATTGTGCAGCCGGCGCACGTTCAGGAGTCCTAGATATGTTCAGGAGTCCTAGATATCTAGACTGGACATCTATGATATCCTCGTGTGTGAAAGGCGGAGGAGGGTCAACATGGCGCTGGTGAAGACCCCGATTGAGATCGACCAGGAGGCCCTGGCAACCGCCGCGGAGGTCCTGGGAACCAGTACGAAGAAGGACACGGTTAACGCCGCGCTGCGCGAGGTCGGTCAGCGGCTCGTCCGGCTACGCGCCCTGGCCAGGCTCGGTGAGATGGCCGACCGAGGCGACTTCGATGAGTTCCTCGGCAACAAGGCGACTTATCGACGGTGAGCCCAGCGCTTTATCTGATCGATACCTCGGGCCTGTTCCGGATCCTGCAGGACAAGCTCCGCCAGGCATGGTCGGACCAACTTGCGGCGGGTGTCATCGCCATCTGCCCCATCGTGGAGCTGGAGTTTCTGTATTCGGCGCGGTCGCTGGCCGACCGGCTGGAGAAGGTGCGCCTGCTCCATGATCTCTTCGGCTGGGTTCCGACGAGCGATCACGTATGGGAACGAGCCCAGGAGGTCCAACAGGCGCTCACCGAGTCGGGCAGGCACCGGTCGGCTGGGCCCATCGACCTGCTCATCGCCGCGACCGCCGAACGTGAGCGGCTCACGGTGCTGTGCGACGACCACGACTTCCAGACCGTGGCAGCCGTCACCGGGCAGCCGATCAAGCTCGTCACCGATGTCTGAGAGGCCGGCCGTGACGGCGAGCCGGTCGGCGTATGCGGAGAAGGCGGCGTTGCTTGCAGCATGCAAGCATGGGTTCATGGCGACGCTGTACATCCGCGACGTGTCCGACGAGGTGGCGGAAATCCTGAAGCAACGCGCTGCCGCCGCCGGCATGTCCCTGTCCGCCTACGTCGCCCGCGAGCTGGCCACCATCGCCGCCCGCCCCACCAACGCCGAGATCATCCAGCGACTCAAGGACCGGGACCGCTCCACCGGCCCCACCACCGAGGACATCGTGCAGGCGGTCCACGACAGCCGCCGATGATCGTCATCGACGCCTCCGCCATGGTCGAAGCGCTCGTCGGCCGCGACGCGGACCACGACCTGCTCGACTCGCTCCAACCCAGCGTTCACGCCCCGCACCTGCTGGACGTGGAGGTCCTTTCGGTCCTGCGCGCTCTCACCGTCATCCGGAAGCTGCCAGCACCTACGACGCCTGCTACCTGGCGCTGGCCGAAGCGCTCGACGCACCCCTGCACACTTGCGACCACACGCTCGCCAGCGACGGCCACCGCGCAGAGGTTGTCGCCTTCCCACGCACCCACTGATACCCCCACCAGGGGTGGGAGGGTCGCGCCGGTGACCAACACGCTCGACGGGTCCGCTTAGCCACCTGACGACTTGCTGTTGCAGACGTGTCACGTAGCCGGATCATCGACCCTCACTCACCTGCCGTCTCGGCGCTGGCGGGGCTCACAGCCCGAGATAGCGGGTTACGGCATGTTCCACTTCTGCGAGGTCGTCGCGGTCAAGGTAGTCCACGGGCTCCCCGTGAATGTATCTGACGTCAACACTGCGAATTTGATCAACCAGTAGGCGGGTGGGCGTGCCTGCGACTTCTGTCTCCGGGCGGAAGACCGCGGGCTGGGCGCTGGTCGAGGTGGGGACGATCGTCACCACATTCCAGGGCATGTCGGTGGGGCTGAGAATCAGCCCGTACCGCCTGCCACGTTGCTCGTGGCCGCGCTTGGCTTCGCCCAGGTCGACACGATAGACCGCGCCGCGGATCACCAGGCGTCCCGCTCGTCGGAGAGATCTTCATCGGCGAGACGTGTGGCGTCTTCACGCGCGCGGCTCAGCCACACTTCCCGTTCCAGGAGCCGGAGGGCGCGCCGAATCACGTCGCTGGTGTGCTCGTTCTCCCGCATCGCCGCCTCGATAATCTTTCGATCCTCGTCGGTCGGCCGGAACCCGATCGTCCTCGCCACATATGCAGCATACCTTACTGTTCTACGGTTGTGGCGCAGCTGTGGAACACGCGACTGCTCATTCGCTACCGGGCCACCGCGTCCTCGTCCCGCGAGAGATTCTGTGTCACCGCGTGTGGAATGCGTGTCCTATCGTGGTCGGTGTCGGTTGACGAGCCGGCTGGTCGAGATGTGGGGTTTCGACCGGGAAGGTGCAGTGATGGCCACCGTCATCAGGATGAGTCGCGATGAGCTCGCGCACCGTCGCCAGAAGCTCCTTGAGTCGGTCGGCATGACGTACGGGGAGCTGCGCGAAGGTCGGCGAACTTGCCCACCACCTGGTAGAGCAGGTTCGACTCGTTTAGCCGCTTGATGTGCGCCGGCAGGTCGTACGTCTCCAGCACCTCGCGGGCGTTGTCAGAGAAGGCTCCGATGTACGCGTTGAGGTTGGCCGCCGCGTGCGTCGGGTCGTTGGCGATCGTCTTCAGCGACAGCTTGCTGGTGTTGTAGAACCGCTGCCCGGACGCCTTGCGCAGGAACGTGCTCACGTCGATGTCGCGGTCGGCGTACTTGTCCAGCGCCGCAAGCACCTCGTCCTTCGTGGGGGCGAGCACGCACTCCAGGCGGCGCAGCACCGTGAACGGCAGGATCACCTTGCCGTAGTCGGCCTGCTTGTAGTCGCCGCGCAGCAGGTCCGCCACCGACCACGCATGATTCGCCAGTTCGGTGTGCTTGCCGTTGTCCACCTGTTTCCTTCCGGGGGGAGGGAGCGTCGCCAACGCATTGCGAGAGTTTGTGAATACGATACACGGCGATGCCGGTGTCAGCGACGGCACCGCCACTGGCTGCCAAGTCTAGGTGCGCCGGGCCATCCTGTTAATCACCGAGACTCGAACTGGTCACGGCGTAGTTTGAGCGACTCGCCGGGCTCCATTCGGCGAACATGGCGTCCCGGGTGGTGCGAGAACTCGGGCACCAACACCGCGCTCATGATCGACCTGCGTGGAAAGGCTCGACGGGTCCGCCGAGCCACCCGACCATTACCGTATCCGTGCCCGGCGGGGCCGTGTGTCACCAAGCTGTCGTATGCGTGTCCTATCGTGGTGAGTGTCGGTTGACGAGCCGGCTGGGCGAGATACGGGGTTTCGCCCGGGAAGGTGCAGTGATGGCCACCGTCATCAGGATGAGTCGCGATGAGCTCGCGCACCGTCGGCAGATGCTCCTTGAATCGGTCGGCATGACGTATGAGGAGCTGCGCGAGCGGGCGCTCGCCTACACGCTGCGGTCTGAGGAGCGGGCGGCGTACGAGGCGATCCGCAGCATCGACTACCTGCTCGGCAACGACCGATGCGCCTCGGCCCACGTGCCCAACTTCGCTCTCCTCAGTTATTCGGCCCGATCTATGCGGCTGTCTGATCTCGTGGTGTCCGTGACGCCCGTGGTGCGATCTGGGAAATCCGTTGGGGTGAGAGTCCCAGCAGGCGGCCAGCGTCGCGGATGGTGTAACCCTCGTCGAGGAGTTGTCGTGCCGCGATGGCCGTGGCCTCTTCGGCGGCACGTTCGGCTTCACGGGCCGCACGGCGGGCGGCGAGGGCATCCTCGACCGGAGCGGGCATCTCCGGCTCAACCGTCACCTGAACCTCGCCGGGGTCGGCCTCCAGCATCAACGCAATGGCGTCGCGGGCCATGTCGGGAACCTGATCCAGCCGTCGGGCCTGGGTGTGCACTCCCTTGAGCTCACGGATGCTGACGGCCCACCAGTTGCCGGAACGGCGGCACACAGCGGTGTAGGTGCTCAACGTCTCCACCATCCTTTGCCCAGTTCGTCTTCCAGGTCGGCCATGATCCCCAGCGCAGTCATCTCGTTGATCTCGCGGTGACGTGGCACGGCGACCTGTTGCGACCCGCACCGGTAGATCGTATGCTTGCCGCCCTCACGCACCAGGTCGAGTTTGAGGTCATTCCGGCGAGCCGCCTTACTGATCTTCCGGATCAGGTCGTCTCGTTTCACCACTTTAGTCTAACATGGTAGAACCATTTAGTCTATCTCACTAGACGTCGCCCGCCTCCCCTGGCACGCGTGTCGCTTGCCACGAGGATGGGACCGGGGCGTTGCCATGACCTAGGGACCACCTGGTCGCGTTGGTGAGCATGCCGATGTGGACGTGTTGTGTCAAGGGTTGTGGGGACGTGTCCGCCAGGCTCGGGTGCGGCAGGCCGGTGAGCACCAGCGGGTGGGGCGGCCGGTGGCGGTGGTGGGGATCGGTTGGCCGCAGGCGGGGCAGGGTGTTTGGTTACGGGGTTTCGTCACGGTGCTGGCTCGGTGTCGGTGGGCGGCCTGCCGGCAGCCCGGTGAGCACCAGCGTGCCGGTCGACCGGTGGCTGCGGGTGTGGGCATCGGACGTTGGCAGTGGCCGCAGTGACGGCCCGGTGTGCGGGGCACTGGTGGGGTTTGGTTACGGGGTTTCGTCACGTCGGCGGTGATGAGGGCGGCAGCCATCTGGTGGAGGTCACCGTGGTGGCGGCCGGCCAGGTCGGCCGCGGCGTGTTGGGTGGCCGGGTCCCAGCTGGTGGCGTCGAGCTCGTGCAGGTCGTACTCGATCAGCGCGATGGCTTCGCGTGCGGTGCCGGGCAGGGTTGCCTGGCGGGCGTGGGTCAGCAGCGCGACCGCCCACGCGGTGGGGCTGTACTGGCGCGCCCAGCGCAGGGTGGTGATCTTCAGTGGGGTGACCCATCGGGCGTGGTCGGCGGCGAGGCTGCGCATGGTGGCGGTGGTGGGGCCGTCGGTCCATTCGACGCGCCAGTGGCCACCTCCGGGCTGCCTGGTGGGGTTGTCCCAGCAGAGGCCGACTGGGGTGCCGGTGGTGTGCGAGAGGTGGGTGGCCAGGTTGGCGGCGGCGCGGGTGCGGGCGCTCATGGCGACCCGTCCCGGTTCAAGGTTTCGTTACTGGGTTTCGTCACGGTGGGGCGTTGCCGGCGGCGGTAGGAGTCGCCCTCGATGACCAGTTCGTGGCAGGTGGAGACCAGCCGGTCGACGGCCGACTGGGCCAGCAGCGGGTCGGCCATCAGCGCCAGCCACTCATCGGGGGTGCGGTTGGAGGTGAGCACGGTGGGTGCCTTGTGGTGACGCTCGACCACCAGCTCGTAGAAGTCGGCGGTCTGGGTGGCGTCGAGGGCTTGCAGGCAAAAGTCATCGATGATCAGCAGCTGCACGTGGGCCAGCCGGCGCATCTCGGCCTCGACGGTGTTGTCGGGCCGGGCGGCGGCCAGCCGCTTGAACAGCTTGTCGGCGCGGGCCATGTGCACGCTGCGCCGGCGCCGGATGGCGATGTGTCCCAGCGCGGTGGCCAGGTGCGTTTTGCCCACCCCGACCGGGCCCAGGATCAACGCTCCGTGCGGGCCGTCGAGGAAGCGCAGGCTGGCCAGCTCGTTCCACTGCTGACGGTCGAAACGCACCGCCGCGGTGCTATCCCAGGTTTCCAGCCGCATCCCGGCGTCCAGACCGGCGGCGCGGGCACGAAGCGCCGCGGAGTTGGTTTCTCGGCGGGCGACCTCGTCGGCCAGCACCAGCTCGAGGAACTCTCCATGCGGTAGCTGCTGCTGTTTGGCCAGGGTAAGCCGCTCGGGCAGGGTGTCGAGCAGCTTACCGAGCTTGAGCGTGCGCAGGATCTGGCGCAGGTCCGCGCTGATCGGGTCGGTGGTCGTCTTAGCCATCAGCGCACCCCCTCGCCCTCGACGCCGGCGTCGCCGACCAGCCGCAGCTGCGGCCCACCGGTGGCGAACTCGGCCGCATCGCGGGCGAACCGGCCCGCGCCGGCGGTGCGCGGCCCGGGCGCCGCCGGCGTGTTCTCGCATGCCTTCTCCAGCATCGACGCGATCTTGGACACTGAGATCACGTCGACGGCCAGCGCCTTACCGCAGGCCGTGTTGACCGCCGTATCGCCGTAGCGGCGGGCCAGCCCCAGCAGCCGGTAAACCTGCCGCATCCTGGTCCACGGCAGCGGATCGTCCAGCAGCCGCTGCGCATAGACACCCACATCAGCCCCGTGCCGGCCGGCGGCGGCGGTCAACCGGTCCAGATCCCGCATCGCGTAGCCCACCTTCTCAGCCGGTAGATCCTGCGGGTCGGTCCACCGCCCGCCCGGGCGTTGCCGCGGGTGCACCTTGACCAGCTGGCCACGCCAGAACAGCTTCACCAGCGCAGAGTCGGCCCGCACATCTAAGTGAAGTCCGATGTAGTCCTTCGGGGCGGAGTAGAGTGCCTTACCGACTTCCACGTGGTAGTCGCGGTGCACCTTGACGGTCTTGAAGATCGGCACGTCATAGGGCTGCGGCACCGCCAGCAGTACACCGGCCTCATGCTCGGCGAACACGTCGGTGGGTCGGGCCTGGATCGTGCCGTGGACACGCTGCCCCGCCCGATCAGCGCACCATATGCGTGCCCCGGCCTGCGCGTCGGCCAGGTCGACAAACTCTTCTCCAGCGAAGAAACTCGACCGCACATAGGACACGCTGCGTTCCACCCTCGGCTTGTCCTTCGCGTGGCGCACCCGCGCCGGGTCGGTGACGAACCCGCAGTGCTGGGCGTAGTCCAACCAGCCGGTCGTGAACCGTGGGTTGACCGCGTCGGCGTCGGCGACGATCGCCGACATGTTGTCCGGGATGAGCACCCGAAATACACCGCCGAAGAACTCCCACGCCGCCTCACATCCAGCGATCACCGCCTCCAGCGTCTGGGAGAAGCTCAACCACACGAACATGTGCCGCGAGTACACCGCGGTGAAGATCAACGCGTGGGTGACCCGCCGCCGACCCGAGGCAGGGTCGTAGATCAGGCCCATCTTGCCGAAGTCGACCTGGCACTCATGCCCAGGCTGCCCGTCGGCCACCCGCACCGTCGTGGCGCCACCACGGCCGAAGCCGCAACGCTTGACGCCCTGCTGCGTCTGAGTTCGTGCACCATGATCGGGTTTTAATACCCAACCACCTGGAGGGTAAGTTGATCATCCTTCAGGAGGTATCTGATCATGGCAACCCCTCGAGCGAGACCGCCGGC
>SLSW01000169.1 GCA_007130245.1 Micromonosporaceae bacterium
CAGCCGCCGCGGCGCCCACTGCCGCAGAGTCCCGCCTATCAAGGGATGGCGATGCCCTGCTCCTCGTAGTACCGCGCCGCACCCGGGTGCAGCGGGATGCCACCGAGGCCGTCGACCGCGGTCGGCAGGTTGATCTCCGCGGCGACCGCGTGGCCGACCGAGTCCGGGTCCATCGACTCGTACATGACCCGCACCAGGTCGTAGACCTGGTCCTCGTCCAGCCACGGCTGGGCGTACAGGGTGGCCCAGTTGGTGACCCACTGGGCGGGTGCGTCCTGTCCGGGGTAGGTGCCGGCCGGGACCTCCAGCACGCTCAGGCTGGGGTCGGCGGCGAGCATGTCGTCCAGCACCGGACCCACGATGTCGACGAGCACGATGTCGGTGGCGGTGGCCACGTCGATGATGCTCGCTGCCGGCAGCGCCAGGATCGCGAACGCCGCGTCGACGTTGCCGTCACGCAGCTGATCGGTGGCGTCGCCGAACGTGTCGTTGAACGGCGTGATGTCGTTGTCCGGGTCGATGCCGTGGTTCTCGAGGATGTCGCGCGCCATGACCTCGGTGCCGCTGCCCGGCGGGCCGATCTGCACCCGCAGACCCGCCAGATCCTCGATGGTCTCCACGCCCGCGTCGGCACGGGCGATGACCTGCATGACCTCGCCGTAGACGTTGCCGATCGCGGTGAAGTCGAACTCCGGGTCGTCGGCGAACGTGCCCTCGTTGTTCATGGCGTCCACGGCCACGCCGTTGACCGCCAGGCCGAGCTCGATCTCACCGGCCTGCAGCAGTCGCATGTTCTCCACCGAGGCGCCGGTGGCCTGGGTGCTCACCCGCAGTCCGTCGATCTCCCCGGTCCAGACGGCGGCCATCCCGCCGCCGAGCGGGAAGTAGGTGCCACCGGTCGAACCGGTCCCGAGCCGCATGTGCTCCAGCACACCGTCATCGCTCGGGTCAACGCCATTGTCATCAGGGGCGCAGGCGGCGCTCAACATCAGCGCCGCGATCGCCGCCGGTACTACCGCGCGCAGCGCGGTACGGCGGGACAGTGCTCTCATCCGAATCCTCCTCATCTACGCGCCGCCACCTGCGATTAGTCATAGAGCAGGCCCGGCGGTGTGTGGTGTCACATTAGGCCGGCGCCCCTGCCATGGCAAGACTGGTCGTCGGATCGAGTTGAAATCGCAAGCGAGTCGTGCAAAGGTAGGAGCCACACGCACGAGCGCAATGCATGATCGACGCTCTGTGCACAATCTACTTGCATGACCGATCCGTACGGAGGATGCCGTGGATGGGGGTAACCGCCCACCGCCAGCGAGCTTCGCCGAACTCACCGCACGCATCCACGAGCACGGACCGGACCTGACGCCGTCCTACCGGGGCCTGGCCCAGCGGATCCTGCAGGACCCGGAGGGCGTGGCGTTTCTGTCGGTGGGCGACTTCGCCGAAATGAACGGCGTCAATATGTCGACTGTCTCCAGATTCGCGAAGTTTATGGGGTTGTCCGGCTACCCGGCGCTGCGCCAACTGTGCGAGGAACACCTGCGCGCGCAGACCCGGCTGGTGCATCGCCTGGAGGCGGTCACCGACGCCGAGGCGCAACTGTGGCAACGCAGCGCCCGCCTCGACGAGGAGAACATCGCCCGCACGTTCGGTCGGCTGGGCCCGGACGACATCCGGCGGGCCGCGCAGACCCTGAGCCAGGCCCCGACCGTGCACGTGCTCGGCCTGCGCAAGTCCCACAGCGCCGCCTACCTGCTGTGGTTCCTGCTGCAGATGGTCCGCGACGACGTACGCCTGTTCACCACCGGCGCGCTGGTCGAGCAGGTGCGCGAGATCAGGGCCGGTGACGCACTGGTCGCGTTCGGCCTGCACCGCTACTCCCGCTACACCGTGCTGGCCTGCCAGTACGCCCACGCCTGCGGCGCCACCACCGTGACGCTGACCGACAACGCCGCTTCCCCGCTGGTGCCGGTGGCCGACCACGTCTTCCTGGTCGACACCGCCGGCCCCGGGGTGCTCCGGTCCATGACCGGGTTCGTGTCGCTGGCCCAGGCGTTGGCCAGCACCGTGGCCGCCCAGCGCGGCACCGCCTCCCGGGAGGCGCTGACGACGGAGGAGTCACTGTTGGAGCACTTCGGCGTTTACTACGACCACGCCCTGCACGTCAACGGCCACCTCAGCCCGGACGGTGAGCAATGACCGAGCCACCGGTGCTCGCCGACCAGCGTGACCACATCCTGACCCTGACCCTCAACCGGCCGCAGCGGCTCAACGCCGTCGACGAGGATCTCTACCGGCGGCTGGACATACAGCTGTGCGGCGGCGCCGAGGACCCCACCGTACGGGTGATCGTGCTGCGGGGGGCCGGCCGCGCGTTCTGTGCCGGCGCCGACCTTAAGTCCCACGCCGGCGCCGAACGCACCCTGGCCGAACGCCAGGCCTACGCGGAACTGGCCGCCGACGTGATCCGGACCATCACCACGATCGGGACCCCGGTGGTGGCAGCGGTGCACGGCTACGCCATCGGCGCCGGTGCGGAGCTGGCGGTCAGCGCCGATTTCCTGATCGCGGCCGACGACGCCGTGCTGTCGTTTCCGGAACTGTCACTGGGCACCTACGTCGGCGGTGGGGTCACGGTGCAACTGCCACGGCTGGTCGGCCTGGCCCGCGCCCGGGAGCTGCTGCTGCTCGGCCGCCTACTCACCGGCGCCGAGGCCGCCGACTGGCAGCTGGCCCACCGTGCGGTGCCGCCGGGCGAGCTGGACGCCGCCGTCGTCCACCTCGCCGACCGGTTGGCCACCGCCGCGCCGGTGCCCGCCGGCCTGATGAAGGCGCAGCTGCGCGACCCGCACAGCCTGGATGAGGCGCTGCGCGCCGAGGTCGCGGCGCTGGTGCACTGCATGGGCACCGCCGACTGGGCCGAGGGCGTGGCCGCGTACTCCGACCGCCGCACTCCTGTGTTCGAGGGCCGTTGATAACGATGACGACGACGACTGCGACGACCACAACGACCAGCACGATGAGCCGTACCCCGGTCGACCGGATGCTGTGCCCGCGCTCGATCGCGGTGATCGGTGCCTCCAACAACCCGCGCAAACGCGGCTACCACGCGGTGCGGGAGCTGCTGACCAACGGCTACCCGCACCCGGTCTATCCGGTCAACCCGAACGAGACCGAGGTGCTCGGCCTGCCGGCGTTCCCGGCCGTGACCGACATCGACGAGCCGGTGGACCTGGCGTTCATCGCCACCCCCGCCGACTCGCTACCGGAGGTGCTGGCCGACTGCGGCGCCGCCGGCGTGGCCGGCGCGGTGGCGGTCGCGGTCGGGTTCGCCGAGACCGGCGAGGAGGGACGGTGCCGGCAGGAGGCTGCGCTGGCCGCCGCCCGCCGCCACGGGGTACGCCTGATCGGCCCCAACACCTCCGGGTTCTTCAACCTGCCCGAGGGGGTCAACCTGGTCGGCGTACCGCACGTGCCGGTCGGTTCGCTGGGCCTGATCTCGCAGAGCGGCACCATTCTGCTCAGCGTCGCCGAGGCGGCCCGACGGGCCGGCGGGGCCGGGCTGAGCGTCTACGTCGGTGTCGGCAACGAGAGCGACGTCGGCTATCCCGAGCTGTTCGACCACCTCACCACCGCCGACACCGTCCGGGCCATCTGCGTGCACGCCGAGGGTTTCCGCCGCGGACGCGAGACGCTGGCCGCCGTCACCCGCGCGGCCGCCTGCAAGCCGGTGGTGCTGCTCAAGACCGGACGCACCGAGGCCGGCAGCCGCAGCGCGCGCTCCCACACCGGCGCCGTGGCCGGCGACGCCGCCGTCGCCCGCGCCGCGCTGCGCAGCGCCGGCGCCACCTGGGTGGACCGGGAGGACGAGCTGCTGCCGGTCGCCGCGGCGCTGGCCGGTTGGCCCCGTCCGGTCGGCGGGCGCACCGCCATCCTCGCCGACGGCGGCGGGCACGCCACCATCGCCGCCGACGCCGTCACCGGTGCGGCGCACCTGCGCCTGGCCGAGCTGTCCGAGTCGACCCGCCAGCGGCTGCGGACCCTGCTGGGCCCACACGCCTCGGTCGGCAACCCGGTCGACGTGGCCGGTGCCACCGACACCGACCCGCTGCGGTTCGCCGACGCGGCACAGGCACTGCTGGCTGACGACGATGTGGACCAGCTCGTGGTGGTCGGGCTGCTGGGCGGATACGCCACCCGGTTCGACGCGGCGCTGGAGGATCAGGAGCGGGAGGCGGCCGCCGCGGTGGCCGCCCACGCCGCAGGCGACAAGCCCGTACTGGTGTGCAGTGTGTACGCCGGCGGGGACAACAAGGTGCTGCGGCCGCTGTTCGACGCCGGCATGCCGGTACAGGCCAGCATCGAGATCACGGTGCGGTGCGCGGAGGCGCTGGCCGAGCGGGCGGCCTGGTTGCGCGCCGAGCCTCCGACCTGGCCGGCCGTGCCCGCGAGGCCGGATCCGGGCACCACCTGCCGGCTGCTGCCCGAACCGGCGACCCGGCAGCTGCTGTGCGACGCCGGGGTGCCGACCGGGCCGCACCGCCTCGTCCGCAGTGCCGCCGAGGCCACCGCCGCGGTCGCCGATCTCGGACAACCGGTCGCGCTCAAGGTCGTCTCACCCGACATCGTGCACAAGTCCGATGTGGGCGGCGTACGGCTCAACGTCACCGCCCGGACCGTGGGTGAGGCGTACGAGGGTCTGCGCGCCGAGGTGGCCCGGGCGTGCCCGCGGGCGCGCGTGGACGGTGTGCTCGTGACCGAGATGGTCACCGCCAGCGGCGTGGAGATGCTCGTCGGCGTGTCGTACGACCCCACCTTCGGCCCGGTGCTCACCGTCGGTGCCGGTGGCACCATGGTGGAGCTGAAGGCCGATGTGGCGACCCGGCCGCTGCCGGTGACCGCTGCGCAGGCCCGCGGCATGCTGAGCGAGCTGGCGGTGGCGCGCCTGCTGGCCGGCTACCGCGGCACGCCGGCGGCGGACGTGGAGGCGCTGGTGGAGCTGATCGTGGCGGTGGGCGACTTCGCCCTGTCGCACCCGCAGGTGCGCGAACTCGACCTGAACCCGGTGCTGGCCCATCCCGGCGGCGCCGCGGTCCTGGACGCGCGCATCTTCACCACCTGAGTCGATGAGCCGGTTGCCGGCGAGGGCTCCGGTTCGCCACCGACCGCGCGTGGATACCAGGGAGAGAAGGCGACCAGCACGGCCAGCAACAGTCCCAGGAACGCTACCGCCAGCACCCATGCCAGCTCGCGTCCGGTCCCGGCGGTCGTCCGCGGCAGGTCCACCAGCGCCCCCATGAACCGCTGTCGTGTCTTTCGCGCAGTCAGTGTCGCCGCGCGTGCATCGGCAGGACACCTGAACGTCGCATCCCGGACAGATGCTGCCACCGAACACGCTGACTGTGGAACGCTTTTTGTCGGCGATCCGGTTGTCGAACGGGACCGGCCGTCTTCGGGCAGGGCGGGTGCCGGCGGGTCCGCTACCGGGTGGCGGACCCGCCGGAGGTCGCCTCCGGCAGGCCGGTCACCAGCGCGGTCAGGCCGTCCACATCGAGCAGGTCGGCGGGGCGTACGGTCACGTTCTCCGCGAGGTAGTGGAACGCCGCCCGCACCTGCGACACCGGCACCCCGGCCAGCCCCGCCCATGCCAGCCGGTAGGCCGCCAGCTGCACCGCGGCCGCCTGCGCGGCCGCACCGCCGGGGCGGCGACCGGTTTTCCAGTCGACCACCTCGAAGGCGCCGTCGGTGTCGCGGAACACCGCGTCCATCCGGCCGCGCACCACCACGCCGCCGACATCGGTCGCGAACGGTACCTCCACCTGCACCGGCACCCGGTCGGCCCACTCGCTGTCGAGAAACGCCCGCTGCAGCTCAGCCAGCGCCTCGTCGCGGGCCGCCCCGGAGTCGGCGGCGCCGGGAAGCTCGTCCAGGTCCAGCAGCCGGTCGGCGCCGAGGCGCTGTTCCAGCCAGGTGTGGAAGGCGGTGCCGCGGCGGGCGTACGGGTCCGGGCGCGCCGGCATCGGGCGACGCAGTGACCGGGCCAGCGCCTGCGGATCGCGCCGCAACGCCACCAGCTGCGAGACCGACAGCTGCTCCGGCAGCGCCACCTCCACTGCGACGGCGGCGCGTGCCCGTTGCCGCTCGGCCAGCAGCAGGTCCACCTCCTGCGCCCACTCCTCCTCCCTCGTCGATCCATCTCCCGTCGATCTAGGGACTGTTCCCGTGGTTTGATCTCCATCCACGTGAACTTTCCCTAGATCAACGTGAGAAGAGGCGAGGGCGGAGCGGACCATGGCGGCGGCCTCCTCCACCGCCGGGCGCCGCCCGCCGAGCGGGTCGGTGGGCCAGACCGCCTCGGCCACCAGCGCGTCGGTCGGGTTGGTCGCGCCGTCGGCCGGCGGGTCGACCCAGCGCTCCACCACCCCGGCACCGGCCCGGCACCGCTGCGCGATCTCCTCCAGGAACACCGACGGGCCCCGTGGCCGCCGCACCGCGTCGCCCCACCAGTAACCGCTGCACAGCAGCAGCCGCCGCGCGCGGGTCACCGCCACATAGGTCAGTCGCCGCTCCTCCCGCTCGTCGTGCGCGCGCCAGGCCGTTTCGAACGCCTCCCGGGCGCGCTCGACCCCCTGCTGGTCGGACACCCCGTCCAGCGCCAGCGCCGGCAGCCCGCCGGCGTCGCCGCGCAGCGGGAACGGCAGCACCCCCACCCCCTGCAGATAGTGGTCGGAGCCCTTCGGCGGCGCCGGCCACACCTGCCGGGTCAGCCCCGCCACCGCCACCACGTCCCACTCCAGGCCCTTGGCCGCGTGCGCGGTGAGGATCTGCACGGCGCCGGGAACCACGTCCACCTCGCCCGGGGTCAGCCCGCGCTCCTCCTCCTCGGCCGCGGCCAGGTACGCCAGGAACGCCGACAGCGTCGCCCCCGGGGCTTCCGCGGAGAACCGCGCGGCCACCTCACCCAACGCGTCCAGGTGGGACCGCGCCAGCCCGCTGCCCGCCTCCAGCCCGCTGCCCGCATCCAGCTCGCCGCCCGCATCCAGCGCTCCGGCGCGTACCGCCACCTCCACGTCCAGGCAGGTGGTGCGTTCCACATCCGCGACCAGGTCCGGCAACGGCTGGTCCAGCCGCCGCCGCAGCACCGCCAGCTCCGCCGCGTACGCCGACAGGCGAGCGTAACCGGCCTCGGAGTATGCCGACGGGTCCCCGAGGTCGTCCAGCGCCTCGGACAGCGTGGCCTCGTCGAGGCGGTCGGGCACGATCTCCGGCTCTGCCGCCGGGTTGCCGCGCTCGCCGCCGGCGTCCTCGCGGCGGGCGACGGCGATCCGGCGGGCCCGCCGGTGCAGCGCCACCAGGTCCCGCGGCCCGATGCGCCACCGGGCACCGGTCAGCAGCCGCACCAGCGAACCGCCGTCGGCCGGGTCGGCCAGCACCCTCAGCGTGCACACCACGTCGCGCACCTCCGGCGTGTCCAGCAACCCGCCCAGCCCCACCACCTCGACCGGCAGGCCGCGGGCCCGCAACGCCGCCTCGACCGGCGGGATCTGCTCGCGGCGGCGGATCAGCACCGCGGTGGTGGGCGGGTCGGCACCGACGCCGCGGGTGGCCGGGTCCCAGGCCGCGGCCACCCGGTCGGCGATCCACCCCGCTTCGTCCACATAGGTCTCGAGCAGGGCACAGGCGACGGTGCGACCGTCGACCGGCTCGGCGGTGCGCCGGGCGGCGGTCAGGGTGGCGACCCGGGCGCCGGCATCGTGCAGCGGCACCGCCAGCTGGTTGGCCACGGTCAGGATCTCGGGCCGGTTGCGCCAGCTGGTGGTCAGCTGGCGCACCGCGGCCTCGGCCCCGTCGGCGTCGCGGAACTGGCCGGGGAACCGGTCCAGCGTGCCGGCGCTGGCACCCCGCCAGCCGTAGATCGACTGGCACGGGTCGCCCACCGCGGTCACCGCATGACCACCGCCGAACAGCGAGTGCAGCAGCACCACCTGGGCATGGCTGGTGTCCTGGTATTCATCCAGCATCACCACCTGGAACCGGTCCCGCTCGACCTCGCCGACCTCCGGGTGGTCGCGGGCCAGCCGGGCCGCCCGCGCCACCTGGGCACCGAAGTCGATCGCCTCGACGTCGCGCTTGCGTTGCTCGTACCGGCGTAGCAGCGGCAGCAACTGCAGCCGCGCCGCCTGCCGCTCCAGCGCCTGTTGGACCTTGGCGTAGACCCGGCCGGGCCGCCCGCGCACCTCCGCGTTGAACCGCCCCACCCACCGCGCCACCTCGTCCGGTGTGACCAGATGCTCGGACAGCTGCTCGGTCAACGCCAGCACCGCGTCGGTGACGGTGGACGGCGCGAACGGCACCGCGCTCATGTCGCCGTCGTAGGTGCGCACCAGCTCGTCCACCAGCTGCCAGCGGGCCGCCTCACTGAGCAGCCGCGCGGCCGGCTCGAATCCGCCGCGCACCCCGTGCTCGGTGAGCACGCGCGCGGCGAACGCGTGGTAGGTCGACACGGTCGGCTCACCGGCTACGGCATCCTCGTCGCCGAGTCGGCGCCGCAACTGTCCCAGTCGGGTGCGCACCCGGTGCGCCAACTCACCGGCGGCCTTGCGGGTGAAGGTCAGGCCCAGCACCTGCTCGGCGTGCACGTACCCGTTGGCCACCAGCCACACCACCCGGGCGGCCATGGTTTCGGTCTTGCCCGATCCGGCACCGGCGACCACCAGCAGCGGACCCGGGGGTGCGGCCACCACCGCGGCCTGCTCCGGGGTCGGCGCCGGCTGCCGCAACAGCTTGGCCAGCTCGTACGGCGTGAACCGCGGCCCGGCGTCGTAGGTGCTCACGGCCCCTCACCCTCCGCCGGCGGCTGGACGACCTGGCGGCCCTGACCGGAAATGGGGCAACTGGTGCGCACCGGACACATCTGGCACTTGTCGTTGCGACGGGCGGTGAACGTGGCGGCCGCCATCACCGTGCCGGTGTGGCGCACCAGCTCGTGCGCCCAACCCGGGTCGTCGGTCTGTGACGGCGGCGGTTGTGCCTGCTCCCGGGCCTGTTTCGTGGACGTGCCGAGCTGCACCAGCGCGGCGCCGCCGGGCTCGGTGCCGTACCCCTCGAAGTACCCCTCGAACGCCCCGGCCGCCACCGCCGCCTGGTAGGCCGCCAGCTGCGGGTGCCCGGCGATCTCCTCACCGGGTGGGGCACCGCGGCCGGTCTTCAGGTCGACCACCACCGGCCGGCCGTGCTCGTCGACCTCCAACCGGTCCACCCGGCCGCGCAGCTCCACCGGCGGCGCCCCCTCGAGCCGGACCGCGAAGTCCTGCTCCACCGCAACCAGCCGCCGCGGGTTGGCGACGATCCACCGCAGCAGCTTGTCCACCATCGACTCGGCCCGCGCCCGTTCCGGGCCGGCCAGCCAGACCGCGGCGTGCTCGATCGCGTCGAAGCGCGCACCCATCCACTCCAGCAGGGTGTGCCGGTCGGCCTGCGCGTCGTCGGCCAGCATGGCCGCCGCGTGCACCAGGTTGCCCACCGACTGCGCGGCGGTGGGCGCCGCCGCGCCGCCGTGGCGCTCCAGCAGCCAGCGCAGGCTGCACCGCAGGGCGGACTCCATCGCCGAGGGGCTCACCCGCACCGGCTGGTCGCCGTCGACCAGCGGCCGGTCGTCGGACAGCGGCGCCAGTGCCCACCAGTGGTCGGGGTGGGCGCCCGGCACCCCGGCGGCGGCGAGCCGCGCCAGCTGGCCCGCCGCAGCGCGGCG
>SLSW01000218.1 GCA_007130245.1 Micromonosporaceae bacterium
GATACCAGCACGCCCAGCAGTTGATCAAGGATGGTCGGCGCGTGCTCGACGAGCGGGACTCGTGGAGTGAGGACCAGCCGTCCACGCAGCAGGAGAACGAGTTCATCGAGGCGAACGGGATCAACGAGTACGGGCGGTGGTTCCTCGGCGTCGACGACGAGTCGGCGCAGGACAACAAGACCCGTTACACGTTCCCGTACGGCGACTTCCACAGCATCCACCGGTGCGGAGTGCTGTCGGCCGAGTCGCGGGCCGGCCAGTACGACCACGACGACGTGCAGCAGGCCGCGGCGCACCTGCACGGCATGCTGGAGGCCCTGCGCGACGTGGACGACGCCTGACCGTCCGCACAGATCAACGCGACAGCCGGGCCCGCCCACCGGTCGACTAGGCTTGGCGACCGCGGTCGGGGGTCGGGGTGACCGCGGGCGAGAGATCTGAGTCGGGAGTTGATCATGGGCGAAAGCCCGTACGGTGACGGGGCGGGCTTCGCGGACCTGGATCTGCGCCCGGAGCTGCTGAAGGCACTGACCAGCCTGGGCTACGAAGAGCCGACGCCGATCCAGCGCGAAGCGATCCCGCCGCTGCTGGCCGGCCACGACCTGCTGGGCCAGGCCGCCACCGGCACCGGCAAGACCGCGGCGTTCGCGCTGCCGGTGCTGCAGCACCTCGACGGCGACCGGTCACAGCCCGACCCGTACGTGCTGGTGCTGGTGCCCACGCGGGAACTGGCCGTGCAGGTCTCCCAGGCCTTCCACCGCTACGGCCGGGATCTCGGCGTGCGGGTGGTGCCGATCTACGGTGGGCAGCCGATCGGCCGGCAGTTGCAGGTGCTCAGCCGCGGCGTCGACGTGGTGGTCGCCACCCCGGGGCGGGCGCTGGACCACATCCGCCGCGGCACGCTGCGGCTGGGCGAGGTACGCACCGTGGTGCTGGACGAAGCCGACGAGATGCTCGACATGGGCTTCGCCGAGGACCTGGAGGCGATCCTGGACGAGACGCCGCCGCAGCGGCAGACGCTGCTGTTCTCGGCGACCATGCCGGCGCGCATCGACGCGATCGCCCGCCGGCACCTGCGCGAGCCGGTGCGCATCGAGATGGGCCGGGCGGCCACCGCGGCCGGTGAGCCGCCGCGGGTGCGCCAGAGCGCGTACGTGGTGGCGCGCGCCCACAAACCGGCGGCGCTCGGTCGGGTGCTGGACGTGGAGTCGCCGGCGGCGGCGATCGTGTTCTGCCGAACGCGCGAGGAGGTCGATCAGCTCACCGAGACCATGAACGGGCGCGGCTACCGGGCGGAGGCGCTGCACGGCGGCATGAACCAGGAACAGCGCGACCGGGTCATGGGCCGGCTGCGCGGCGGCACGGCGGACCTGGTGATCGCCACCGACGTGGCCGCCCGCGGGCTGGACGTCGAGCAGCTCACGCACGTGGTCAACTACCACCTGCCGTCGGCGCCGGACGCGTACGTGCACCGCATCGGCCGGGTCGGGCGCGCCGGCCGGGAAGGGGTGGCGATCACCCTGGCCGAGCCGCGCGAGCACCGGATGCTCAAGACCATAGAGAAGGTCACCGGGCAGCGCATCGCGGTGGAGAAGGTGCCGACCGTGGCGGACCTGCGCGCGCGACGCCTGGAGCTGACCCGCGCCTCGCTGGCCGAGGGCCTGCTCGACGGTGACGACCTGGAGCACTACCGGGTGGTGGTGGAGTCGCTGTCGGACGAGCACGACCTGATGGACGTCGCGCTGGCCGCGGTGAAGCTGGCGCACGAGTCCAGCGGCGGCGAGGTCGCCGACGAGGAGGAGATCCCGGAGGTCGCCGAGCCGCGCGGCAAGCGCCCCCGCGAGGTCGCCCGTCGCGGCGGGCCGGCCGCCGATGGCGGGCCGGACGGGGACGTGGTGCGGCTGTTCTTCGGCGTCGGGCGGCGCGCCGGCGTCCGACCCCAGGACCTGGTCGGGGCGATCGCCGGGGAGTCGCACCTGCGCGGCCGCGACATCGGGGCGATCGAGATCTCCGACCGGTTCTCGCTGGTGGAGGTGCCGGCGTCGGCCGCCGATGAGGTGGTGGCCTCGTTGCGGCGCAGCACCATCAAGGGCAAGAAGGCCACGGTACGCCGCGAGCGCCCGACGGGTGCCGTTGCCCGCCGCCGCCCCCACTCCTGACCGGTCCCCCCACCCGCCGAGTGATCTGCGCCAGTGGACCGCCTACCCCACCAACACTGCTGCGCGGCAGGGTAGGACGTCCACCGTTGCTGATCATGCGAGCGATCGCGGGGCGCTAGCGAACCTCGCTGATCGTCCTCGCGTGTCACGATGGCGCGATGGAGTCGATCAACCTGCAGCGGTGGAGAGAAGGGTGGGCACAGGAGCGACGGGGACGCAGCTGCGTGCTGTGCGGTGTCATCGGCGTGGTGGAGAACGACTGGGGCCGGCGCGTGTTCACCGGCAGGTACCTCGACGCCTTCCTGTGCAAGCAGGGTTCCATACGGGGATACACCGTGGCCGTGTGGAACGGTTCGCATATAGCGGAGCCGACCCACCTGACCGCCACTGAGGCCACCGGCTACTGGCAGGAGTTGCTGCGGGTGGGAGCTGCCGTCGAGACGGCTTTCGAGAACGTGAAGATGAACTACCAGATCCTCGGCAACAGCGTTCCACACCTGCACACACACGTGATCCCCCGAGCGCCGCTCGACCCCGCACCGAACGGACCGTTGCCCTGGACCTACCTGGACCACGGACGACACGACCCGGACGTGTTCGCCGCGGACGCCGCGCTGTTGAAGGGCGCCCTGCAGCAGACCTGACCGGACCGTCGGCGCCTCCCGGTCAAGGGCTCTGTCGCCACCCGGCGCAGCGCCTCGATGCCGAGGTCACCTCCGTCGTCAAGCCGCTGCTGACCTGCGCCAGAACTGGCGTGGCGCGTAGCCGTCTCGGCGCAGCCAGTGTTCGGTGTAGACGATGCGATCGGCCTCGACCACGACGAGCGGACCGGTCGGCGGTTCGTCCAGGGAACGTGAGCGTTCCACGTGGTCGGACTGCCACCGGAAGGCCGGCCAGTAGTGTGCGAAGTGTGGGTGGTCGGACGTGAGCACGCTGGCACGACCGAACACCTGCGCGCCCCTGCTGCTGGCCTGCCCCACCAGCGGGGCGAAGATGCCTATCGACACCCGCGGGTCGGTGCCGATGTTGCGCATCTTGGGCGAGTCGGCCACGAGCACGAGGAGACCGAGGGTTGCGGTCACAGGTGCTTCCTCCGGACCGGCGGGGCGTGGCACGATCTGGGCAGCAGTCGCGCAGGAGCACCGGTGGTCCAGCGCCGCCACCGCGCTGCGCACCACCGCGGCGAAAGGCTCCCGCATGCGTACCGTGTTCACCGGCGGCCTGGTCTTCGACGGCACGGGCAGCGACCCACACCCTGCCGACCTCGTCATCGAGGACGGCCGCATCATCGATGTCGGCACCGACCTCGACGGTGACGTCGCGGTGGACTGCGCGCAGCGTACGGTGCTGCCCGGGATGTTCGACTGCCACGTCCACCTGCTGGTCAACGGGCTCGACCCGAGCGGGGTGCGGCGCCGCCCGTTCTCGCTGGCCTTCTTCGAGGCCGCGGCCAACATGCGGGCCACCCTCGCCACCGGCATCACCACGGTACGGGAGGCCGGCGGGTCCGACCTCGGGGTGCAGGAGGCGCAGCGGCGCGGTCTCGCCGCGGGTCCCCGGATGCAGATCGCGATCACGATGCTGACCCAGACCGGCGGCCACGGCGATCCGTGGGAGCCGTCCGGCGCGTCGTCGCCACTGTTTCCTCCCCACCCGGGCAAGCCCTCGGGCATCGTGGACGGCCCGGACGAGGTGCGGCGCAAGGTCCGGGAGCTGATCCGCGCCGGCGCGAACGTGATCAAGGTGGCGACCAGCGGCGGGGTGGCCTCGCCGCGGGACGACCCGCGGCACGGTCACTTCCGCGACGCCGAGGTGGCGGTCATGGTGGAGGAGGCCACCGCCGCCGGCCTGGGCGTCATGGCGCACGCCCAGGCCACCGAGGGCATCCAGGTGGCGGTACGCAACGGGGTGCGCTCCATCGAGCACGGCATCTATCTCGACGACGAGACGATCTCGATGATGCTCGACCGGGGCACCTGGCTGGTGCCCACCCTGATGGCCCCGCGCGGAGTGCTGGATGCGGCCGAGGCCGGGGCCGACCTCGCGCCCTCGGTGGTGGCCAAGGCCCACATGGTCTCGCAGGCGCACGCCGACTCGGCCCGCCGGGCTATCGCCGCCGGGGTGCGGGTGGCGATGGGCACCGACAGCGGGGTCACCCCGCACGGCCGTAACCTCGACGAGCTGCCGTTGCTGGTGCAGGCGGGAATGAGCCCCGGGCAGGCGCTGTGCGCGGCCACCGGATCCGCCGCCGAGCTGATGGGTCTGCAGGCCGAGCTCGGCACCATCGAGCCGGGGAAGCGGGCCGATCTGGTGATCGTGGACGGTGACGCGCTCGAGGTCGCGACTCTCGCCGACCGGGTGCTGGCGGTCTATCAGGACGGCGAGCTGGTCGTCGACAACACCGGGCGCAAGCCGGAGTCGTGAGTTCTGATCTGCTAGGGTCCGGTTCCGGACGTTCTGCTTCCGGATCACGCTCAAACCCTGCGGAGACACAGTGAAGTCCGACGCCAGCCCCACCGCCCGGGCGCTGCTGGCCCTCGAGCTGATCCAGTCCACCCCTGGCATCAGCGCGGACCGGCTCGCCGACAAACTCGGCGTCACGGATCGGGCCGCCCGGCGGTATGTGGCCATTGTGCGCGAGGCCGGTATCCCGGTCGAGTCCGTGCGCGGGCCGTACGGTGGCTACCGGCTTGGCCGCGGCCTGCGGCTGCCGCCGTTGATGTTCAGCGCCAACGAGGCCCTCAGCCTGGTCATGGCCGTGCTCGACGGCCACCACGACGCGGCTGATGCCGCCGACCCGGTCGGCAGCGCACTCGGCAAGATCGTACGGGCGCTCCCGGAGCAGGTGGCCGCCCAGGCCGAGGCGGTCCGCCGCACCACCGCGCCGGCGCCGGACCGGGCCGCCGCCCGACCCGACCCCGCCACCACCGCCGCGCTGGTGCAGGCCTGCGCGAACCATCGGCAGGTGCGCCTCGACTACCGCTCCGAGGCCGGATCGGAGTGGGTCACCGAGGTCGACCCGTGGGCCGTCGTGGTCCGCCACGGCCGGTGGTACCTGCTGTGCCGGTCCCATGGCGCCGACGCCCGGCGGGCGTACCGCATCGACCGGGTCCGCAGTGTGGACGTGCTCGACGGCACCTTCCGCCCGCCCGTCGACCTGGACGCGGTCGCCACGCTCGAGGAGCATCTCGCCGCCGGGTGGGAGTACGACACCGAGGTCGTCATCGACGCGCCCGTCGACACCGTCGCGCCGTGCCTTCCGCCCGCCCTGGGGCGGTTCGAGCCGCTCGACGCCGGGACCACCCGGCTGGTCGGCAGCACCAGCAACCCGGTGTGGTACGCCGAGCAGCTCGTGCGGATCCCGGCGGCGTACCGGATCGTCAGGTGTCCCGAGGTTCGCCGGGCCGCGCGCACGCTCGGGCAGCGGCTGCTGGCGGCCGGCGACCCCGACACCGCCCCCGGTGCAATGCACCAGCCGTCCTGAGCCGCGGGAACGCCTGCCGGCACCGGCGCGCGGCTACCGACCGACATGCAGCTCGACCCGGCGGAGGGGGTCGGCGATGCGATCCTGACGGAAGGTCACCACACCACGGTCGGCGACCTCGACACCGTACGAGCCGTACCCCGTCGACACGCCATGCACAACGAACGGCAAGGTGCACACCAGGTCCTCAGAGGACCTCGCCATGCGCCCGCCCCCGAGGCGGCCGGTGCCGAGAACGGCCCCGTCCGGCGCGGTCATCGTGACTCGGGCTTCGGCCACGATGTCGCGATAGAGTCCGGCACCTTCGCAGGGAGCCCCGGGACCTGGTACCCCGACAATGTCCATTCGGTGTTCGCCGTGGAGCACCACCGAGCCGCTCACCCGCATGGTGTCCGGCTCCGTTACCTCGCCCGTCGTCGTGCCCGTGCCGGCGCTGACCCAGATCGCCACCAGGACTGTCACCCCGACGAAGACGGCAAACAGGCGGTACAGCCGGTCGCCCCACCCCACGATGGCAACGGTCCCCGCGGTCCCCGCCTCGTCCGTGCTCGGCAGTTGGTCGCCCCCGGCCTCACCCATTTCTCCAGTATAGGCACTTATTGTCCACAGTGCGGTTGGCCGCACCAGCCACGGTGGCGGACACCCCGGCACCGGACCACCAGCCTCGCCGCACTGCACCACGTCCGCGCCGCCGGCAGGTGACCCCTACTCCGGGGTTGACGTGGGTGGGGCCGCGCCGAGCAGCGGCTCGTCCGGCGAGCGGATCTCGTCGTGGGGCAGGCCGTCGGGATGCTCGACGCGCACCCGCTGCAGGCACGCCAACGCGATGTCCAGGTGCTGGCGCCGGCTCGTCTCGTAGAACTCAGCTGCCTGTGTGGACAGTTTCGGCGAGGCGTGCAGCGGCTTGTCCGACACCCGCAGCAGGGTGGCGCTCGGGATGCGGTAACGGAAACCGTTGGCCGCCACCGTGGCCGACTCCATGTCGATGGCCACGCACCGCGCCAGCCGGGTGGCCGCCAGGGTGCGCGCCTGGTTGAACTCCCAGTTGCGGTTGGCGGTCGTGCCCACCACGCCGAGCCGGTGGCGGGCCTGCTGCGCCTGCAGCGCATCGACCAGGAACCGGTTGAGCCAGTGGTTCGGGATCACCGGCACCGTGGGCGGCAGCACCTCGTCGAGCACGTGGTCGTCGCGCAGGTACGAGGTGGCCAGCACGAAGTCCCCGAGCCGCTGGTGGTTACGCAGCCCGGCGCAGTGACCGATCATCATCATGGTGTCGGGCCGCAGCACCGCCAGGTGGTCGGTGATGGTCTTGGCGTTGGCCGGGCCGATGCCGATGTTGACCAGGCTCACCCCGTCGCCGGCCGGCGTGCGATGATGCCACGCCGGCATCGGCACCCCGTCGCGGACCGGGCCCTGCGCGTCCGGGAACCGTTCCCGGAACACCTCCACGTGCATGTCGTAATTGGTGAACAGCACATGCCGTTCGAACGCCTCCGCCGGCGTACCGGTGTAGTGCGACAGCCGGTCCAGCGACAGCGCCATGCGTTCCGGGCCGAACAGGAACAACTTCTTGGCCCGCAGGTCATAGCGGTCCTCGTCCAACGCCGCGAAGAATCCCGGATCGTCGAAGGCCAGCGCCTGCCGCGACGGCCGCACCGTCACCGTGGCCCCGCCCTGCAGCAGCGCGGCCAGCTCGCGTGACAGGTACCGGCGCACCGCCCGCGGCCCGGCGAACTCGCCGGTCAGCCGCGGGTTGTGCTCCGACCAGGGGCGCACCACCTCCAGGGCGGCATACCAGCCGGTGCTGTCGATGTCGTCCAGGGCGTCGAGCAACCGGGTGACCGCCGTGTCGCGGTCCGCGGGAGCCGTCGCCGCGCCGTCGATGATCATCTCCACCATCGCCATCCTAGCGGTGGCAACGGGCCCTCCTGCTCAATCCAGCGGATCCGGCTCCCGTGGGTTCAGCACTGACTCCGCTGACCGGATAAGTTCCTCATAGGATGGTGAAGCCGCCATCACGCCTCACGACCTGTCGATTGGTGGGCACGGCCCCCAGGCAATGCGGGACCATGGATCAATGACAGCATCGGGCACGGCCGGGTACGCCAACCACCCGGATCTGCCGCCGCTGGTGGCAGCAGCGGTCAACGCCGCGCGGCGGGCCGGGTTCGACCACTCGTGCCTGCCGGAGCAGGGCAAGCTGCTGCGGGTGCTCGCCCGCGGCATCGGCGACGGAGTGATCGGGGAGACCGGCACCGGGTACGGCGTGGGACTGGCGTGGCTGGCCACCGGTGCGCATCCCGCGGCGCGGGTGGTCAGCGTGGAGCGCGATCCGGACCGCGCGGCGTCTGCTGCAGGTCTATTCGCCGCCGAGTCCCGCGTCCAGGTGCGTACGGGTGACTGGCGTGACCTGGCCGACGACGGACCATTCGACCTGCTGGTGCTCGACGGCGGCGGCCAGGGCAAGGGCGATGAGCCGCCGCTGGAGCCGGGTGACTGGTTGCGCCCCGGCGGGCTGGTCGTGCTTGACGACTTCACCCCGATGACCACGTGGCCACCCGAACACCAGGGACGCCCGGACACCGCGCGCAGGTACTGGCTGGACCACCCGCACCTGCGTGCCGCCGAGGTCAGGGTCACACCCACGGCGGCGACGATCGTGGCAACCTACCTGGGCTGAAGCTCACCGCCGCAGCGTGCCCCGCAGCGCTCCGGGCGGTCCGCCCGTACCCGCGCGTGGCATCGTGGCGGGGTGCGGTTCATCGCGGTCGCCGGATCCAGTCCCGGCGTGGGCAAGACCACCCTGTGCCGGTCACTCGCCAGCTGGCTCACCGAGGCCGGGCTGCGGGTCGACCACTTCGAGGAGGAGCACGTCCTCAGCCACCCGCGGTTCGCCCGGGTCGCCGCCGAGTTCACCGGGACCGGGGTGGTGGACAGCGCGTCGTTCGTGGAAGCCACCGTGGACTATCTCGCCGATGCGGCGTCGGCCGGGGTCGACGTGGCGATCACCGACGCCCTGGTGCCGTGGATCCCCTCCCTGCTGGCGTTCGGGCACACCGAGGAGAGCATCCACGCCGTCCTGGACGACTTCGCGCGGCAGGTCGGTACCATCCCCACGCTCGCGGTGTACCTGGACGGCGACGCGGACGCGGCACTGCGCCGGGCCGTCGCCCGCGAGGAACCGGAATGGCTGACGTGGTTCGGCGACAAGCTCGCCCGCTACGGCCAGGTCCCTGCCGATCCCACCCGGACGGACCTCCTTGACTATCTGGCCGGGCAGCGGCAGACCGAGCTGACGGCGCTCGAGCGCCAGCCGTGGCACCTGGTCGTCATCGAGCGCGCCCATGAGCGTACGCCGGAAGCCGTGCTCGACACCGTCCTCGACCCCGTTGCGGACTTTCTCGGCATACCTGCGCAGCCGCGCGGCGCGGCCACCGGCCCGTCATGACCCGTGGTCGGCCGGCACCGGCACACCGCCGGGCTGGTAGGTGACCACCTGCGGTACGTGGAAGAAGAGCCGGGTGCGGTCACGCCCGAACCAGCGCTCGACATCCTCGGCCCGCCAGAGTGCTGCGGCGTCCGCGAGCGCTTCCGGGCACAGGCGCCGGCTCACGCGCTCGCCCCGCCACTCGTACGTCAGCACCGCCCAGTCCGGGTCCACCGACTCCACCGGAATCTCGAGGCGAGGGCGGTTGTGCAGACTGGTCCCGGGCAGCCGCCGGAAGTCGATCGGGGTCAGGAACACGCCACTGTTGGTATAGGGCCGCAGCAACACGGGCTCCGCCCAGGCCCGGTAGAGGAGCTCGTAGTGACCCGGTACCTGGCGCTGCACCGCCTGCCACCGCTCGCTGTCCGGGAAGTCCGACAACGGTCGCAGCGTGGCGTGCCGGGCACCGTCGCCGAGCAGGTGGTGGAACAGCAGACCATCGTGAACCGGTCGACCCGTCATCGGCGCCAGCCTACCGGCGGGCGGTCGTGGTAGGGACCTTCGTCGGTGTTCCACGGTCCGATCCGCCCGTGGCTTCACTGCGGCGGCAAGGTATACAGAACGGGTACCGGAGGATCGGATGCTCGGAGTGCGCATGAGAGAC
>SLSW01000258.1 GCA_007130245.1 Micromonosporaceae bacterium
ACGGTGCCGGTGATGATGGAGTAGCCCTGACCGATCAGGTCGGTGGCCACCGCGGTGGCGGTGCCGGGCTCGGTGGCATCGTCGTGGTAGCTGACCTCGATGGTGACGCCGCCGGCAGTGTTGGTGCCGTCGGTGGCGTAGTCCAGTCCGGCCCGGAAGCCCTCGGTGAACTGCTGGCCGTAGCTTGCCAGCAAGCCGCTGGTGGAGGTCAGCACCCCGACCTGGACGGCCTCGACGCCGTCGTCGGGGCTGCCGGGCTCGCTGCACGCGGTCAGGGTCAGTGCCAGGGCCGCGCCTGCGGCGGCCACGGTCCGAACGGTCAGGCGCGCGCGTGACCGTGGGGTGGGGTTGCGTGTCATTGCCGATTCTCCTGCCAGGTGGGGGATGGTTCGCGTAGTTGTGCTTTCAGAACCTTGCCGGCGGCGTTGCGGGGCAACTCCGCGACCTGCTCGATGTGTGTGGGCACCTTGTACGCCGCCAGGTGCTGGCGACAGAAGGCACGGATCTGTTCGGGGTCGACCGGGCCGGAGTTGACCAGCACCGCCTTGCCGACCTCGCCCCAGCGCGGGTCGGGCACTCCGACGACCGCCACGTCGGTGACGTGGGGGTGGGTGATGAGCACCCGCTCCACCTCGGCCGGGTAGACGTTCTCCCCGCCCGAGATGAACATGTCCTTGATCCGGTCGACGATGGTGTAGTAGCCCTCGGTGTCGCGGCGCGCGACGTCGCCGGAGCGCAGCCAGCCCTCGGCGGTGAACGCGGCGGCGGTGGCCTCGGGGCGCTGCCAGTAGCCGGGGGTCACGCCCGGGCCGCGGATGAGCAGTTCGCCCTCACCGGCGCCGTCACCGTCGACGCCGTCGAGGCTGACCTCCACGAACGGCTGCGCCTTGCCGACCGACCCGGCCCGGGACACGGCGTGGCCCTCGTCGATAAGGAACACCGTCGGGCCGGTCTCGGTCATGCCCATGCCCTGGCGCACCACCACGCCGCGTCCGGCCAGCGAGGTCAGCAGCGGCACCGGGAACGGTGCCCCACCGCTGGCCCAGGACCGCACCCGGGACAGGTCGGTGGTGGCGAAGTCCGGGTGCTCGGCCAGCAGCTGGTACATGGTGGGCACCCCGAAGAACGCGGTGCCGCGCTCGGACAGCAGCCTCAGCACCCGGCCCGGGTCGAACTCGTGCACGACGATAGCGGTGCCGCCGGCGAACAGGGTGGGCAGCACGTGCAGGTTGATCCCGCCGGTGTGGAACATGGGCAGCGGGTTGACGGTGACATCGGTGCTGGTGAGACCGACCGCGGTGCCGATGTTGAGGTAGTTGACCAGGGCCATGCCAAAGGTCTGGATGACCCCCTTGGGCGCGCCGGTGGTGCCGGAGGTGTAGAGCAGATACCAGCGGGCGCCGGCGTCGGCCATGCCCTGGTCGGGCACCGGTGCGCAGGCCGCGATCGCTTCTTCCCAGCCGGCGTCGAGGTCGACTACGGGCGGGCCGAGAAGTGCCGCGGTGGCGGCGTGGGTCTGGTCGCACACCAGCACCACCGGCGTACAGTCGGCGACGATCTGCGACAGCTCGGATGCGGGCAACCGCCAGTTCAGCGGCACCAGCACCGCGCCGATGCGTCCGCAGGCCACCAGCAGCTCGATGATCTCGGTGCGGTTGCCGGACAGCAGGCCCACCCGGTCGCCCGCGCGCACCCCGAGCTGGTGGCGCAGATAGGCGGCGGTGCGCCCAGCCCGCTGGCTGGCTTCGGCGTAACTGTGCTCGCGGCCGGTGCGGATGTCCACCAGTGCCGGCGTGTCCGGGTGCAGCCGTGCCCGCGCCGCGAGCACGTCGGGCACCTTCACGGCTGGTACCTCCTCCCCGGGGATACATGAGAGGTGATTCAGGTACAAGCTAAGCTCCCCGCGCAGGCGAGTCAATAGCAAACTGAGACCTGATTCAGGTGTGATGCCGGTCTGTTACATTGACCCGATGACCGAGGGCCCCGTGACCGGCACCAGCGGCAACGCCTTGTCCAAACGCGGCGAGCGCACGAGGCGCAGGCTACTCGACGCCGCTGAGCAGGTGTTTCTCGAGCACGGCTACGACGAGGCGTCCATCGTCAAGATCACTGAAGCGGCCGGTGTCGGGCAGGGCACGTTCTATCTCTACTTCCAGAGCAAGCGGCAGATCTTCGACGAGCTCGTCGCCGACCTCAACCGTCGGGTGCGCCGTGCGATGTCCGAGGCCGCCGCCGAAGGGAAGACCCGCGCCGAACGCGAACGGCTGGGATTCGAGGGCTTCTTCCGCTTCACCGCCGAGCACCCGGCGCTGTACCGGATCATCCGTCAGGCCGAGTTCGTCTCCCCGGAGGCGATGCAGCAGCACTACCGCAAGATCGCCGAAGGCTACATCGAGGGCCTGCGCGCAGCCATGGCCGACGGCGAGATCGAACCAGCCGACCCGGAGGTGCTGGCCTGGAGCCTGATGGGCATCGGTGAGCTGATCGGCATGCGGTGGATCCTGTGGAACTACCCCGAGTCGGGCACCGTGCCCGAGGAGGTGCTCTCCCAGCTACTCACCTTCATCAGCCGGGGTCTGGGCGCGCGGGACTGACCCGGTGCAGGCGCAGCGCGAGCTGGATCTCCAGCGCCCGCTCCGGCTGCTGCCACCCGGCGCCGAGCAGTCGGGTGACCCGCTCCAGCCGCTGGGCCACCGTGTTGACGTGCACGTGCAGCTCCTCGGCCGCCCTCGCCGGGCTGGCGCCGCAGCGGTAGTAGACCTCCAGGGTGTGCCGCAGCGCGGTCTGCCGGCGCGCGTCGTAGTCCAGCACCGCGCCGATGGTGCCGCGCACGAACCGGTGCGCCGCCTGGTCGCCACCGCCGAGCAGCAGGCCGACGAAACCGAGGTCGCCAGCAGCGGCGCCCTGCCCGGAGTGCCCGAGCGCCACCAGCGCCGCCACCACCTGCCGCGCCTCGGCGAACGCGCCGGGCAGCTGCTGCGGGCCCGCGGTCGGGCCGCCCGCGCCCACGGTGACCGGCCGGCCCAGCACCCGACCCAGCTCGTCGGCGACCGCCGACGCCACCTCCGCCGGGGCAGTACCGGGCAGCATCAGCACCACCTGGTCGGCGCGGGTGGCGGCCAGCCCGCGCCGGGCACCGGCGTACGAGCCGGCCCAGAAACCGGCCCGCGGCCGGTCCGCAGGCTCCAGCCCGCCGGTCACCACCACCACCTGGGCGGCGTCGAGGTCGACGCCGAACCGCGCCGCGCGGACACGCAACGGCCCGGCGTCGTCGGGCACCGCAGTGACCAGATCGTCGAGCAACTGCCCGCGCACCCGCGCCTCGGCCTCGGCCTCGGTGCGGCGGAACAGCAGCAGCAGCGCGGTGACCATCGCCGCGCGCTCCAGAATGCGCTGATCCGCGTCGTCGACATCGCGCTCGGGGCGCCAAAGCAGCGAGCCGAGATCCTCGGCGCCGGCCACCACCGCCGCGAACCAGTGCCCCGCGCCGGACACCTCCCGGCGCACCGTGCCACCGGTGGCCCGCGCCGCCGCCACCGCGGCGGCGGTCACGTCGGCCGCGGGCGGAGCTGGCGCGCCCACCGAGGCCAGCACCCGCCCGTCCGCGTCGAGCACCAGCAGCCCACCACCGAGCACCTCGGCCACCGCGCTGGCCAGCTCCGCCACCCCACCGCCCTGCAGCACCACGGCGGCCATCCGGTCATGCGCGGCCGCGGCCCGCTCCACCGAGGCGCTGCGCGCGCGGATCGTCCGGTTGGCCTCCGACAGCTCCGCGAGCGCCTCGCGGGTCTCCGCCAGCAGGCGGGCCGAGTCGATCGCCACCGCCGCGTGCGCGCCCAGCGAAACCAGCAACGCCACCTCCTCCCGGGCGAACGGCCGCGGGGAACGGTTGGCGGCAAACAGCACCCCGAGCACCTGCTCGCCGAGCCGCAGCGGCACCCCGAGGATCGCGACCAGCCCCTCCTCGCCCACCCCGGCGTCGATCTCCGCCCGGTGCTCGAACCGGCCGTCGGCGAGGTAGTCGCCGGTGACGTACGGGGTGGCGGTCTGGGCCACCAGCCCACCCAGGCCGGCGCCCATCGGCAGCCGCAGGCGCTGGAAGCGCGCCGACACCGACCCGTCGGTGACCCGCATGTAGGTGTCGCCGCGGTCGGAATCGTGCAGCGTCAGGTAGGCGATGTCGGCACCCAGCAGGGTGCGGGCCCGGTGCACGATCGCGCGCAGCACCGCGTCCAGGTCACGCAGGCCGGCCAGGTCACCGGCGGTGTCGAACAGCCCGGCCAGCTCGGTCTCCCGCCGGCGGCGGTGCTCCAGCAGCTGCCGCACCCGCAGCGCCAGCGCCTTGTCCCGCTCCAGCTCCGCCAGCCGATCCGCGGAGGCGCCGGCGGCGCGCGCCGCCGCCACCGGCTGCTCGAACTCGCCCGCCGGCGCCTCCCGCGCCAGCAGCTCCAGGAACGGCATCGCCGCGGAATCACCGGACATGCGGCCCATTCTGGCCCGCCCGGTCAGTGCGCGGTCCAGCCGCCGTCCATGGTGATGGCGCTGCCGGTGATGAACGACGCCGGCGGGGTGCACAGGTAGGCCACCAGCTCGGCCACCTCCTCCGGCTCCACCAGCCGCTTGACCGCCGCGCGGGCCAGCATGATCCGCTCGACCACCTCGTCGGGGGCGATGCCGTGGGTGGCCGCCTGGTCGGCGATCTGGTTCTCGACCAGCGCGGTGCGCACGTACGCCGGGTTGACGCAGTTGCAGGTCACGCCGTGCGGCGCGGCCTCCAGTGCCACCGTCTTGCTCAGGCCCTCCAGGGCGTGCTTGGCCGACACGTACCCGGACTTGTATGGCGAGGCGCGCAGGCCGTGCACCGAGGAGATGTTGACGATCCGCCCCCAGCCGCGGGCGTACATGTGCGGCAGCACCCGGCGGATCAGCAGGAACGGCGCGTGCACCATCACCTGGTGCAGCCCGGCGAACCGCTCCGGCGGGAACTGCTCAACCGCGGACACGTGCTGAAAGCCGGCGTTGTTGACCAGCACGTCGACCTCGGCGGCGACCTGGTGCGGCGCGTCCGGGTCGGCCAGGTCGAGCGCCACCGCCTGCCCGCCGGTCTCGGCGGCCACCGCCTCGGCCGCGGCCTTGTCCCGGTCCAGCGCCAGCACCGCGGCGCCGGCCGCGGCCAGGCGCCGCGCGCAGGCGCGGCCGATGCCGCTGCCGGCGCCGGTCACCAGCGCGGTGCGTCCGGTCAGGTCGAGATTCACCACGGGCGTAACAGCAGCCATGGCCGCAGGGTACGGACATCGGGCAGCATCGCCTATGGCGCCGCGACACACTCCCGACCCGGAGCCGGTGGTTGTAGACGTCGGGCGGCAAAGCCGAGTGAGGGGATGGTGAGGGTGGTGCGCTCCGAGCTGCACCTTCGACGACCGTGGGAGGCGCCAGGCGGGCCCGGGCAACCGGAGCCGGCCGGGCCGGCGTCCGGGGCGGGCCTGCCGCCGTGGCTGGCCGAGCGGCTGTACGAGCGGCGCATCGTGTTCCTGACCGGCGCGGTCACCGCGGCCGTGGCCAGCACCGCGGCCGCGACCCTGCTGTCGCTGGACCTGTCCGGCGGTGGTGCGGGGCCGGCCGGGTTCGCCGGGCATTCCCCCGAGCCGGCCGACGACACCGCCCCACCGGTCCAGCTGCACGTCGCCTCCTCCGACGGGGACCTGGACGCGGTGCTGTCGCTGATCGACGCGGTCGACAGCATGCGCGCGCCGGTGCACGCGGTGGCCACCGGCGAGGTCGGCGGCGCGGTGGTCGGCGTCTACGCGGCGGCCCGGCGGCGCGTGGCGTATCCGCATGCCCGGTTCCGGCTGGCGGAGCCGAACCTGGCTGGCATGGCCGGCACCGCCGACGACGTGGCCAGCGCCGCCGGCCGGCACCTGCGGGCGCTGGAGGACCTGGTGGTGCGGGTGGCGCAGGCCACCGGCCAGCCGCGCAGCCGGGTGGAGGACGACTTCAGCGCCGGCCGGGTGCTGGGCGCGGCCGAGGCGCAGGAGTACGGCCTGGTCCACGACATCCACCGCCGCGACACGCCAGCGTGAGCACCACCGGGACGATGCTGGCGTGGGAGGTGGGACAGCCGGGTCCGATGGCCACCGGTCCGTTGCGGGCGGTACGCCGGCCGGTGCCCGCACCCGGGCCGGACGACCTGCTGGTGCACGTGTCCGCCAGCGGGGTATGCCGCACCGACCTGCACCTGGCCGAAGGCGACCTGCCGCCGAAGCGCCCCGGTGTGGTGCCCGGCCACGAGGTGGTCGGCGAGGTAGTCGCCGCCGGCGAGCAGGTCACCGGCTGGCGCACCGGCGACAAGGCGGGCATCGCCTGGCTGCGCCACACCTGCGGGCAGTGCCGCTACTGCCGCCGCGGCGACGAGAACCTGTGCCACGACTCGCGCTACACCGGTTGGGACGCCGACGGCGGGTACGCCGAGTTCGCGACCGTACCGGCGGCGTACGCGTACCACCTGCCGGACGGATATCCCGATGCGGAACTGGCACCGCTGCTGTGCGCCGGCATCATCGGCTACCGGGCGCTGCGGCGCGCGAACCTGCCGCCGGGTGGCCGGCTGGGCATCTACGGTTTCGGCGCCTCGGCGCACCTCACCGCGCAGGTGGCGATCGCGCAGGGCGCCACCGTGCATGTGCTGACCAGGGCGGAGGCCGCGCAGCGCCTGGCGTTGGAACTGGGCGCCGCCTCGGCCGGCGGGGCGTACGACGCTCCCCCGGAGCCGCTGGACGCGGCGATCCTGTTCGCGCCGGCCGGTGAGCTGGTGCCGGTGGCGCTGGCCGCGCTGGACCGCGGCGGCACCCTGGCGGTGGCCGGCATCCACCTCAGCGACATCCCGCCGCTGTCCTACCAGCGGCACCTGTTCCAGGAACGCGAGCTGCGCAGCGTCACCGCCAACACCCGCGAGGACGGCCGCGACCTGCTGGCGGCCGCGGCCACCCACCGGCTGCGGGTGGCGGTCACGCCGTACCCGCTGGACGCGGCCGACCGGGCGCTGTCCGACCTGGCCGCCGACCGGGTCAACGGCGCGGCGGTGCTGGTGGCCTTCTGAGCCGCCACTCAACGCGGGTGCATCCAACCAGGTGGTCCGACGCGTATAGAAAGTGGGGCCGAGTATGCGCCCGGAAGGCCCCCCGAGTCGCCCGTCGGCGCCCGGGTCCGGATAGGCCGCCGCCGCCACCTGCCGGAACCCGGTGCGCCGGCGGGTGGCGCACGTCAACGCCACCGCACCACCGGCAGGCTCATCCCGATCGCCACAGGGGGAAGTCGATAGCCGGCTCATGATCGGCGCCAGTGGTCGCACTGCCCCACGAAATCGGCCGAAGACTGCGGCAGAGCGTCCATCGGCGCGGATCAGACGCCGGGGCGGGTGCGGTGTTGCGCAGGCACCTGGGAGCCATCTCCTCTCGCGATCTTGGACGCTGGTGGCCCCTATGAGGGCACAGGCGTCCAAGATCGCGAAAGGAGGGCGGCGCGGGTCGGGCGGCGCGGGTCGGGCGGCGCGGCGCGGGCGGGGCGGTCAGCTGGCCGGGATCGCGGTGACGACGACGTTGTCCCGGTAGCTGCCGACCTGCGCGTCGAACTCGCCGCCGCAGGTGATCAAGGTCAGGCGCGGCGCGCCGTCGCGGGCGAAGTAGCGCTCCAGCGGGATCTCGCTCTTGTCGTAGACCGTCCGCCCGACGACCTCGAATCCGTGGACACCGCCGCCGGCGTCGCTCAACTCGATCCGGTCGCCGGGCGAGAGTTCCGGAAGCCGGAAGAACGCACCCCGTCCCTGCGCGGCGCTGTCCACGTGGCCGGCGATCACCACCGACCCGGCGGAAGCCTCCAGGCCCGGCCCGTACCGGTACCAGCCCACCCGGTCGATGCTCGGTGGCACGTCGAACTCACCCGAGTCGGCGTCCACCCCCACCGGGTCGACCTGGGCGCTCAGCCCGATCGCGGGGATGCGCAGCGTGGCTGGCGGCCGGGTCTGGTCGGACGGCAGGGTGCGACCGTCGGCGACCGGCACCGGGGACTGCGGTGGGCTGCCGGCCGGAGGTGGGCTGCCGGCCGGAGGTGGGCTGCCGGCCGGAGGTGGGCTGCTCAGCCGCGCCACCTCGGCGCCGCCGACCTCGGTGACAACCTGACCGCGGGCGATCGCCACCCCGGAGACGATCAGCAGCAGCAGGCCGGTCACCGCCACCAGGGCGGTGACACGTCCACGGCCGGCACGCGCTCCCCCGTGCGCGTGCCGGCCGTGGACCCCCCTCACTGTGAAGCCTGCTCGGCGGCGGAACGGGACCAGAGTGCGCCACCGACCAGCATCAGCACGCTGAGCGTGGCCAGCCCGTACCACCAGCTGGCGACGCCGGTGGCGGCCAGGCCGCCGGTGCCACTGGGCACGCCCTCCGGTGGCGAGTGCATGCCCTCGATGGTCTGCACGACCAGCTCCAGCGTCTGCTCGTCGGCCGAGCCGACGGCGTACACGATCGTGGAGGTGCCCTCGGCCAGGTCCAGCACAGCCGGGCCGAGCGCGACGGTGTCGGTGCCGGCCAGCACCACGTCGGCCTCGAGCGTTCCCGCCGCGACCGTGGCGGTGTTCTCGTTCGGGTTGGTCAGGTCGGTGAACGCCGGTTCCCCGCCGGCGCGCACATCCACCGCCGGTGCGGCCGCAGTGTGCCGCACGGTCAACTTGGCCTCGCCCGCCGCCAGCGCCGCCGGCTCGTTGACGAACGGGGCCAGTGTCGGCTGCCCGTCCTCGTCCAGGTGCGCCACCAGGCTGAGGTTGGCGTCACCGGGGACCTCCGCGCCGGCGATGTTGAGGATCGCCCCGGTGTCCGGATCACCGCCCGGCTCGGTGACCGCGATGTCATAGGCGCCGGCCGGCAGCTCCAGCGGTCCCGCGATCTCCCCCGGCGCGAAGCCCTCCAGCACCGCGTCGCCGTCGACGTAGACGTCGACCGGCTGGCCCGGTATGCCGTGCACCACCGACACCTCGGACACCTCCTGTTCCCCCTGCGCCGACGCCGAACCCGCGGCGGTCAATGCCGCGCCGGCCCCCAACGCGGCGACCGCTGCCCCCGCCAGCGGCGCCCGCCTGTACCAACTGCGCATCTGTGTCCCCCTCCGGTGAGGCACCTCACCGTTGAATCCGTATCGCTTGTACCCATATCTACGTGCCGACAGGCCCGACCGGATGCATAATCGATGCAGAAAGCGATGCAAAGTTGCGTGGCGGCGACGCCGGATCCGGCGGCCGCCGCCCGTCGGGCGGGGGGAACGATCGCGGTGCAGGACACCATCGAGCTTGACCGGGACGACACGCACCGGGACGACGCGCACCGGGACGACGCGCACCGGGACGACGCGCACCGGGACGACGAGCTGGACCACGAGCTGGCCGGACGGTTCCGCGACGGGGACGACGCCGCGTTACGGCAGATGTACGACCGGTACCGGATGGCGGTGTTCCGGCAGGTGGTCCGGTCGCTGCCGACCACCGCCGACGCCGAGGACGTCACCCAGGCCACCTTCGTGGCAGCCTGGCTGGGGCGGCGCACCTTCGATCCGCAGCGGGGCGAACTGCTCGGGTGGTTACTGGGGATCGCCCGCCACCGGGCCACCGATCAGCTGCGGGCCCGCGCCCGCGAGCAACGGATCGCTGAGTCCGTGCGCGCGCTACCGGACCGGCCGGCGGCGACATCCGACCCGGAGCGGATGGTGGACCGGATGATGGTCACCGATGCGCTCGAGGACCTCCCGGCCGAGCAGCGACGGTTGCTGCACCTTGCCTTCTACGACGGGCTGAGCCACCAGCAGATCGCCACGCGGTCCGACCTTCCCCTGGGCACCGTCAAGAGCCAGATCCGGCGCGGGCTGGCCGGCCTGAAGCGCCGGTGGGAGCGTGAGGGCACCGCGCCCGGTACGACCGCCTGAGCCACCCGGCGGTCCCGCCGGTGGTCAGGTGTTGCCGTAGCGCTCGGCGGCGCGGGCGCGCGCCCGGGCCGCCTCCACCTCGCGGTCGCGCGGCGGCGCCCGGGTTACCAGGCGGTCCAGCAGGGTGCGGGTCGCTTCGGTCACCGCGTCGACCGCCTCGTCGAAAGCCTCGGTGTTGGCCGCGGACGGCCGGGCGGACCCGCTGACCTTACGCACGTACTGCAGCGCGGCGGCGCGGATCTCCTCCTCGGTGGCCGGTGGAGCGAAGTTGTGGAGCACCCGGATGTTCCTGCACATCTACCCAGGATGCCAGCTCCGGTCCGGCGACCCGGCCGCCCGGGCGGAGGCGGTGGCCAGTTCCACCGCCTCGGCCAGGCTCTGCGGGTTGACGGTGCCTTCCGGCACGCGGTCGCGCCATCCGGCACCGGCCACCGCGATCAGCGACCGGCGGGAGGGGCCGGCGAGCAGTGGCCGCAACTGCGCCGGGTCGGCGGTGTGCGCGGCGTGTGACCAGACGACGACCAGTGCCGGTCCGGTGCGCTGCACGGCGGCGGCCAGCGCCGGTGGCGGCACGCGGGCGCCGAGCAACCGGACGCCGACACCGCGCTCGGCCAGCGCCGCGGCCAGCGCCTCCAGCGGCAACGTGTGCTGCTCCTCGTCGGCGCAGGCCAGCAGCACCCGCGGCGGCGTGCCCGCCGGGGGCCGGCCGACCGCGGCCAGCGCCTCGGACATCGTTCGCGACAGCAGGTGCTCGACCTCGACCAGCGAGTCGGTAGCGGCATGCCGCTCGCCGATGCGCTCCAGCACCGGGTAGATCAGCTCCTCCCAGGCCGGCACCACCCCGTGGCGGGCCAGCGCCTCATCCACCAGCGTCCGCGCCTGTTCGGCGTCGAGTCGCATGGCGGCTCTGGTCAGCCCGCGGGCCGCCCGCGCCCACCACCGCTCCTCGTCGGCACCGGCGGCGCCGTCGGCGGTGGTGGTCAGCGGGGCGGTGAGCACGCCGGCGATCGCCATCCGGGCCGCCTCCCCGGCCGGCACCCCCTGCGCGGTCAGCGTGCGCATAACCTCCAGGCGGGCCAGGTCGTCGGCGCCGTAGCGCCGGTGGCGCCCGCGCTCGTGCCGGGTGGGCCCGAGGCCGTAGCGGCGGTGCCAGCTACGCAGGGTGGTCACCGCCACGCCGAGCTGGCGGGCCGCCTGTCCGACGGTGAGCCCGACCGCGGTTATCGATTCCTGTGACATGCCTCAACGGCCATTCAAGTGGTCAGTCCCCGGCGATCCGGGCCGCGGCCAGCTTACCGGAGATCAACACCATGGGGATCCCCACGCCGGGCTGGGTGCCCGAACCGACGAAGACCACATTAGATAGATGTGGATGGATAGTGGAAGGCCGGAACGGACCGGTCTGGGCGAAGGTGTGCGCGGCCGCGAACGGGGTGCCGGCGGCCAGCCCCGCGTCCTGCCAGTCGGCCGGGGTGACCACCCGGCGCACCTCGATCCCGTCGCCGAAGCCGCGGTACCCGCGCTCCTCCAGCACCCGGACCAACTCGTCCGCGTAGCCGTCGGCCAGCCCGTCGCGCCACTCCATCGGTGCGGTGTCGGTGTTCGGCACCGGGGCGAGCACGTAGTAGCTGTGCCGCCCGGGTGGCGCCAGCCCCGGGTCGGTGCGGGTCGCGTTGGACACCAGCACCGACGGGTCGCTCATCAGTCGGCCGTGCCGGATCACCTCGTCGAAGGTACGCCGCCAGGCGCGCCCGAAGTGGATGTTGTGGTGGGCGGTCCGGCGGTAACCCTGGGTGGAGCCGATGTGCAGCACCACACAGGACGGCGAGAACCGCAGCCGGCGCCGCAGCCCCGGCCCCGGCAGCAGGCGGTAGGCCGCCGGCAGGTCAGGGTTGAGCACCACCGCGTCGGCCGGCACCCGTTCACCGGTACCGGTGATCACGCCGGTGGCCCGGTCGCCCTGGGTGGTCACCCGGACCACCTCGGTGTCGTAGCGGATCTGTACGCCGTGCTTGTCAGCCGCGCCGGCCAGCGCCTGCGGCACCGCATGCAGCCCGCCGACCGGGAACCAGACCCCGCTGACCGCGTCCAGGTAGGCGATCACCAGGTAGATCGCCAGCGCCCGGTGCGGCGCCAGCCCCGCGTACATGGACTGGAAGGAGAAGATCCGGCGGGTGCGCGGATCGCGGAAGAACCGGTCCACCCGCGACTGCAGCCGGCCGAAACCGCCCGCGGCCACGATCCGCAGCAGGTCGGCGGAGAGCAGGTCGCGCGGCCGGTCGAGGTTGCGGGCGATGAAGCTGGAGCGCTGCAGCCGCCACAGCTCGCGGAGATGGTCGACGAATCGCAGGTAGCCGTCGGCCTCGCGCGGGCCGCAGACCTCGGCCACATGTGCGGCCATCCGCGGCGGGTCGGTGATCACGTCAAGGTGGGAGCCGTCCGGGAACCAGGCGCGGTACGCCGGGTCGAGCGCGGTCAGGTGCAGCCAGTCCGCGAGACTCTCCCCCACCGCCGCCAGCGCCTCGTCGATCAGCTCGGGCATGGTCAGCACCGTGGGCCCGGTGTCGAACGCGTAACCGGCGACGTCGTCGCGGCCGCACCGGCCGCCCGGCAACGGACCCCGCTCGATCAGCGTGACCTGACGCCCCCGCCCCGCCAGGTGCAGCGCGCACGCGAGCCCGCCGAGCCCGGCGCCGACGACCACTACCCGATCGGTAGAACCGCTCACCTTCCGCATGACCCTACGGTACCCTGTGACGGAAGATTGCATCGTTATTTGCGTCGATTAGGGGGAGACGGTGGACGGACGCCTCGCAGCCGCCTACCGCCACTGCGAGCGGTTACACCGTCGGCACGGCCGCACCTACTACCTGGCAACGCGTCTGCTACCAAGGTGGAAACGCCCCCATGTGCATGCTTTATACGGATTCGCCCGATATGCTGATGAGATCGTGGACCGCATCGGTGACGCGGCACCCGCACAGCGCGCCGCCAAGCTTCGCACCTGGTCACAGCGGTTCCTCGCCGGACTGGGCGGCGAGCCGGTGATCGACCCGGTGCTGCCCGCGGTCCTGCACACGATCGCCGCCTTCGACCTCGACCGTTCCGACTTCGCCTCGTTCCTGCGCAGCATGGCGATGGACCTGGAGATCACCGAATACCGCGACTACGACGCGTTGCTGGACTACATGGAGGGATCGGCCGCTGTCATCGGCACCATGATGCTGCCGCTGCTGGAGCCGGTAGACGCCACCTTCGCTCGCGAGCCCGCCCGCCAGCTCGGGCTGGCGTTCCAGCTGACCAACTTCATCCGCGACGTCGGCGAGGACCTGGACCGCGGGCGGATCTACCTGCCGCGCGCCGACCGGGAACGGTTCGACGTCCCGCGCGAGCGGCTCCAGCGATGCGCCGACCGCGGTCGGTCGGACGCGGCCGTGCGCGCGCTGATCCGCTACGAGATCGACCGCGCCCGCGCCCACTACGCGGCCGCCGCCCCCGGCATACCGATGCTCGCCCCCAGCTCCCAGGCCTGCATCCGCACCGCCTTCCACCTCTACGCCGCCATTCTCGACCACGTCGAGGCCGCCGGGTACGACGTGCTGGCGCGCCGGGCGGTGGTGCCGGGCGGGCAGCGGCTGCGCGTGGCCGCGCGCTGCCTGCTGACTCGACCGGGCACCCCGGTGGCGGCACTGGGAGTCGTGCCGTGACCGGCCCCAGGGTGGTGCTGTTCCACCGGGACCTGCGGGTGCACGACCACCCCGCGCTCGCCGCGGCGTGCGCCGCCGGGCAGGTGGTGCCGCTGTTCGTGGTCGACCCGGGGATCCCGGCCGGGGCCAACCGGCGCGCGTTCCTGGCCGCCAGCCTGCGCGACCTGCGCCACTCGCTGCGCGAGCGGGGCGGGGATCTGCTGGTGCGTCGCGGTGACCCGGTCGAGGAGGCGATCCGTGTCGCCACCGCCGTGGGCGCCAGCGGCATCGAGGCCACCGCCGACGTCAGCACCTACGCCACCGCCCGCCAGCGCCGCCTCGCGCAAGTATGCGACCAGGCCCGGGTGCCGTTGACGCTGCACGCGGGCGTGACGGTGGTGCCGGCAGGCGAGCTGCGTCCGGCCGCAGGCGGGTACTACCAGATCTTCACGCCGTACTGGCGGGTCTGGCAGCACCACCGCTGGCGTGATGAGGCCCCGGCACCGGCGCGGATCCGGCTGCCGCGGACGGTGACCGGCGACGACCCCGGCACGCTGACGGCGCCGGCCGGCCGCACCGCCCCAGACCTGGCCACCGGCGGCGAGGCGGCGGGCCTGCGGCTGCTGGACGAGTGGACCGGCCACGTCGCACAGTACGACCAACTGCACGACGACCTGGCCGCTGACCGTACCTCCCGACTCAGCGCGTACCTGCACTTCGGATGCGTCTCGGCACGTGCCGTGGCCGCCGCCTGCGCCGACCACCCGGCGTTCCTGCGGCAACTGTGCTGGCGCGACTTCTACCACCAGGTGCTGGCCGGGTTTCCGGCGCTGCCGCGCCGGGCGCTGCGCCGGCGGGCGGCCGATACATGGCGCGAGGACAGTGACGCGCTGGCGGCGTGGCAGTCCGGCCACACCGGCATGCCGGTCGTGGACGCCGGCATGCGCCAGCTCGCCGCCGGGGGTTTCCTGCACAATCGCGCCCGGCTGATCACCGCCTCGTACCTGACCAAGACTCTGGGACTGGACTGGCGGGCCGGCGCCCGCTGGTATGACGAGCAACTGGTCGACGCCGATGTGGCCAACAACTACGGCAACTGGCAATGGGTCGCTGGCACCGGCAACGACGCCCGCCCCTACCGCGGGTTCAACCCGGTCCGGCAGGCGCGACGGTTCGACCCCGACGGCGCGTATGTGCGCAGGTGGGTGCCCGAGCTGGCCGATCTGGACGGCCCGGCCGTGCACGAACCCTGGCTGCTGCCACCCGCGCGGCGGCGGCGCCTGGCGTACCCGCCACCCATCGCCGCGGTGCCGGAGAGGAGTCGATGATGGAACGCTGGCACTACGCTTTGGTGCTGGCCGCCTGTGTGGCCGTCACCCTGCCGCTTGAGCTCGGCCTGGGCGCGCGGGTGTACCGCCGGCCGTGGCTGGTGGTGCGCACCCTGCTGCCGGTGATCGTGGTGTTCGTCGCCTGGGACCTGGTGGCCTACGCCCGCGGGGTGTGGTGGTTCGACGACGGGCACATCCTGGGCCCGTCGCTGTTCGGGCTGCCGGCCGAGGAGTGGCTGTTCTTCGTGGTGGTGCCGCTGTGCGTGCTGCTGACCTACGAAGCGGTGGGCAACGTGCTGCGGTACGGCTGGAACGGCGCGGCCCGGCGGGCACCGGCGCTACGCCCTACCGCCCGAGCGGAGGTCAGCCATGGGTGAGTACACCGTACTGGCGCTGGCCGCCCCGGTGGCCGTCATCGCGCTGGAGCTGCTCGTGCTGCGCACCGGTCTGCTGCGGCAGGTGCGGTACTGGATCACGATCGCGATCGTGTTCGCATTCATGGTGCCCGTGGACGGATGGCTGACCAAGCCCGAGGGCACCGTGGTGCACTACGACCCCGCCGCCAAGTCCGGCATCCGGGCACCGTGGAACATCCCGGTGGAGGACTTCGGGTTCGGCTTCGCGATGATCACGATGACGCTGCTGATGTGGCTGTGGTGGCAGCGGCGCGACCACCACGCCGGGCCGCCGCCACCGCGTCGGCGCGCCCCCCGCACCACCCGCACCGCCCACGAAGGCGACTCCAGCGAGATGTCGCATGCCTGACGGCGCGCGGGCGGCAGCGCCGGCGATGCACCGCGCCCTGTCGTTCCTGGTTCGCGGCGGGTTGCGGGGAGTGTGGCTGCGGGGCCGGCCGCCGCCCGGAGGGTTCGTGTTCGCCGCCAACCACCACAGCTGGTGGGATCCGTTCGTGGCGATGGCGCTGCTGCACCGGCTGCGGCGGAGCACCTGCCTGCTGATGTGGCAGCACACCCTCGAGCGGTACGGGTTCGCCCGGCCGTTGGGGGTGTTCGGCACCGGCGAGCGCCGCCGCGGCCTTGCCTACCTGCACGCCGGCCGGGTGATGGTGATCTACCCGGAGGGACAGCTGCGACCCGCCGGCCCGGTCGGCCCGCTGGCGGCCGGGGCGGCCTGGTACGCCGAGCGCGCCGGGGTGCCGATGTACGCCGCGGCGGTGCGCGTGCTCATGCGTGGCCACCAGTGGCCCGAGGCGTACGTGTCGCTGGCGCAGGTGCCGGACGCGTCGACGGTGGCGGCCCGGACCGCCCGGCTGGCCGACCAGCTCGCCAGCGGGCTCGCCGCGCTGGACGAGCTGCACGCCGCGGCCGATCCGCGGCAGCCGTTGCCGGGTTTCACACCGGCGCTGGCGGGCCGGCGAAGCTGGGACGAGCGAATCGACCGGATGGCGAGGTCAGCCCCGTGGCAGCGCTAGCGACCACGCTGGCCGGCTTCCACCTGGTCAAGACCGCCGGCCTGGTGGCGAACCTGCGCGGCTTCCCCACCCTCGACGCGGCGCCCGCGCGCGGCGCCCACGCGGCACCGGCCGGGGCGCAGGTGCCGCCGCTGCCGCGGGTGTCGCTGCTGGTGCCCGCCCGCGACGAGGCCGCCCGGCTGTCGCACACGCTGCCGGGGCTGCTCGCGCAGCCGGCCGCGGAGATCCTGGTGCTGGACGACTCGTCCCGCGACCCCACCGCCGAGGTGGTCGGCAACGCTGCCGCCGGTGACCCGCGGCTGCGGCTGTTGACCGGCGCGCCGGTCCCGCCCGGCTGGGTGGGCAAGAACTGGGCCTGCCAGCAGCTGGCCGACGCCGCCACCGGAGACCTGCTGGTCTTCTGCGACGCCGACGTCACCCTGCGCCCCGGGGCGCTGGCCGCGGCCTGGGTGCACCTGCACCGCCAGGGCAGCGACGTGTTCTCCGTCTTCCCCCGACAGCACACCGGCACGCTCGCCGAACGCCTGCTGGTGCCGCTGATCGACGAGAACTTGCTGGCGTTCCTCCCGCACGGCCTGCTGGAGATGCCGGTGCCAGCGGCCGCAGTCGCCAACGGCCAGTTCCTGGTCTTCCGGCGGGCGGCGTACCACGCTGTCGGCGGCCACCGCGCGGTGGCCGGGCACATCGTGGAGGACCTGGCGCTGGCGCGGCGCACCCGCCGCATCGGCCTGAAGCTCGGCCTGGCGCTGGGTGGGTCGCTGGTGGGTGCGCGGATGTACGACGGGTACGCCTCGGCCGTGCGCGGGCTGGGAAAGAGCCTGCGCGCCGCCCACGGCGGCAGCGACGCCGCGCTGCTGGCCAGCGCCGCGTTCAACCTGGCCGCTTACACGCTGCCGTGGCTGCGATGGCGCCACGGGCGCGCCTGGCGGGTGGCGGCGGTGCTGGGGCTGGCCGAGCGGCTGCTGGTCAACGCCAAGACCGGACGCCGCGCCTGGGCGGAGGCGCTGCTGGTGCCGGTGACCGCACCGGCGGCGCTGCCGGTATACGCGCTCGCGATGCGTCGCGCCGCGCGCTGGAAGGGCAGGAGCTACCGGTGAGGGCGCGGCCACCGGCGCTTCCCCAGCCACCCGGGCGGCGCCTGCTCGGGCACATGACCCAGTGGACATTCGACCCGGTGTCGCTGCTGGAGGCCGGCGCGGCCACCGGGCCGGTGTTCCGGCTGCGGCTGTGGCGGCCGGTGGTGGTGGGTTACCGCCCGGACTGGAACCGGACCGTGCTGAAGGACCTGGACACGTTCCGCAGCCGCGGCAGCCTGAGCGGCCTCACCCCGTACCTGGCCGGCGGCGTGGTCCACACCGACCCGCCGGCACACGAGCCGGCCCGCCGCGCGCTGAACCCGCACTTCCACTCCCGTGCGCTGGCGACGCTGACCGACCGGCTGCGGGAGGTCGCTGCCTGGCATGCACCGGACGGGCCGTTCGAGGCGCTCGCCTTTGCCGGCATGCTGATCCGGCGCATGCTCAACACGGCGCTGTTCGACGCGCGGCTGCCCGACCCGCTGGTGGCCAGGTTCCTGGCGCCGCTGGAGCGCCCCAACCCGGCGCCGCTGCTGCCGCGGCCGCGCCTGTTCGGCCGGCTCGACGCCGCCATCGGCCGGGTGCTGGACGACCCGCCACCCGGGTCGGTGGCCGGCGCCCTGGTCGACGCCGGGGCCGGTGAGGCCGTGGACGTGGTGGAGGAGCTGCGGGTGGCGCTGGCGGCCGGTTACGACACCACCGCCCACACCCTGGCCTGGGCACTGTGGCACCTGGCCGACACACCGGCCTGGCGACGCGTCGACACCCTGCCGCTGGTGCTGGACGAGATCCAGCGGCTGTACCCCGCGGGCTGGCTCGGCAGCCGGGTCACCAGCCGCGACACGTCGGTCGCCGGGGTGGACCTGCCGGCGCGCACGATGGTGCTCTACTCGCCCTACCTGACGCACCGGGATCCGCAGCTGTGGGTCGAACCGGGCCGCTTCCGCCCGGAGCGCTTCCACGACGGTCTCCCGGCGTGGGGGTTCATCCCGTTCAGCGCCGGGCCGCGCACGTGCCTGGGCGCGAACCTGGCCCGGCTGATGCTGCGGTGTGCGCTGGAGCCGTTCTGCGATGACGGGGGGTTGACCGCGCTCGACGGCGATCCGGCGGTCAGCGCCGGGATCACCCTGCGCCCGGCCGGCCCACTGCGGCTCGCGCGCCGCGCCGCACGCGCGGCCGGCCGCGACTGACAACCCGCGCCACCGGGCGGCCCCCGTCCACGGTGTGGCAACAGCAGGGCTGGAACGGCCACGCTTGGGGTACGAGCACGGCAGGAGGCGGGGTGAGAAAACCGATGGGATGGACCGCGCGGGACATTCCGGACCTGACCGGCCGGGTTGCGGTCGTGACCGGCGCCAGCGGTGGCCTCGGACTGGAGACCGCCCGGGTGCTGGCGGGCGCCGGGGCGCGGGTGGTCCTCGCCGCCCGCGACGGCGGGAAGACTCTCGACGCCGCCCAGGACATCACCGCCGAGACGCCCGGCGCACAGGTGTCGATCGTGGCGGTGGATCTCGCCTGTCTCGACTCGGTACGCACCGCGGCCCGCACCCTGGTGGCGGCACACGAGCGGATCGACATTCTGGTCAACAACGCCGGGGTGATGGCCGTCCCGCAGCAGCGCACCGCCGACGGGTTCGAGATGCAGGTGGGGGTGAACCATCTCGGCCACTTCGCGCTCACCGCGGGCCTGCTGCCGGCGCTGCTGCGCGCCGAGGCTGCCCGCGTGGTCAGCATCACCAGCACCGCCCACCACCTCGGCCGCACCGTCGGCCCCGCCAGCGTGCGGGGCACCGGCCGCTACCACCCGTGGCGCGCGTACGGGCAGGCCAAGCTCGCCAACTACCACTTCGCGATCGGGCTGCACCGGCTGTTCCGGTCCGCGGGGGTGCCGGCGGCCAGCATGCTGGCCGACCCGGGCCTGTCGCCCACCGGACTGCAGCGCACCGCGGTGCGCACCAGCGGCGGGCGGTCCCAACGGTTCTTCGCGCGGTTGGCCTCCCGTACCGGCCTGACACCGGCGCAGGCGGCCCTGCCGCAGTTGCGCGCGGCCACCGACCCGTCCGCACGCAGCGGCGAGTTCTACGCCAACCGGTTCATCGCCGCCGGTCCCCCGGTGCGCCGGCCGGTGCTGCGCCAGGTCGGCATGGACCGCGCCATCGCGCGCCTGTGGGCAGTCTCTGAACAGGCCACCGGAGTGGGCCTGGACCTGGCCGCGCTGCGCGCGGCGGTCCCCACCTGAGGCGGGGTTTGTGCCAGCCGGCGCGGGGAAACCGGTACGGGTAGCCACTTCCACGCCGCACGTCAGCGAAGCACGTCAACGTCGGAGGTCACCATGCCGGCCCGTGAGGACATGCCCGACACCATCCGGCGCTCTCCGAAGAAGGCGCAGGACACCTGGGCGAAGGCGCACGACTCGGCGGTGGAGCAGTACGGCGAGGGCGAGCGGGCGCGCCGCACCGCGTACGCGACGTTGAAACGCTCGTACGAGAAGGTCGGCGACCACTGGGAGCCGAAGCAGCGCAAGGGCCCCAGCGACGAGCGGGCGGCCCGGGGGCGGCAGGCGCCCGTCCCGACCGCCGGCGGGGTCGACGCCCACGCCAGCAAGGCACACCTGATGGACATCGCCAAGCGGCTGGACGTGTCCGGACGCTCCCGGATGACCAAGGGTGAGCTGGTGGAGGCGATCCAGCGGGCCAACGCGCAGCAGACCCGCCGCTCGCGTCAGCGCTGAGCGGTCGAGCGGATCGCGCGCGAGAGCAGGTAGGCCACCGCCACCACACCGGCGATCAGCGCCAGCCGGTTGACGTCAACCGCCGGGCGCCACCGCACCGTGCCGTTTCTCACCACGAATGCGCCGGCGGGCCTGGCTTTCATGCCGAATCCGGCGCCCTCACCCTCCTGGCCGGACTCGTCGTGGCCGCCGCCGCCACCACCGCCGCCGGAGACCACCGCGCCGGGGATGATGGTGACCCCCTCCTTGTCGTACGGGTCGGCGAACACCCGCCGGACGGTGATCGCGTCCCGGGCGTTCGTCAGCACCTCGTCGAGCTTCATCGCGCTCCCCTCTCCGCGTCGGCCGCGCATCCGTCACGACTGGACTCAGCGTCGCAGACGTGCCGCGGAGGCGCCGCCGCCCGCGCCGCGTTCGCCCGAACCGGGGACGGCGCGCCGGTCTCCGGCGGCCCGGACACCGCCGCCACGGACCCGGCGTGGACGATGCGGCCCTTCTGCATCACCAGCGCCCGGTCGGCTTCGGCCAGCACGCCGGCGTTCTGCTCCACCATCAACACGGTCACGCCGTCGCGCGCTGCTGGTCGGGCACGGCGGGACTTTCGGCCCGGGACCGCGCGCCGACCATGCCGGCAGGCTGGAGGTGGCGACTGCGGGAGGATGACGCCATGGAGAAGCTCACGACCGGGCTGGACGCCTATGCGCCGCCCGAGGTGGCCGAACGCGTGGAGGCCTTCGGCGTGGCCAAGGACCTCGCCCCGTGGTGGCAGACCTTCATGCTGGGGGTGCTCGCCGGTGGCTTCATCGGGCTGGGTGGTCTGTACTACACGTTCGTGACCATCGACGGGTCGGTCTGGGCGCTGCTGGCCGGCGGGCTGGTCCTGTCCACCGGCTACATGCTGGCGATCCTGGCCGGGGCGGAGGTGTTCACCAGCAACAACCTCATGGCCATGGCCTGGGCCTCCCGCAAGGTCACCACCTGGCGGCTGATGCGCAACTGGAGCATCGTGCTGGGCGCCAACGCCGTCGGGGCGGCCGGGCTGGCCGTCATCTTCGCCATCTCGGGGCTGCCCGGCGCCCACGACGGGGCGGTGGGCGAACGCGCCGTGACGATCGCGGCCACCAGCGCCTCCCTGCCCACATTGCACGCCTTCGCCCTGGGGGTGCTGGGCAACCTGTTCGTCTGCCTGGCGGTGTGGGTGTCGATGGCCGGCCGCTCGGTGGCCGACAAGGTGCTCGGCACCATCCTGCCGCTGTCCGCGCTCGGCGCGCTCGGGCTCGAGCACGCCTCGGCGATCCTCTACTTCATCCCGCGCGGACTGCTGCTGCAGTGGTCCGGCGCCGCGTCCGACCTCCCGAGCATCTCCGTGGTCGGATCGATGCACACCGTCGCCTTCGTCATCCTGGGCAACATCTTCGGCGGCAGCCTCATGGTCGCCCTGGCCTACTACGCCACCTACCTGCGACCGTCCCGCCGCCACACCACCGGGCCTACGGCGCCGCGGGCCCGGCGGCCGAAGTGAGCTGGTGTCTCAGCCACCGCGGCCGAACCAGCGCCGCCAGCGGCTGGACCGCGACACCGACCCGCCGGGCGTCTGGCTGGCCGGCTCCGGCGAACCCGCCGCAGCGTCGCGGCCCGCGCGCCAGGTGGCGACCACCTCGTCGGCGTCGGGCTGACGCAGCGGCACGTACGGCCCCGACGGCATGCGCAGGTAGGCCGTGATCCGCTCGTTGAGGTCGTCGACCGCCTCCCGCACCGCCTGTTCGGAGGACAGCGTCGCAACCTTCTCCGGCAGGCGTTCGAGCTCCCGGGCCAGTTGCAGCGAGGTGGGCAGCAACCCGTCGGCCGGCAGTCCCTCCCGGTCCATGAACTGCCGCACCCACCACAGGTCGTCGTCCGGCCGGCCCCACCCGGGCAGCGGCTTGCCCTTGCCCGGCAGGTCGTCGAACTCGCCCCGTTCCTGCGCGGCGCGGATCTGCTGGTCGACCAGCGACTCGAAACGTGCCTCGGACACGGCCGCCCCCTTTCGCAGGCCGCCTGTTGCTGGCTCCACTGTACCCGGGCGGGGTGGTCAGGCCCGGCTGGTAGGAATGTGGTGATGGATACCCCCGACCCGGGCACGCACGACCGAGCCGGCCCGCCCGACCGCAGTGCCCTGCGCGAGCGCGCCGCACAGGTGCTGCGCCACCTCGCGGGCGCGGACGCGGGGCTGCGTGACGACCAGTGGCGGGCGATCGAGGCGCTGGTGTTCGACCGGCGGCGGGTGCTGTGCGTGCAGCGTACGGGCTGGGGCAAGTCGGCGGTCTACTTTGTGGCCACCGCGTTGCTGCGGCAGCGCAGTGCCACGGATACGGCGGCGCCGGTCGGGCCGACGGTGATCATCTCGCCGCTGCTGGCGTTGATGCGCAACCAGGTGCAGGCCGCCGCCGGGGCCGGGATCCACGCCGCCACCATCAACTCGGCCAACCCGGAGGAGTGGGACGAGATCGCCGCCGCGGTGACCGACGGCAGCGTGGACGTGCTGCTGATCTCACCGGAGCGGCTCAACAACCCCGACTTCCGCGACGGCATCCTGCCGAAGCTCGCCGCCACCACCGGGCTGCTGGTGGTCGACGAGGCGCACTGTGTCTCCGACTGGGGACACGACTTCCGCCCCGACTACCGCCGGCTGCGCAGCTTCCTGGCCGGGCTCGCCCCGCACACCCCGGTGCTGGCCACCACCGCCACCGCCAACGCACGGGTGGTCGCCGACGTGGCCGAACAGTTGGACCCGACCGGCGACGCGCTGGTGCTGCGCGGGCCGCTGGACCGCGCGTCGCTGCGGCTGGCCGTGGTGGACCTGCTCACGCCGGCGCACCGGCTGGCGTGGCTGGCCGACCACCTCGACACCCTGCCGGGCTCGGGCATCATCTACACACTCACGGTGGCCGCCGCGACCGAGACGGCCGCGTTCCTGCGCGACCGCGGGTACGCGGTGGCGTCGTACACCGGCGCCGACGAGGACACCGAACGGCGCACCGCGGAGCAGGACCTGGTCGACAACCGGCTCAAGGCGCTGGTGGCCACCTCCGCCCTGGGCATGGGGTTCGACAAGCCGGACCTGGGCTTCGTGGTGCACCTGGGCGCACCGGCGTCGCCGGTGGCCTACTACCAGCAGGTGGGGCGGGCCGGTCGCGCGGTGGACTCGGCCGAGGTGCTGCTGTTGCCCGGACCGGAAGACGCCGCGATCTGGCGATACTTCGCCTCGCTGGCGTTCCCGCCGGAGCAGCAGGTGCGCGAGGTGCTGCGGGTGCTGGGTGCGGCCGACCGTCCGCTGTCGACCGCCGCGCTGGAGCCGATAGTGGACCTGCGCCGGGCCCGGCTGGAGATGATGTTGAAGGTGCTCGACGTGGACGGCGCGGTGCGCCGGGTGCGCGGCGGCTGGCAGGCCACGGGCGCCGAGTGGCGTTACGATGCCGAGCGGCACCGCCGCATCGCCGAGGCGCGCGCCGCCGAGCAGGCGGCCATGACCGACTACATCGGCACCGCCGGGTGCCGGATGGAGTTCCTGCGCCGGTGCCTGGACGACCCGTACGCCGAACCGTGCGGCCGGTGCGACCGCTGCACCGGGCACGCGCTCGCGGGTGACGCCTCACCGGAGGCGCTGCGGGCCGCCGAGACCTACCTGGGCCGGCCCGGTGTGACCGTGGCGCCGCGGCGGATGTGGCCGACCGGGCTGCCGGCGGTCGGCGTACCCCTGTCTGGGCGGATCCCGGCCGGCGAGCAGGCAGCCGCCGGCCGCGCGCTGGGACGGCTGTCGGACCTGGGTTGGGGTGCACGGCTGCGCGGGCTGCTGGCCGGTGACGCCGCCGACACCGACGCCCCGCAGGAGGTGCTGGACGCGGTGGTGCAGGTGCTGTCGGCGTGGGCGCGCGGCGACGACCCGTGGCCGGACCGGCCGGTGGCGGTGGTCGCGGTGGGCTCACGCCGCCGGCCGCGACTCGTCGCCAGCCTCGCCGGCCACACGGCGTCAGTGGGCCGGTTGCCGCTGCTCGGCACGGTCGCGGTGGCCGGCGAGCGCGGCGACGCCACCGGGCGGGCGAACAGCGCGCAGCGGGTCCGGGCGCTGTACGGCACGGTGACGGTCCCGCCGGAGGTCGCCGGCCGGTTGGCCGACCTGGCCGGACCGGTGCTGCTGGTCGACGACTACGTCGAGTCGGGCTGGACCATGACGATGGTGGCCCGCGAGCTGCGGTCGGCCGGTGCCGGTGCGGTCCTCCCGCTGGCACTGGCCGTGTCAGGCTAGGCGGATGTCGGCATGGCACGCCTCGATGCGCTGCTGGCCGGCGGTGACCGGGACGCGGTGGTGGAGACGCTCTTCCGGGCGTACGGTGCCTCCGCCGACGAGGTCGCGGCGATGCGCGCGCAGCCGGCGTGGCAGGCGCGCGTGGCCGCGGCCCCGACCGTCAGCCGGGAGATCAGGGCGACCACCGCGAGCCGGTTCGACCCGGCGCAGGCGGCCGCCATTACCGCACCCACGCTGCTGCTGACCGGCAGCGACAGCACCGACCCGGCGGTCACCGACGCTGGCAACGTCGCCGCCGCGCTGCCCGACGCGCGGGTGGTGGTCATGCCCGGTCAGGGGCACCTGGCCGATGTGCTGGCGCCGGACCCCCGGACTTTCCGCGGGCTCCGCCACGCTCTCCACGCCAAGCCTCGGACGTGACACGACGGCCGAGGGCTAGAGTCTGCAGCATGAAGCCGAAGGCTCCGGGGTGGGTTCTGGGCGGCGCTGCCGTCGTGGTCGCCGTGGGGCTCGTTGTCCTTGTGGCCGTGCTGAGTGACGACCTCGGTGAAGCGATCCTCGGCGCCTCCACCGCCGTGCTGGCCGTCGCGACCCTCGCTTATGTGGCCCTGACGAGGCAGCTGGTCGTGACGCAGACTCAACAGCTTCGTGCTGTCCAGGAGGCGGCGGAGCGGTCCGCTGTCGCTGACCTGGCACAGTTTGTCCACGCTCGAAGCTGGGACGACGTCGAGCGCCTACGCCAGCGCTCCTTCCCGCTGGCGGCCCACGACCTGAAGGACGAGAACGAGCGCGAACGCGTGCTCGAACTGGAGGACGAAGCCTTCGCAGAACTCCATCGGAAACTACTCGCCCACCTCGGTCCGTCGTTACCCACGCCACTACGCGACCTTGTCGCAAGGCTCGCGGAGACCGTGCGGCAGGCGGGGGAGGAGTTGCGGCTGATCAGCCGCGCCTATAGCGGCCGGATTGCCACGAGTCCGCTGGAAGGGAACCTGGGCCGAACGGACGACTGGTCCGAGGTAAAGTCCCGCTACTATCTTCACCTCCGAAAGCCGACGAAGCACCGGGAGTGGGACGACTTCGCGGACGGACAGACCCTGGACGCGGCGCTAGAACTCCTGGAGGAACTTCGCTCGTCCTGCCAGAAGCGTCTCTGACGAGACGGCCACCGGCATCGCGCGGGGGCCGCTCGCGCTCGCACCACCGCCCACGACCGGCAGCTGCGATCCTGGAAGGTTGCCGGTGAGCCGTCCAGCCGCGTGGCTGTGTCAGGTCAGGCGGTAGACCGACACGTGCGAGCGGGACTCGGCGGTGAACTCCGACCCGGTCCAGTCAGCGTGCCTGCTCTCCAGCGCGAAGCCCGCCAGCTGGCCCATCAGGTCGAGCTCGGCCGGCCAGATGTAGCGGTGCGGACTGCGGGCGACCCTGGCATCCCTGCCCTCGCCGAACCGGAAGTGGTGCGAGACGAGTCGCTGGTGCAGCGGGTCGTAGGTGTCCAGGCCGAGGTAGCCGGGCTTGCTGCCCCACACGATCGCCGGCTGGCCCGGTGGAAGCACCCGAAGGCCCGGCACCTCCAGCTCGACCACGAACCGGCCACCGGGGCGCAGGTGACGCGCCGCGTTGCGGAAGCAGGCCACCTGCTCCGACTGTTCCAGCAGGTTGGAGATGGTGTTGAAGACGAGGTAGACGAGGGTGTACGTGCCCGGCGCCGTGGCGGATGCCATGTCACCGACCACCACCGGGATCGTGGCGGAGTCCACCTTGGTGCGCAGCTGCTCGACCATCGGCATCGACAGCTCGATGCCGGTGACCGGCACGCCGCGCTGCGACAGCGGCACCGCCACCCGCCCGGTGCCGATCGCGAACTCCAGTGCGGGGCCGTCGCCGGCGAGTTCGGCCAACCGGTCGACCGTCGGCCCCAGCACCTCCGGGGCGAACCTGCCGGCGCCCGGCGTGTCATAGCGCTGGGCGGCCTCGGCGTCCCAGATCTCGTCCTGATTCCAGATCTCGTCCGGTCGCATCACCGGTGACCTTGCCAGCGGCCACGCCCGCCGTCCAACCATTTTGCGACGGCTGACACCGGCTTGGCTGCGATGATCGCGCGCTGTGCTAGATCGGGGTCGGGATCTGTGCTAAACAGCGACTGAATGCTGTGTTATAGTGAGATCGAATTATGTGCTGGATAGTGAACGAGTAACCATGACGGATACCTACGTTCCGCGGCTGCTGGACCAGGAGCTGCGCGAGGTCCTAGCCGCACACCCGGCGGCGCTGGTCGTCGGCCCTCGCGCCTGCGGGAAGACGACCACCACCCGGCGACACTGCCGGTCGGTCCTACGGCTCGACGTTCCCGCGCAGGCCGCCGTGGTGCGCGCCGACCCGGACGCGGCGTTGCGCGGGCTCGAAGAGCCTGTGCTCATCGACGAGTGGCAGTTGGTCCCCGAGGTCCTCGCCGCGGTGAAACGCGCGGTCGATGACGACGCGCGCCCTGGACGGTTTGTGCTGACCGGTTCCTCGCAGGCCGACCTCAGCACCTCTGGCTGGCCCGCCACCGGCAGGATCGTCCGGTTGACGATGTACCCGCTGGTCGGGCGGGAACGCCACGGCGACCCCTCGTCGCCCTCGCTCGTCGATCGAGTCCTCAGCGACGGCGCGGACGCCTTCGGTGTTCCCGTCCCCGACTGGGACCTGCACGGCTACGTTCGGGAGGCACTCACCAGCGGCTGGCCACGGGCGATCCAGGCACCAGGCGATCGCGCACGTGACCGCTGGCTAACCGGGTACGTCGACCACCTGGTGACCAGGGATGCGCCGTCGCTGGGCGTAGCCCGGGACCCGAGCCGCATGCGCCGGTATCTGCACGTTCTTGCTGCCAATACCGCTGGCGTACCGACCCATAAACGTCTCCACGACGCTGCCGCCATCGACCGGGCAACCGCCGCCAGCTACGACGACCTCCTCGACCATCTGATGATCACCCAGCGGGTTCCCGCCTGGGCCGGAAGCTTCGTGAACCGCGCGATGCGACTTCCCAAGAGGTACGTCATCGACCCCGGCCTGCTCGTTCCGCTCCTACGAGTCGACCACCGTCGTGTGCTTCGGGACGGCGAGCTGCTGGGACGACTCCTCGACACCCTCGTGGCAGCGCAACTGCGCGCCGAATGCGCGATCAGCGTGGTCGGCGCGGACATGTTCCACCTGCGCGACGCCAACGGTCGCCACGAAATCGACCTGCTGATCGAGGCCCGCGATGGTCAGATCATCGCAGTGGAGATCAAGGCGACCTCAGCCCCGTCCGCAGCCGACGCCCGGCATCTGGAGTGGCTGCACCAGCGGCTCGGTTCACGGCTCACCATCGGACTACTCGTCCACACGGGCCCACGCGTGTTCCGACTGACCGAACGCATCGTCGCCGTCCCCGTCGCCGGCCTCTGGTCGGCCACCGGCGTCGACAACGGCATGTGAGCTGCTTCTCTTTGTCGTACGTGCGCTCTAGCCTCGGGTCGTGGCCGTGCACCAGCTCTCCCGCGCCGACGCGCGCCGCATCGCCCTACGCGCGCAGCTGCTGGACAGCGCGCGCCCGACCAGCCTGCTCGACGCCGTGCGTCACCTGACGCTGCTGCAGTTCAGCGCCACCGCGGCGGTCGCCCCCAGTGCCGATCTGGTGGCCTGGAGCCGCCTGGGATCGGCGTACTCGCCGTCCGAGCTGCAGTCGGCCCTGGCGGGTCGGGCGCTGGTCGAGCTGCGAGGGATGATCCGCCCCAGCGAGGACGTGGCGCTCTACCGCGCCGATATGGCCGGGTGGGACTCGGCCGAGCCCGGCCAGCTACCGGGCTGGCGCAGGTCGGTCCGCGACTGGGTGCGGGCCAACGACACGTGCCGCCGCGACATCCTCGACCGGCTCGCCGGATCGGGTCCGCTGGCCGCCCGGGACATTCCCGACACCTGCCAGGTGCCGTGGCGCTCGACCGGGTGGACCAACAACCGCAACGTCATGCGGCTGCTGGAGTTCATGGAGCAACGGGGGGAGGTCGCCGTGGCCGGCCGGCGCAACGGCGAGCGGGTGTGGGACCTGGCGAGCCGGGTCTACCCCGACGACCCGGTGATCCCGGCTGAGGAGGCGGTGCGCACCCGCAACGAGCTGCGGCTGCGTTCGCTCGGCATCGCCCGTGCCAAGGGGCCGGAGTGTCCGGTGGAGCCGCAGGACGTGGGCGAGGTCGGCGAGCCGGCCGTGGTCGAGGGCGTCAAGGGCAGGTGGCGGGTGGATCCGTCCCAGCTGGAGGGTCTGGGTCGGCCGTTCGCGGGCCGGGCGGCGTTGCTGTCGCCGCTGGACC
>SLSW01000013.1 GCA_007130245.1 Micromonosporaceae bacterium
GGCCGGGATCGCGACGAGCAGCCAGACGTAGTCGAGCAGCCCGGTAGCAGGTGTCAGCTCCATTGGCACACCCTCAGTACTTCAGCAGGTTGGCGTCGTCGACGCTGGCCGAGCGCCGGGTCCGGAAGATCAGCATGATGATGGCGAGGCCGACCACCACCTCCGCGGCGGCCACCACCATCACGAAGAACGCGATTACCTGGCCGTTGAGGTCACCGTGCATCCGGGCGAAGGTGACCAGGGCGAGGTTGCCCGCGTTGAGCATCAGCTCGATGCACATGAACAGCACGATCGCGTTGCGTCGCACCAGTACACCGACCGCGCCGATGGTGAACAGCAGCGCGGACAGGGCGAGATAGTGTTCCGGCCCCGGCATTACCCGCGCACCTCCCCACTAGCGCCGATCTTGCACTCGCGCACGAGACAAAGTCCTCTAAAACCGGACATGACGACCTGCACAACTGCAAGATCGCGTGGGAGGGGGAGCGTCATTGTTCGGTCTCCTTGTCGGCGGCTTCCTCGGCGGTCAGCTCCCGCACCGGCAGGATCGGTGAGACCGACCGGGGCTCGGCAGTGCCGTCGGGCAGCTTGGCCGGGGTGACGTTCGACGACGCGGTGGCGAACACCCCGGGGCCGGGCAACGGGCCCGGGTAGGTGCCCGGGGCGAACCGGGTGCGCATCCGCTCCGACTGCGACATGCGCTCGCCGGCCTCGCGGGTGATGTGAGTCAGCATCAGCGCACCCACCGCGGCGATGATCAGCAATGCACCGGTGAGCTCGAACGCCAGCACCCACCGCGAGAACAGCAGGTTCGCCACTCCCGGGATGTTGCCGCCGTGCTGGGCGTTGGCGCCGGCCAGACCGACCGACGTCACCCCACTGTCGACGATCCAGCGGTAGCTTCCCGCCGCCAGCAGGGCCGCCAGACCCAACCCCAGGCCGGCCGCGGCCAGCCGCTGCCCGCGAAGCGTCTCGATCAGCGAGTCTGAGGCGTCGCGACCGACCAGCATCAGCACGAACAGGAACAGCATCATGATCGCGCCGGTGTAGACGATCACCTGCACCAGGCCGAGGAAGGGCGCCTGCTGCACCACGTAGAACACGCCGAGGCTGAGCATGGTCAGCACCAGCCACAGCGCCGAGTGCACCGCGTTGCGGGCCAGCACCATACCCACCGCACCGATCACGGCGATCGGGGCGAGCAGCCAGAACGTGACCGCCTCACCCGCCGACGCCTCGGCGGCCAGCACCGTACCGTTCAGCGCCGTGTCCGCGGCCAGCAGCGTCGCGCTCATGACCCGTCCTCCGGCCGCTCGCCCGCCTTGTGGTCAAAGGTCTCCGCAGTCTCGGCGCCGGCGCTGGTGCCCGGGTTGGTCAGCGCCCCCACGTAGTAGTCCTTCTCATCGTCGCCCAACCGCATCGGGTGCGGCGGCTGCTCCATGCCCGGCAGCAACGGCGCCAGTAGCTGCTCCTTCGTAAAGATCAGCTCGCGCCGGTCGTCACTGGCCAACTCGTACTCGTTGCTCATGGTCAACGACCGGGTCGGGCAGGCCTCCAGGCACAGGCCGCAGAAGATGCACCGCGCATAGTTGATCTGGTAGTCCTTCGCGTACCGCTCGCCCGGCGAGTAGCGCTCCTGTTCGGTGTTGTCGGCGCCCTCGACGTAGATGGCGTCGGCCGGGCACGCCCAGGCGCACAGCTCGCAGCCGATGCACTTCTCCAGCCCGTCCGGGTGGCGGTTGAGGATGTGCCGGCCGTGGTAGCGCGGTGCCACCGGTTCCGGCCGCTCCGGATACTCGGAGGTCACCACCTTCCGGAACATGTGCGAGAACGTGACTCCGAAACCCTTCACCGAATCCAGTAGCTCACCCACGTGACTCGCCTCCCTCCCGCGGGTCATCCTCGGCTTCGCCCTCGATCGTGTCGACGGCGTCCCGTGCGGCTTCCCGCTTGCCCGCCACCTCGCGCGCCGCCCGCGGGCTCGGCGGCACCTCCAGGTCCAGCGGCGGCACCGGGAAGCTGCCCTCCGCTCGGGAGGCCAGCTCCTCCTCCAGGTTGGGCGCGGGCTGTTCACGGCGCGCCGGCCACAGCGCGATCACCAGCAGCAGCGCGACCACGACGCCACCGGCGACATACAGGCTCTGGGTGGTGGTCAGATCCGCCTCCTGCCAGATCCGCACTGCGCCCAGCAGCACAATCCACACCAGCGCCAGCGGGATGAGCACCTTCCACCCGAGTGCCATGAACTGGTCGTACCGCAGCCGCGGCAGCGTCCCGCGCAGCCACACGAACACGAACAGCGCCAGCGTGACCTTGATCAGGAACCAGAGCAGTGGCCACCAGCCCTCGTTGGCGCCCTCCCAGAACGCGGTGATCGGCCACGGGGCGCGCCAGCCGCCGAAGAACAGCGTCACCATCACCGCCGAGGCGACCACCATGTGGATGTACTCGGACAGCATGAACAGGGCGAACTTCAGCGACGAATATTCGGTCATGAAACCGGCCACCAGTTCCGACTCCGCCTCCGGCAGGTCGAACGGCGCCCGGTTGGTCTCCCCGACCCCGGAAATGAAGAAGATCACGAACGAGGGCAGCAGCAGCACCACGTACCAGCCCGGCACGGTGACGGTGGCGTCGCCGAAGCCCCACTGCTGGTTCTGCGCCTGTTGGGCCACGATCTCCGAGGTGCTGGCGGTGCCGGCCAGGATGAACACCGACACGACCGCCAGGCCGAGCGAGATCTCGTACGAGACCATCTGGGCCGCCGCACGCATGCCGCCGAGCAGCGGGTACGGCGAGCCGGAGGCCCAGCCGCCGAGCACCACCCCGTAGACCGACAGCGCCGAGACCGCCAGGATCACCAGCAGCGCCACCTCTACGTCGGTGACCTGCAGCGGGGTCTGCTGGCCGAAAATCGACACCATCGGGCCGAACGGGATCACCGACAGCGCGGTCAGGGCGGCCACCGCCGAGATCGCCGGCGCGATGAAGTAGATCACCGGGTCCGCGCCGCGCGGGCGGATGTCCTCCTTGAACGCCATCTTGATGCCGTCGGCCAGAGTCTGCAGCAGACCCAGCGGACCGGCCCGGTTCGGCCCGGGGCGGGTCTGCATCCGGGCCACCACCCGGCGCTCGAACCACACCCCCAGCAGCGTCATCACCAGGCCGAAGACGAACGCACCGAGAATCTTGATGGCGACGATCCACCACACGTCCTGGCCGAAGTCGGCCAGCGTCGGCATCTGGGCCAGGTTCACGCGCCACCTCCCGCCGAAACCGTCACCGTCGCGCCGCCGACCGCGCCGAGACTACGGCGCACCGTGGCACCCGGTGAGTTGGTGGGCAGCCACACCACCCCGTCGACCATCTCGGTCACCTCCACCGGCAGGGTTACCGCCCCGGTCGCGGTGCCGACCGTGACCGGGTCACCGTCGCCGACCTGCAGCGCCGCGGCGAGCCGCTTGCCGAGCCGCAGCACCGCCGGACGGGCGGTGCCGGCGAGCTCCTCGTTGCCGTCCAGCAGCGTGCCCAGGTCCAGCAGCTGGTGCCAGGTGGCCAGCACCGCCCGGCCGTCCCCCGGCTCGGGCGCCGCCGCGGGGGCCACCGACGGCGCGGCCGGTGCCGGGACGGCGGTGGCCGGCAGCCCCGCCAACTCCGCCCGGATCGCGGACACCTCGCCGCAGCCCAGCGCCACGCCCAGCTGCGCGGCCAGCGAGTCGAGGATGCGCAAGTCGGGCACCGCGCCGGTGGACAGCACCCGCTCGAACCGGCGCAGCTGTCCCGCCCAGTTGACGAACGAGCCGGCCTTTTCCACCACCGGCGCCACCGGCAGCACCACGTCGGCGTAGCGGGTCACCGCCGAACGGCGCATCTCCACCGACACCACGAACGGCACCTGCGCCAGCGCCTGCCGCGCCAGCCGCGGCTCGGGCAGGTCGGCCGGATCCACCCCGGCCACCAGCAGCGCGCCGAGCGTGCCGTCGGCGGCCGCAGCCAGCATCGCCGTGCTGTCGCGCCCCGGCCGCCCGTCCAGCACTCCGGCGGGCAGGCCCCACGCGGCGGCGATCTCAGCCCGGGCCGCGGCCTCCGCGACCGGCCGCCCGCCGGGCAGCAGCTGCGGCAGACAGCCGACCTCCAGGGCGCCGCGCTCGCCGGCGCGGCGCGGCACCCAGGCGAGTTTCGCACCGGTGCGCGCGGCCAGCGCCGCCGCGGCCGACAGGCCACCCGGCACGGTGGCCAGCCGCTCACCGACCAGCAGCACCGCGCCGGGCTGCGACAGCGCCTGCGCCACCGCCTCGTCGCCGGCCAGCAGCTCCGCCTCGCCCCCGGGAACGCACGGCACCAGCCGCGCGCCCAGCTTGTCGTACCCGCGGGTGCGCATCGGGGCGATGGCGTGCACCTGCTGGCCGTGACTCCAGCCACCCGCCAGCCCCTTACGCCGCGCCTTGCGCAGCCGCAGGAACAGGATCGGGCACTCCTCCTCCGGCTCCAGCGCCGCCAGCACCACCGCCGGCGCGGCCTCCACCTCGCGGTAGCTGACCTGCGCGCCGATGACCGACGACGCCAGGAAGTCGGCCTCCTCAGCCGACCCCGGCCGGGCCCGGAAGTCGATGTCGTTGGTGCGCAGCGCCACCCGGGCGAACTTGCTGTACGCGTACGCGTCCTCCACGGTGAGCCGGCCGCCGGTGAGCACCCCGACGCCGGCGGGGCCGGACTCGGCGTCGCGGGCGGCGCGCAGCCCGTCGGCGGCCGCCGCGAGCGCTTCGCTCCAGGATGCGGTGCGCAGCTCGCCGGTGGCTGCGTCGCGCACCATCGGTTCGGTGATCCGCTCGGTCGCGGAGGCGTAGCGGAAGCCGAACCGGCCCTTGTCGCAGTCCCACTCCTCGTTGACCGCCGGGTCGTCACCGGCCAGGCGCCGCATCACCTTCCCGCGGCGGTGGTCGGTGCGCTGGGCGCAGCCGGCCGCGCAGTGCTCGCACACGCTCGGCGAGGACACCAGGTCGAACGGGCGGGCGCGGAAGCGGTACTGCACGCTGGTCAGCGCCCCCACCGGGCAGATCTGGATGGTGTTGCCGGAGAAGTACGACTGGAACGGCTCGTCGCCCATCTCGGTGTGGCTGGCCAGGTCACCGCCGGGCTCGCCGCCGAAGAACTCGTCCCGGTAGACGTTGACCTGCTCGGCCGAGGTGCGGTCCATGAACTCGATGAACGGGTCGCCGGCGATCTGGTCGGAGAACCGGGTGCAGCGGGTGCACTGGATGCACCGCTCCCGGTCCAGCAGCACCTGCGTGGAGATGTTGATCGGCTTGGGGAAGGTCCGCTTGGCGTCGCGGAACCGGCTGTCGGCCCGGCCGGTGGACATCGCCTGGTTCTGCAGCGGGCACTCGCCGCCCTTGTCACACGTCGGGCAGTCGAGCGGATGGTTGATCAGCAGGAACTCCATGATGCCCTGCTGCGCCTTGTCAGCCACCTGCGAGCTCAGGTGGCTGCGCACCACCATCCCGTCGGCGACCGGCGTGGTGCACGAGGTCACCGGCTTGCGCTGGCCCTCGATGTCGACCAGGCACTGCCGGCAGGCGCCCACCGGGTCCAGCAGCGGGTGCTCGCAGAAGCGCGGGATCTCGATGCCCAGCTGCTCGGCCACCCGGATCAGCAGCGCGCCCTTGGGAGCGGTGACCTCGATGCCGTCGATGGTCAGCGTCACCTCATCCGGCCGCTGCTGCGTCCTGTCCACCTCAGTCATCGGTAACTCCTCGCGCTCACCGGTACGCCCCCACGAGTGCCTCGGCCTCCGGATCGGGCGCGAACATCGGCGCCGTGCGTCCCTCGATGTAGTCCAGGTAGTCCTGCTTGAAGTACTGGATCGACGACATCACCGGGGCGGCCGCACCGTCGCCCAGGGCGCAGAACGCGCGGCCCAGCAGGTTGTCGCAGGCGTCCAGCAGCGTGTCCAGATCCTCGTGGGTGCCGCGGCCGGTGAGGATCCGCCACAGCACCTGCTTCATCCAGTAGTTACCCTCGCGGCACGGGGTGCACTTGCCGCACGACTCGTGGTGGTAGAACTCCATCCACCGGTATGCCGCGTAGACCGGGCAGTCGGCGTCGGAGAACACCTGCACCGCGGTGGTGCCCAGCAGCGTGCCGGCGGCCATCATGCCCTCGAAATCCATGGGCACGTCCAGGTGCTCGTCGGTGAGCAGCGGGGTGGACGACCCGCCCGGGGTCCAGAACCGGAGCCGGTGACCGTCCTGCATCCCGCCGGCCAGCTCGATCAGCTGCCGCAGGGTGGTGCCCAGCGCGCACTCGTACTGGCCCGGGTTGTTCACCCGCCCCGACACCGAGAAGATCTTCGGCCCGGGCGACTTCTCCGTGCCCATGCTGCGGAACCACTGCGAACCGCCGAGCACGATGTACGGCACGGTGGCGATGGTCTCCACGTTGTTGACCACGGTGGGGCTGGCGTACAGCCCGTGCGTGGCCGGGAACGGCGGGCGCAGCCGCGGCTGGCCGCGGAAACCCTCCAGCGAGTCCAGCAGCGCCGTCTCCTCGCCGCAGATGTAGGCCCCGGCGCCGCTGTGCACCACTACGTCCAGGTCGAAGCCGGAGTCGAGAATGTTCCGGCCGAGGTAGCCGGCGCGCCGCGCCTCCGCGACCGCGTGGCGCAGCCGGCGGGCGGCGTGCACCGCCTCCCCGCGGACGTAGATGAACGCCTGGTGGGCCCGGATGGCGTAGCTGGCGATGATGATGCCCTCGATCAGCGAGTGCGGATCGGTCATCATCAGCGGCAGGTCCTTGCAGGTGCCCGGCTCGCCCTCGTCGGCGTTGACGACGAGATAATGCGGCTTGCTCGGCTGCTGTCCGTCCGGCTCCTGCGGGATGAAACCCCACTTCATGCCGGCCGGGAACCCGGCGCCCCCGCGGCCGCGCAGCCCGGAGTCCTTCACCAGCTGGATCAGGTCGTCCGGGTGGGCGGCCAGTGCCTTACGCAGGGCCGCGTAGCCGTCCAGGGTCTCGTAGACCTCCAGCCGCCACGCCTCCGGCGACAGCCAGCGCTTGGTCAGCACCGGCGTCAGCTGCGCCAGCGCGTCCGCCGACGGGGTGGTCACGGCGCTCACCTGGCCTTCCTCTTGTCCTTGGCCGGCGGCTCGCCGGCCGGCTTGCGGTCGGCCGCCGGTTCCGGTGCGGTCGGCGGCGGCACGTGGCCCGGCTCGGCCGGGGCCGGCTCCTTGATCGGGGTGTCGGGGTCGAACCCGGGCACCGAGATGCCGTGCTGCTGCGCCAACCGGGCGCCGGCCAGGGTCGGTTCACCCGGCGGGCCGTCGGCCAGCGCGCCCTCGCGCTCGTCGGCGTAGCCGGCCAGTTGCATCGACATCTCCCGGAGCGTGCACAGCCGGGCGCCGCGGCTCGGCGGGGGGCGCTCGCCGGCGCGCAGCGCCGCCACGATCCGCAGCGCCTCGTCGGCCTGCACCCGGTCGAAGTACTCGTAGTTGACCGTCAGCACCGGCCCGTAGTCGCACGCGGCCAGGCACTCGGCGTGCTCCAGGGTGAACGTGCCGTCCTCGGTGGTCTCGTCGTGGCCGACCCCTAGGTGCTCGCGCAGCGCCTCGAAGGTCCGGTCGCCGCCGAGCACCCCGCACATGGTGTTGGTGCAGACGCTGATCAGCCAGTCGCCGGTCGGGCGGCGCTTGTACATGGTGTAGAAGGTGGCGACCGCGGCCACCTGCGCCCGGGTCAGCCCCAGCACCTCGGCGCAGAAGGCGCTGCCGGCGGGCGACACGTGGCCCTGCTCGGCCTGCACCAGGTGCAGCAGCGGCAGCAGCGCCGAGCGCTCGCGGCCCTCCGGATAGCGGGAGACGATCTCCCGGGCCCGCTCGTACACGTGGGCACCGAACACGTCCGTGCTCACCGGTCACACCCTCCCATCACCGGGTCCAGCGACGCGCCGCCCGCGATCACGTCGGCGACCATGCCACCCTCGGCCAGAGCCGGGATAGCCTGCAGATTGATGAAGCTCGGATCCCGCAGGTGCACGCGGTACGGGCGGGTGCCGCCGTCGGACACCACGTGCACGCCGAGTTCGCCGCGCGGTGCCTCGATCTGCGTGTACACCTGCCCCGGCGGCACCCGGAAGCCCTCGGTGACCAGCTTGAAGTGGTGGATCAGCGCCTCCATCGACTGCCCCATGATCTTTGCGACGTGCGCCAGCGAGTTGCCCAGCCCGTCGTTGCCGGTGGCCAGCTGCGCCGGCCAGGCGATCTTCCTGTCGCCGATGATCACCGGACCCGGCTCCAGCCGGTCCAGGCACTGTTCGATGATCCGCATCGACTGGCGCATCTCCTCCATGCGCACCTCGTAGCGGGCGAACACGTCGCCGGCGGTGCGGGTGGGCACGTCGAACTCGTAGGTCTCGTAGCCGCAGTAGGGCATGGTGCGGCGCAGGTCCCAGCCCAGGCCGGCGCTGCGCAGCACCGGGCCGGTCACGCCCAGGGCCAGGCACCCGGTGACGTCCAGTTCCGCCACGCCGATGGTGCGCGAGCGCCAGATCGGGTTGCCGTTGAGCATCGCCTCGTACTCGGCCAGCCGCTTGGGCAGGTATTCCAGCAGCTCCCGGGTGGCCTGCACGGCGGAGTCCGGGAAGTCCTGGGCCAACCCGCCGGGGCGGATGTAGGCGTGGTTCATCCGCAGCCCGGAGGCCATCTCGAAGATGTCCAGGATCTTCTCGCGCTCCCGGAACCCGTACGTCATGATCGACAGTGCGCCGAGCTCCATGCCGGTGGTGGCCAGCCACACCAGGTGGGAGGCGAGCCGGTTGAGCTCCATCACCAGCACCCGGATCACGGTGGCCCGCGGCGGGATGTCGTCGGTGATGCCGAGCAGCTTCTCGACCGCCAGGCAGTAGCCGGCCTCGTTGAACATCGGCGCCAGGTAGTCGGCCCGGGTCACGAAGGTGGTGCCCTGCGTCCAGGTGCGGTATTCCAGGTTTTTCTCGATGCCGGTGTGCAGGTAGCCGACGACCGTGCGGGCCTGGGTGACCGTCTCGCCCTCGAGTTCGAGCACCAGGCGCAGCACCCCGTGGGTGGAGGGGTGCTGCGGGCCCATGTTGATGATGATCTTCTCGTCATCGATCGGGTCCCGACCGCCGAGCACGTCCTCCCAGTCACCGCCGGTGACGGTGAAGACTCTGCCCTCGGGGGTCTCGCGGCTCGGCGCGTAGCCGGGCTCGCCGCCGGGTCCGGTGGTAGGCGTGGTCACTGGTACGACCTCCGCTGGTCCGGGGGCGGGATGTCGGCACCGGCGTACTCGACCGCGATCCCGCCCAGCGGGTAGTCCTTGCGCTGCGGGTGCCCCTCCCAGTCGTCCGGCATCAGGATCCGGGTCAGGGCGGGGTGCCCGTCGAAGATCACGCCGAACATGTCGTACACCTCGCGCTCCTGCCAGTCCGCGGTCGGGTAGATCCGCGTGACGCTCGGCACCCGCGGCTGGGCGGTGGTGACGCCGACCTCCAGCCGCAACCGGCGCCGGTAGGTCATGGAGGTCAGGTCGTAGACGACGTGTAGCCGGCGCCCGTCGGCCGCGTCCGGGTAGTCCACGCCAGAGACGTTGCTGCACAGCTCGAACCGCAGCGCGGCGTCGTCGCGCAGCACCTGGGCGACCTCGGCGATGCGCTCCGGCACGATGTGCAGCGTCAGCTCGCCCCGGTCCACGATGATCTTCTCGA
>SLSW01000194.1 GCA_007130245.1 Micromonosporaceae bacterium
ACCTCGACAATGTCGCCGGCCGAGCCCAGGCCGGTCACCTCCTGCGTGAGGATGATCTTCATGTCAGCGACTCCGCTCAGCGACTCGTCGTGGTGTAGGGCAGCAGCGCCATCTCCCGGGCGTTCTTCACCGCGCGGGCGATCTCACGCTGCTGCTGCGAGGTGACGCCGGTGACCCGGCGCGCACGGATCTTGCCGCGATCCGAGATGAACTTGCGCAGCAGCGCGGTGTCCTTGTAATCGATGTAGGTGATCCCCTCCTTGTCGAGCGGGTTCACCTTCTTCTTCGGCTTGCGAAGTGCCGCAGCCTTGGCCATGTCTCTGTCTCTCCAGTTTCGCGTCAGAACGGTGGTTCATCGTTGAAGTTGCCGGAACCGCCGGCGGACGAGCCCGCCTGCGCCGGTGCGGCCGGGGTGGCCGACGCCCACGGATCGTCGGAGGCCGCGGCGCCGCCGGCGCCGTAACCGCCACCGCCACCCGAGCGCGACATCTTCTGCACCTTCGCGGTGGCGTAGCGCAGCGACGGGCCGATCTCATCGACCTCTACCTCGAAGACGGTGCGCTTCTCGCCCTCCTTGGTCTCGTATGAGCGCTGCCGGAGCCGCCCCGAGACGATCACGCGAGTGCCCCGCTGCAACGACTCCGCCACGTGCTCGGCCGCCTGCCGCCACACGTTGCAGGTCAGGAACAGCGCCTCGCCGTCCTTCCACTCGCCGCTCTGGCGGTCCAGGTACCGCGGCGTCGAGGCGACACGGAACTTGGCCACCGCCGCGCCGGACGGTGTGAACCGCAGCTCCGGGTCGTCGGTCAGGTTGCCGATCAACGTGATGTTGGTGTCTCCAGCTGCCATGGCTCTACTCTCCAGTCCCTCAGGTGACTCTCCGGTCCCGCCCGCGTGTCCTGCCGGTCAGGTTGTCACACCCGTACGACCTGGCGGGCACACCGGCGATTGGCGTGTCCGGTCAGCGGGCTCCGGGCCGGATCACCTTGGTCCGCAGGATCGACTCGTTGAGCCGCAACTGACGGTCCAGCTCGGCGACCGCCTCGGGGGTGGCGCGCAGGTCGATGACCGCGTAGATCCCCTCGGCCTGCTTGTTGATCTCATACGCGAGGCGGCGGCGCCCCCAGACATCGAGCTTCTCCACCTCGCCACCGGCATCCCGGATCACCTTCAGATAGGTGTCGAGCGAGGGGCTGACGGTGCGTTCCTCGAGACTCGGGTCGAGGATCACCATGACTTCGTAATGACGCAAGACTTTCTCACCTCCTGTGGGCTCGGCGGCCACGGTCGGTCCGTGGCAGGAGGTCCGGCGTCGGTCCCCCGGCGTGCGCGGGACCGCGGGCTATCTTAGCGCACCACGCCGCGGTGCCCAGCGGGCGCCGCCGCTGGACCGGGACGGTGGCCGTCGTGCCCGCGGGGCGCCTGAAGGCCACTATCTATGGGTGGGACCTGGGGAGGAACGACCACACCGACGAGGATGGGCTTCCGGCGCCCCGCGGAGCCTCGCGCAGGGGTTGGGAGAAATCTCTCGAGTTGTAGATTAAGCCTAGTATGTCCTCACTGTCCGGCGGACCATGAGTGCGCGTGCCGCCGCCGCACTCGCCCCGACCAGACACACCGCGGCGATCACCGCCAGCGGTCCTTCCGGACCGGAGGTCCAGGCGATGCCGAAGGCGTCTGGCGCCGCCTGCGTGTCGGTCTGCTCAGCCTCGTCATCGCCGTCCGCCGGTGACGTGGCCGGCGGCGGCGTGTTGCCCCCGTCGTTAGGGCGACCGCGGTCATCGAGCCGCGGGGTGAGCACCTCACCTGGGGCGGTGTCCCCCTCAGTTCCCGGACCGCTCGCGTCGCGGTCGGTCGGGTCGGCCCGGCCGGTGACCTCGATGCCGGCCGACGCCGTCAGCTCGCCGGTCGGGCAGGTGATCGCCATCGTGGCGGTGACCGGGCCGTGGTTCAGCGTTACCCCGACCGATCCACCGGGAGGCAGTTCGACCGCCTCCTCACCGTTCAGGATCAGCACGGCCGGCCGGTCAAGGTCATTGACGAACTCCAGGACCGCGCCCACCGTCATAGTCAACTGCTCCGGGCTGACCGCCACGCCGGCCGGTGCGCTGTCGCAGCCGCCGGAGTAGGTCACCTGATCGGGGGACTGCGCCAGCGCGGATGACCCCCAGAGCACCGGCGCCGCACCGACGAGCAGGGCCGCCGCGACCAGTGCGAGCCGTCGGGGTCGGTGTGATCTCATCGCTCATCCCCCAGGTCAGCGCGCGGTCGACGCGCGGAGGTGGTGATTCCTGGCCTTCTCATCCCGGTCAACGACGGGCGCACCGCGACAGTGACGCCGCCCACTCCCCACATCCCCGCCATCCCGGGCGGTATCCTGCGCCTCATGCGCATCGGAGCCCACGTCGACCGCCCCGATCCACTTAACGCCGCGGCCGCCCGCCACGCCGACGTGGTCCAGTTCTTCCTCACCGATCCGCAGAGCTTCGCCACGCCGCAGCCACGCGACGACACCGAGGCGATCCGATCGTCGTCGGTCGATGTGTTCATCCACGCGCCGTACCTGATCAACGTGGCCACCACCAACAACCGGATCCGTATCCCCAGCCGCAAGCTGCTGCTGGCCCACGCGCGCGCCGCCGCCGATCTCGGTGCGGCGGGCCTGATCGTGCACGGCGGCCACGTCGGTGCGGGCACGAGCATCGAGGTGGGTTTCGACAACTGGCGCAAGACCTTCGCCTACGCAGCCGACGAGGGCGGGTTCCCGGTGCCGATCCTGATCGAGAACACCGCCGGTGGCGACAACGCCTGTGCGCGGCGGCTGGACGCGCTGGCGCGGCTGTGGGAGGTGGTGGGGCCGTCCGGCGCCGGGTTCTGCCTCGACACCTGTCACGCCCACGCGGGCGGTGAGCCGTTGCTCGACCTCGTGGACCGGGTCAAGGCGATCACCGGCCGGGTCGACCTGGTGCACGCCAACAACTCCCGGGACCCCTTCGACTCCGGGCGCGACCGGCACGCCAACCTCGACAAGGGACAGATCGATCCGGAGCTGCTGGTCGCGGTCGTGCGCGCCGCGAACGCCCCGGTCGTGGTGGAGACTCCCGGCGGTGCCGATGAGCAGGGCGCCGACATCGCCTTCCTGCGCGACCGGCTCGGGTAGGCGCGGATGGACAACGAGCAGGAGACCGTCACCGTCGACGAAGGGGAGGAGGACCGGTGGGCGGCGTTCGCGCCGCAGCCGGAGGGCCCACCCGGCCGGATCAGGCGGACGCTGACCGTAACCGGTCGGGTCGCCGTCCACGAGTGGACCCTGGCGGTGCTCGGGTCGCTGGTGCTGGCGGTCCTGATGACCTGGCCGGCGCTGCGGCATCCCCGCCACACGCTGCCGCACGACCTCGGCGACCCGACCCTGGTGACCTGGATCCTCGCCTGGCCCGGCCATGTCCTGCGGTCCGACCCGACGCAGCTGTGGCACGGCAACGCGTTCCACCCCGAGCGGTGGGGCTTCGCCTTCACCGACTCGCTGCTCGGCTACGCGCCGGCCTCGCTGCTCGGGCAGGAGCTGCCGGACGCGCTGCTGCGCTACAACATCCTGTACGTGCTGGCGTACGCGCTGGCCTTCCTCGGCGCGTACGCGCTGGCGCGCCAACTCGGCGCCGGCCGCTTCGGCGGTGTGCTGGTCGGGCTGGCCTTCGCCTACGCGCCGTGGCGGCTGGCTCACGGAGGCCACCTGCACGTGCTGTCGACCGGCGGGATCGCGCTGGCGCTGGCGATGTTGGCGCGCGGGCACGGCTGGTCGCTGCGCTACGGCTTCCGGCACTCCAAGACCCGCCCCGGATGGATCATCGCCGGGTGGCTGGTGGCAGCGTGGCAGCTCACGCTCGGCTTCGGCGTCGGGCTGCCGTTCGCGTACGCCCTGGCGCTGATCGCGGTGGTGGTCGGCGTCGGCTGGCTGGCGCGACGGATCGCCCGCCGGCGCCGGTACCCGATCGCGCGGACCCTGGCGGCGAACCTGGTCGGCGGCTCGGTATTCGCCGGGGTCGCAGTGCTGATGGCGCTGCCCTACCTGGTCGTGGCCGACCAGCATCCCCAGGCGCGACGGGCGTTCAGCGAGGTGGAGTTCTTCTCCCCTCCGCCGCTCGGGTTCGTCACCGCGCCGGAACAGTCCTGGCTGTGGGGCTCCCGGCACGCCGGTGCCCGGGAGATGTTCGCGGCGCCGCCGGAGATGACGTTGCTGCCCGGGTTCGCCCTGCTTGGCCTGGCGGTGGCCGGGCTGGCGGTGTCGGTCTGGTCGTGGCGGGTGCGGCTGGCGCTCGGCGGCGGGGTGCTGGCGCTGGCGGTGCTCGCGATGGGATCCGAGTTCTTCGGCGGCGTGGCGTACCAGCCCCTGTTCTACTGGCTTCCCGGCTGGGACGCGCTGCGCACCCCCGGCCGGCTGAAGATCTGGATCACGCTGCTGCTGGCGCTGCTCGCCGCCGGCGCACTCACCGCGCTGGCCTCCCGCGCGCGGGAGATGGCCGTCAGCCGGGGCAGCCCGTTCCCGGGACCGGGCCTGCGGCTACTGGTGGCGGCGCCACTGGTGGTGGTGCTCGCCGAGGGTGTGGGCACCACCCCCCACCCGGCGGTGCCGCCACCGCCGGCGGCGCTGACCCAGGTAACCGGGCCGATGCTGGTGCTGCCCAGTGACGAGCGCACCGACATGCACGTCATGATGTGGAGCATCGGCCGGTTCGAGCCGGTGGCCAACGGCGCGTCCGGGTTCCTGCCGGAGTCGCTGGCGCACACCCGGGAGGTCACGCAGTCGTTCCCGGACGCGGACAGCGTGTCCTACCTGCGCTCGATCGGGGTCGAGACGGTGGTGGTGCTCGCCGACCACGTGGTGGGCACCGAGTGGGAGGACGCCCTCTACGCCAGCGGTGCCGGCCTGGATGTCACCCGCGAGGAGATTGGCCGGTCGGTGGTTTTCCACCTGAACCCGTGACCGCCCCGCCCCGCCCCCGTTCTGGCCGATCTTGCACTCGTGCATAGTAACTTGCGGGGTTACGCCTGTTTTGTCTGGTACGCAACTGCAAGATCGGCGGTGTGGGGGCGGTCGGGGGTGCCGTCAAGGGGATCGGGAGTGGCGTCAGGGCCGCTCAGAACGCCACCGTCCGGATCGTCGTCGTAGTCGGCGCGCACGGGGTCGTGGTCCGGTAGCAGAATGTCGCGTACCACCAGCGCGCACAGCACCGCCACCGTGGCCCAGCGCAGCGTGGCGGCGAGCACGAACACACCTTCGGGCATGATGTCGCGACCGGAGGCGACCAGTAGCCGGCCGTAGAACGCGAAGAAGTAACCCACCTCGGCGACCTGCCAGGCCAGGAACGCACCCCAGCGCGGGCGGGCCAGCACCAGCAGCGGCAGCAGCCACAGCACGAACTGCTGCGACCACACCTTGCTGGTGAGCAGGAACGCCGCGACCACCAGGAACGCCAGAGCGGCGAACCGGGGCCGGCGCGGGGCGCGCAGCGCCAGCCAGGCCACCCCGGCGCACGCCGCGGCGAACAGCGCGTACGAGGTCCAGTTGAGCCACGGGTCGACGTGGGCGGCCAGCCACTGGAACGGTCCCCGGTGGCCGACCTGCCCGGTGGCCCAGAGGCCGTCCAGGTAGCGCCCGATGTACCAGAGTGTGCCCCAGTCGACCGCCCGTTCGGTGTTCAGCTCCAGGAACCGAAGCCAGTTGTCGAAGTTGGCGAGCATCACCGGCACGTTCACGGCCAACCACGTGCCCACCCCGACTGCCACGGACCGCCACACCGGAGACGTCCACACTCGACGGACAGCACCGGCGCGTAGCCCCAGGAAGATCAGCGGTAGGAACAGCAGTCCGGGCCACAGCTTGGCCGCGGTACCCAGCCCGAGCAGCACCCCGGCCAGCAGCGGACGCCGGCGGGCCCACGCCAGCATCCCGCCGACCGCCAGCGCCACCGCCAGCAGGTCCCAGTTGACGGTGGCGGTCAGCAGCAACGCCGGGGCCAGTGCGAACATCGCCACGTCCCACGGGCGGCGCCGCCGCAGCGACAGCAGCATCCCGACCGTGGCCACCGCTGCGGCCAGCAGCGCCAGTGCGGTCAGGTCGTAGAACCACGTGTACTGGTTGACGCCCGGACGGGCAGCACCCAGCTGGTGCACCGGCAGGCCGATCGCGGTCATGAACGCGCCGGTGAGCACCGGATACTCCAGCGCGTAGTCCAGGTATGGCACCCCACCCTGGCTGAGTCCGCCCTCGGCGCCGTAGAGCGCGATCACGTCGGTGTAGCAGAACTTGGTGTACTGCTCCAGATCCGTCCAGTGGGCATCGCGGCACGGCGACTTCTGCACCCAGTGCAGCGCCAGTGACAGGCAGGTCAGCGCCAGCACGATCCGTCCCGCGGTCCAGAACCGGCCCGGCCACCACCGCCCGGCCGGCTCGCGCGCCGCGTGCGCGCCGAGCGGCCCGCCGATGGCCCGCGACAGGCCGCGCACGAACCAGTCCGAACGGCTCGGGGCGTCCACCGGACGCCCGTGGCGGCCCGGGGCGTCCACCGGACGCCGGTCGCCGGGCGACGCGCTCACGGCCCGGCCTCCGGCACCCGGGCCACCGCCAGCACCGACTGGCCGAACGGTGGGCGCACGCGCCGCTCCGCCCGCGCGACCGCGCGGATGACGGTGGCGTCATAGCAGCGCAGCGCGAGACCGTCGCGCGGGATCATGCGCGCGCAGCGCATCAGCAGGAACCACGAGATCAGCCCGACCGAGTTGACGTAGTGCAGCCGCTCAGTGCGTAGCCCGGCATCCGCCAGCGCCGCGCCCAGGCTGCCGCGGGTGTAGCGGCGGTGGTGGCCGATCATCCGGTCGAACCGGCTCATCGCCCCGTTGAACGCAGGGACGAACACGACCACCGCGCCGCCGGGTCGCACCAGGCCGGCGGCGCTGCGCAGCGCCTTCACGTCGGCGTCGATGTGCTCCAGCACGTTGAGCATCACCGCGGCGCTGTGGTCGCCGGTCCCGGTGGCGGGCAGCGCCAGCGGCCGCACCTGCACCACCGGGTCCCCGTCGAAGCGGGCGCTCAGGGTCGCGAGCCGGCCCGGGTCGGCCTCGGTGGCGGTGTAGCGGCGGCGACCGGCGGCGAGCTCGGCGGCGTAGTCGCCGATGCCGCTGCCGATCTCGATCGGGTCGTCACCCAGGTGCGGCGCGACCAGGTCGCACAGCCAGCGGCGGTAGTGCCGCGCGCCGCGCAGGTCCTCCAGCACCTCCGACTGCAGACCCGTGCCGGGCTCCTGCCTCGCCATCCTCACCCCCGTCGCCGCGCCCTCTGGTCGGGCCCGACCGACCGACCGACCGACCGACGGGACGTTACCAGCGACCCGGTGACCCCGGGTCAGTCATCCCCGGGCCAGCGCCACCAGCTGCCCTCCTCGCGGCCGTCCTCTTCGTCGCCGCCGCCGCGCCCGTTGTCGTCGTCGTCATCATCGTCATCATCGTCGTCGTCCGGGCAGGGGCGGAACGGCCGCGGGCGGCAGTCGTCGTCCGGCTCCGGCTCGATGCCGTTGGCGTACGGGTGGTTCGGGTCGCCGATCTCGGGGCCCGGCGGGAACTGCTCGTGCGGCAGGTCCTTGACCGCGTGCGCCTCGTCCATGAACTGCTTCCAGATCTGTGACGGCAGCCCGGAACTGCGGATCGGCGCGCCCCACTGGTCGGTGATCGGGTCGTTGTCCTCGGCGTCACCGACCCACACGGTGGCGGCGATCTGCGGCGTGTACCCGGTCATCCAGGCGTCGGCGATGCCGCCCTCGGGGTGTTCCCAGGTGCCGGTCTTGGCGGCCGCCGGACGGCCGCCGGCCAGCGCGTTGCCGCCGATGCCCGGCACCGCGGACAGCACGTCGGTAATGGCGTACGCGACCTCGGGCCGGATCCGTTCCTCGCCGGCGATGCGGTTGGTCTCGATTGGCTCCCACTCACCGGTCTGCTCGTCCCGCTGCTCGACCTGCGCCACGAAGTGCGGCTTGTGGTAGACCCCGCCGGCGGCCAGGGTGGCAGTGCCACTGGCGTGGTCGAGCACCGTGACCGGGTACTGGCCGAACGAGGCGTGGTGGAAGAACGGGAAGGGCTCGATCTCGCCTGCGTCTGCGTACTCGGTGAGGTCCACCACCGCCCCGCCGTCACCGGTCAGCATCGTGACCCCGGCCTTCTTGGCCGCGTTGACGATCGCCGTCGGACCCCGCATCCCCATGGCCTCGGAGAAGTGCCAGAACGGCACGTTGAAGGACTGCTCGGTGGCCCAGCGCAGGGTGCACCAGTCCGGATCCTCACAGCCGGAGCCTTCCGGGGTGCGGCCGGCGTTGCGGATGGTGAAGTCATCGGTCTCGTACACGTCGGCCTGCCAGCGACTGTCGAAGGAGATCCGTTCCTCGAGCATCGCGATCAGCGTGTAGATCTTGAAGGATGAGCCTGGCGGCCGGCCACCGTACCAGCCCCGGTCGGCCTCCCAGTTCGGGCCGGCCAGGTCGAAGCCGGTGCCGTCGTCCCCGCCGTAGTAGGCGAGCACTGCGCCGCTGTTCGGGTCGACCGCCACCAGGGCGGCGTTGACGTTCTCGTTCTGGTTCTCCCACAGCGGGCCGCCGTGGTCACGGCGCGCCGCGTTGAGTGCGGCCTCCTGGGTATCCGGATCGATGGTGGTGGTGATCCGGTAGCCGCCGGTGCGCACATCGGTGATGCCGAACTCCTCCTCGAGCTCACGCTCCACCTGCCGCACGATCGGCCCCTGCGGCCCGTCGTGCCAGGGCTCCACCGAGGAAGGCGCGATGACCTCGGGCATCTCCAGCTGGTCGCGTTCGGCCGGCGCCAGGGTGCCCATGTCGACCATCTGGCCGGTCACCCAGTTCCAGCGGTTGACGGCCACCGACGGGTCGTCGGGGTTGTGCATCGGGTCGTACGGCGAGAACCCGGACCCGTCGTCCGGGTAGCGGATGATGCCGGCCAGCAGCGCCGCCTGCGCCACGTCCAGCTCCTCCGCGCTGAGGTCGAAGTACGACTGCGCGGCCGCCTCGATCCCGTACGCCCCGCGGCCGAAGTAGACGGTGTTGAGATAGAAGTCGAGGATCTCCGCGCGCTCGTACTCCTGGCTGAGCTTGTACGCCATCGCCGCTTCCTCGAGCTTACGGGCGTAGGTCTGGCCGTGCAGCTCACCGGCGATGCGCGCGTACTGCTGGGTGATGGTGGAGGCGCCCTGGATCTCGCCGCCGGTGAAGTTGTTCCACGCCGCGCGCACGATGCCGAGGAAGTCCACACCGCTGTGGTCCCAGAACTTGTTGTCCTCGGCGGCGATCACCGCATCCTGGACGACCTTCAGGTTGTGCGTGTTGATGAGCTCCCGGTTCTCCTCCTGCAACACCGTGATCTCGTCGCCGTTGGCGTAGTAGACCCGGCTGGCCTGGCTCAGTTCCAGCCGTTCCGGCGGCACCACGTCGTCGACGTAGTAGCTCAGCGCGACCATCGCACCGCCGGCGATCATGACCGCGAGCGCGAGCGCGGACAGCAGCGAGTTGCGCAACCACACTTTGCCCCGACTGCGCCGCGGCGGACGACCGCTTCCCGGCCCGCCCGGCCCGCCCGGCCCGCCGGGTCCTCCCGGCGGGCGCACGCTGGCGCGGCCCATGGCGCCGCCGCCCGGGCTGGGCGACACCGG
>SLSW01000268.1 GCA_007130245.1 Micromonosporaceae bacterium
CTCATCGACGCCGAGAAGCGCCTGCACGACGAGGGCATCGCCGGCGAGATCTACCTGTTCAAGAACAACACCGACTCGGCCGGCAACTCCTACGGCTGCCACGAGAACTACCTGGTCTCCCGGCACGGCGAGTTCGGGCGGCTGGCCGACGTGCTGATCCCGTTTCTGGTCACCCGCCAGCTCATCGCCGGCGGCGGCAAGGTGCTGCAGACCCCGCGCGGGGCGGTCTACTGCCTGTCGCAGCGCGCCGAGCACATCTGGGAGGGCGTGTCGTCGGCGACCACCCGCTCGCGCCCGATCATCAACACCCGCGACGAGCCGCACGCCGACGCCGAACGCTACCGTCGGCTGCACGTGATCGTCGGCGACTCGAACATGAACGAGGTCACCACCCTGCTGAAGGTGGGCGCCGCCGACATCGTGCTGCGCATGATCGAGTCCGGGGTGGTGATGCGGGACCTGACCCTGGAGAACCCGATCCGCGCCATCCGCGAGGTCTCCCACGACGTCACCGGCCGGCGCAAGGTGCGCCTGGCCAACGGCAAGGAAGCCAGCGCGCTGGAGATCCAGCAGGAATACTTCGCCAAGGCCTCCGACTTCGTGGAGCGCCGTGGTGGCGGGCAGGTCGACAAGCGGGTCATCGACCTGTGGGGCCGGGTGCTGGAGGCGGTCGAGACCGGTGAGCTCGACCCGGTCGCCCGGGAGATCGACTGGGTGACCAAGCTGCGCATGCTCGAGTCGTACCAGCGCCGCCACGATCTGCCGCTGGCGCACCCGCGCATCGCCCAGCTGGACCTGGCCTACCACGACGTGCGGCGCCGGCGCGGGCTGTTCGGGCTGCTGGAACACCGTGGTGAGGTGGACCGGGTCGTCAGCGACCTGGAGATCTTCGAGGCCAAGGAGACCCCGCCGCAGACCACCCGGGCGCGACTGCGTGGCGAGTTCATCCGCCACGCCCAGCAGAAACGGCGCGACTTCACCGTCGACTGGGTGCACCTGAAGCTCAACGACCAGGCGCAGCGCACCGTGCTGTGCAAGGACCCGTTCCGCTCGCACGACGAGCGGGTCGAGCGCCTCATCGCCAGCATGTAGGCGACCATAGTGGCATGATCGCCCCCGAACCCGACCGCCGCACCTGGCTGCAACGTCGCCGCGACAAGGTGGTCGAAGAGATCGAACGCAACCGGCGTGGCGACCACAAGGTTCCCACCTGGGTGCTCACCGTGATCCTGCTCGCGATCGTCGGTGGCTGGGCCGCCGTGGTGACCCTCGCCGGAGCCCCCGGCTGAAGAGGGCGCCCCTGTGCCGGCTCGAGCCGGATGCGGGGCGCCCTACTCGAGGTCGGCACCCAAGCGGGGCGCCCTCCTCAATCGGGAGGAGCGCTCAGGGTGCCAGCAGGCACGCCGCATAGCGCCCAGCGGCCGCGGCGGCCAGGAAGTACGCGTGGTCGGAGTCGAGATCGCGACCCATCGTGGACAGCCGCGCCGGGCTGGCGCGCAGCGCTTCGTCGAGCCCGGCGACGTCCACGGTGACAATGCGGTGCCGCGACGGCAGCGCGTCGAGCGCGGCCATGACTTCGCGGTGCAGTTCCGGGTCGAGACCGCCGGGCACCACCAGGTCGGCGCCGGCCAGCGCGACCTGCCCGTAGGCGGTCAGGCTGTGGTGCGACACCCCCCGGTGCCGGGGCCGCGGATCGGCCCCGGAGATGCGCAACGCCCCCACCGGCTGTCCGCCCAACACCGCGGCGGCGTTGACCGCCTCGCCGACAGCCACCCCGGAGAAACCGAACCGGGTGCCGGTGCCCAGGTTGCCCGGCCCCTGCGCCACCACCGTCACGTCCGCGCCCAGCACGTGACGCGCGGCCAGCAGGCCGGAGTGCAGGCTGGCGGCCTCGAGGTCACCGCCGAACGCCTGACCCGCGGTGACCATCCCGGCCAGCCGGGCGCCCAGCGCGTCGACGGTACGCGAGAACCACGCCGGCAGCGCGCCGCCGTCGGTCATCACGTACGCCACCGCCGCGTCGGCGGCCTGCGCGTGCACCCCGGCCACCACCGCCGGCAGAGCCGAGTGCAGGTCCGCGGTGACCACCGGCATCCCGGCCAGGTCCTCAGCGTCGGCCAACGCCGCATAGTGGGGCGACGACTGCTCGTCGACGCCGGCCACCATGGTCTGCAACGGCGTGTAGCGGGCCTTGACCAGATGCCCGTCACCGTCACCAGCGGCCTTATCCGGCGGCAACCGGTCCGGAATCGCCACCACAAACGCGTACCCGCCGGTGCCCAGGCCCAGTGCCAGCGCGTTGACATTGAGCAGTACCCGGTCGCCGACGGCCGGTTCGCCCACCAGCGTCGGGTACGCCAGCGCCGGCACCTGCGCCACCTTGTCACCCTCGCGCGGTTCCAGCCTGACCGTCACCTCCTGCGCGCCGCGCCACGAGCGCCCGCGGGCCGCCACCGTGCCGGCGCGCCATCTGATTCCCGTCACAGCATTGACGCTAGCGGCGCGGCACGACGGACACACGTACGGGTGGTGCTACCGTGAGGGGAGTGTCCCGTGCGCGCACCGAACGCCTGGTCAATCTGGTGATCTGCCTGCTGGCGACGCGGCGTTTCCTGACCGCCGCGCAGATCGCCGCGACCGTGCCCGGCTACGGGCACAACCCGGACGACCCGCGCGAGCACGAGGCGTTCCAGCGAAAGTTCGAGCGCGACAAGGCCGAACTGCGGGCGCTGGGGGTGCCGTTGGAGACCGGCACCGACAGCGTGTTCGACACCGAGCCCGGCTACCGCATCGCCCGGCGCGAGTACGCGTTGCCGGACATCCCGATGGAGCCCGACGAGGCGGCGGTGGTCGGCATCGCGGCGCGGCTGTGGCAGCACGCCGGGTTGGCCGCGGCCGCCTCCTCCGGGCTGACCAAGCTGCGCGCCGCCGGAGTGGACCTGGACCCGCACGCCACCCTGGCGGTCGAACCAGTGGTCACCGTCGACGCCGCGTTCGGCCCGCTGGTGGCCGCCGCGCGGGCGCGGCAGGAGGTCAGCTTCGACTACCGGGTTCCCGAGCGTGACGAGGCGACGCGGCGGCGGCTGCACCCGTGGGGAGTGGTGTGCTGGCGGGGGCGGTGGTATGTGGTCGGCCATGACCTGGATCGCGACGCCGCCCGCTGCTTCCGCCTGTCACGCATCGTCGGCGCGGTGAGCACCCGCGGACCCGAGGGCGCGTTCACGCCACCAGCGGACGTCGACCTCATCAGCCACGTGGCGCGGTGGTGGGGTCCGGACGAGCCGCACGGGCGCGCCACGGTGCTGGTGCGACCGGGCCGTGCCGACGGGCTGCGGCGGCGCGCCGAAAGGCTGGAGTCCGGTGCGCACGGGGACGTGGCGGTGCTGCCGTACCACTGCCCGGATTCGCTGGCCTCCTGGCTGGTCAGCTTCGGCACCGACGTGCGGGTGCTGGAGCCGCCGGAGGTGCGCGACGCGGTGATCAGCCGGCTCAAGGAGATCACCACCCTGGAGGGGCCGTGAGCGGGCGTACCACGGGCTCCGGCTCGACCGGCTGGCTGGCGCGACTGCTGAACCTGGTGCCGTACCTGCAGGCACGTCCCGGCATCCGCATCGCCGAGGCCGCCGCCGACCTCGGCGTGTCCGAGCAGCAGCTGCGGGACGACCTGGAGCTGCTGTGGGTGTGCGGGCTGCCCGGCTACGGGCCCGGTGACCTGATCGACATGGCCTTCGACGGTGACCGGGTCACCATCACCTACGACGCCGGCATGGACCGCCCGCTGCGGTTGACACCGGACGAGGCGGTGGCGCTGGTGGTGGCGTTGCGGCTGCTGGCGGCCACCCCGGGGGTCGCCGACCGGGAGCCGATCGAGCGCGCCTGCGCCAAGATCGAACAGGCGGCGGGCGGGGCCGCGCCGGTGGCGGTGCGGCTGGCCGGTGACCCCGGCCGTCTCGACGAGGTCCGGCAGGCGGTGGCGCAGCACCGGGCGCTGGAGCTGACGTACTACTCGGCCACCCGCGACCGCACCAGCGTGCGGGTGGTCGACCCGATGCGGGTGATGATGGTCGGCGGGCACGGCTACCTGGAGGCGTGGTGCCGCAGCGCGCAGCAGGTGCGGCGGTTCCGGGCCGATCGAATCGACGCGATGCGGGTGCTGGCGCAGGCCGCGGCTGCGCCGCCACACGCGCGCCCGACCCCGATCGAGGGTGGGGTGTTCCAGCCGGGCGCGGAGCTGCCGCTGGTCACGCTGCGGGTGGGACGGCGGGCACGCTGGATCGCCGAGTACTACCCGTGCGAGCAGGTCCAGGAGTCGGCAGACGGCTGGCTGGTGTCGCTGCGGGTGACCGATCTGGCCTGGGCGCGGCGGCTGGTGCTGGGCCTGGGGCCGGAGGTGACGGTGGTGGCGCCGGAGGCGCTGGCCGCCGACGTGCACGCCCACGCCGCAGCCGCCCTGCAGGCGTATGCCTCACCGGACGGGTTGGCCGTCTCGCCGGAGCGGGTGGCCGCCTCGCCGGAGGCGGCGCCGACCACACCCGGGTAGGGTCGGGGCCGTGGTGTGGTGGATCGTGGCCGGTGTGACGCTCGGGGCGCTGCTGGTGCTGCTGGCAGCCGCGGCGGCCACCGGAAGCCGGCTCATGGAGCTGCAGCGGGTGGCCGACCTGGCCGCCCGCCAGGCCGACGCCGAGCAACGGCGGCTGCAGGCACGGGCGGTGCGGGTGCAGGCGGCAGTGGCGGATCTGCAGCGGCGCACCACCGAGACACAGCGGCTGTTGGCCCGGTTCAGGCAACCGGACGTACGATAGGCGCGTCATCGGCCACAGACCGGGAGTGAAGGTATGAACTTCGGCAACATCATGCGGCCGGGCGTGCTGATCGTCCTGATCGTGGTGCTGATCCTGCTGTTCGGCGCCAAGCGGCTGCCGGACGCGGCCCGGTCCCTGGGGCGCTCGCTGCGCATCATCAAGGCCGAGACCCGCGGGCTGGCCGACGAGGACAAGACCGACGATCTCGACGAAAAGGGCGACGCCCAGGCCGGTCACGAGCCGCTGACGCGTGAATCCGACGGGGAGGCTGCCACCGGCGAGGTGATCGACCCGCCGCGTCGGGTCCGAGACAGCTGACCGGCCGGCGATGCGTACCGGCGCCTGCGCCGCGCGAGGGCGGCACGGATGAGGTCGCGGCTGCCCTGGCGGCGCGGGCCGAGCCGGTTCCAGCGCGCCTCCGACGGCTCGATGACCCTGATCGAGCACTTCCTGGAGCTGCGCAGCCGGCTGTTCAAGGCGAGCCTGGCGGTGGTGGCCGGCCTGGTCGTGGGGCTGATCGTGATGCGCGAGGTGCGCCGGTTCCTGTCCCGCCCGTACTGCCGCACGCTGGAGGAGATGGGGCAGCTCGGCCCGGGCGAGCAGTGCGGCTTCACGCAGCTCGGACCGACGGATGTGTTCCTGCTCGATCTGAAGATCGCGCTCGGGGTGGGGCTGCTGCTGGCCGCCCCGGTGTGGCTGTACCAGCTGTGGGCGTTCATCGCGCCGGGCCTGCACCGGCGCGAACGACGGTGGGCGTACGTGTTCGCCGCGATCGCGGCGCCGCTGTTCGCCGGCGGTGCGGTGCTGACATTCTTCGTGCTGGAGCGCGCGCTGGGTTTCCTGCTGTCGATAGCCGGCGATGAGATCGTCACCCAGTTGGAGATCACCCGGTACGTGTCGTTCGTGGTGACGCTGATGCTCACCGCCGGGTTCGCCTTCCAGTTCCCGCTGGTGGTGCTGATGCTCAACTTCACCGGCATCGCCAGCGCCCGCAGGCTGCTCGGCTGGTGGCGGGCGACGGTGTTCGTCATGTTCCTGCTCGCCGCGATGATCACCCCGACTCCGGAGCCGTTCACGATGATCGTGATCGGGCTGGCGTTGTCGTCGCTGTACTTCACCGCGGTGGGGGTGGCGTTCCTGAACGACCGGCGGCGGGCGAGGAAGGCTGGCCTGTACGGCGACCTGGCCGATGACGAGATCTCGCCGCTGGACGAGCACCCCCAGCCGGTGGAACGCTCCGAGCCGGTGGCGGCCGCCGGGGCGCAGACCCCGCCGACGGCCTCGCCGCAGACGCCTCCACCACGCCACTTCGACGACACCACCTGACCCCCCTTCTCCCGTTGATCTAGGGATTGTTCACGTAGTTCGATCTTCGACCACGTGAAAAATCCCTAGATCAACGGTGAGGTGGGGATGTGCGGTAGGGTGCCGTCGTGAGTGTGTCCGGACCGGTCGCGGTGCTGACCAATCCCTCCGCGGGCGGGCGGCGCCAGCGACAGCTGGTGCCGGAGATCACCGCGCGGCTGGCGTCGCGTGACGCCGAGCTGATGCTGGTGACCGCCCGGACCGCTGCCGAGGCCGAGCAGGCGTGCCTGCAGGCGCTGGACCGCGGCGCGGGCGCCCTGATCGCCATCGGCGGCGACGGCACATTCCACACCGCCATCCAGGCCGTGGCCGGCACGAAGACACCGTTCGCGGTGGTGCCGGCCGGCAGCGGCAACGACTTCGCGGCCGCGCTGGGGATCCCGGCCGATCCACTGGCCGCGGCCGGGCAGGTCGCCGAGGCGCTGCGCACCGGCACCACCCGGGCGCTGGATCTGGCGCGGGTGACCGGCGCCGACGGCACGCAGCGGTGGTACGGCGCGGTGTTCGCCGCAGGTTTCGACGCGATCGTCAACGAACGGGCCAACCGGATGCGCTGGCCGCGGGGCGACCGCCGCTACGATCTCGCCATCCTGCTGGAACTGCTGACGTTGCGCCCACGCCACTACCGCATCCGCCTCGACGGCGGGGAGCCGATGAGTCTGGAGGCGGTGCTGGTGGCGGTGGGCAACTCGCCCAGCTACGGCGGTGGGATCCGGATCTGCCCGACCGCCGACCCCGCCGACGGGATGCTGGACGTGGTGATCGGGCACCGGATGGGTCGGATCACTCTGGCGAGTCTGTGGCCGCGCGCCTACCGCGGCACCCACCTGAACCACCCGCGGGTCGACAGCCACCGCGCCCGCACGATCGAACTGGACGCCGACGGCGTGGTCGGATACGCCGACGGGGAGCGGTGCATGCCGCTCCCCGTCACCATCACCTGCGAGCCCGGCGCTCTGCGGGTGCTTACTCCTTGACCTCGCCGGACTTCGCCTCGATCACCCGGGACGAGCCGCTGGCGCCCTTGACCTCAATCTTGCGCGGCGGCTCCACCGGCTTGGTCACGTTCTTGACCCGCACCCTCAGCAGGCCCTTGTCCGCCTCGGCCTCGATCTGGTCCGCGGTCACGCCCTCGGGCAGCTGGAAGGAGCGGCGGAACGAGCCGTAGCGCACCTCGCGCACCAGCACCTTGCCGCGGCTGTCCTCGGTGCGGTCGTGCCGCTCGCCGCTGATGGTCAACCTGCCCTCGGCGACCTCGATGTCGACGTCGTCCACATCCACTCCGGGCAGCTCCAGCGAGATCACGACGTCGGCGCCGTCGGTGGCCATCTCGACCGGCGGCACGTACTGGTAGCTGGCCGAGCCAAAGGTCCGGCGCACCAGGTCGTCGAACTCCTCATCCATACGCGACAGCGCGGTGAACGGGTCCCAACGCATGATCGGCATCACACGACCTCCTTCTCCTCGACACGTGTTGCCGACGAGCGGGGTTAGCACTCATGGGGTAGGAGTGCTAAGTCCCGACACCATGATATACACCCGCGGCGGCGTGATTATTCCCACCCGGGTCCCCTGGCGCGGCAGTAGCTGTGGAGTGCGTCACATGCCGCACGAACATCTAGCCTGGAGGTATGACCAGTCCCGCCGAGCGGTACGCGGCAGCCCGCCGGCGGGCGGCCCATCCGCGACTGAGCGAGTTCGCCGCCGGCCTCGACTTCGTCCTCGACCATTTCCAGCGCACCGCGTGCGAAGCCGTCGAACAGGGCAGCGGGGTGCTGGTGTGCGCGCCCACCGGTGCCGGCAAGACCGTGGTGGGGGAGTTCGCCGTACACCTGACGCTAACCGAGCCCACCGTGCGCAAATGCTTCTACACGACGCCGATCAAGGCGCTGTCGAACCAGAAGTACCAGGACCTGGTGCGCCGGCACGGGCGCGAGCGGGTGGGGCTGCTCACCGGCGACAACTCCATCAACGGCGACGCGCCGGTGGTGGTGATGACCACCGAGGTGCTGCGCAACATGCTCTACGCCGGCTCGCCGACACTGTCCGGGCTGGCATACGTGGTCATGGACGAGGTGCACTACCTGGCCGACCGGTTCCGCGGCGCCGCTTGGGAAGAGGTGATCATCCATCTTCCTCCCAGCGTCGCGGTGATCTCGCTGTCGGCGACCGTGTCCAACGCCGAGGAGTTCGCCGAGTGGCTGATCACGGTACGCGGGCACACCGAGGTCATCGTCAGTGAGGAGCGGCCGGTGCCGCTATGGCAGCACATGCTGGTCGGGCGCCGGATGTTCGACCTGTTCCACGACGTCGACGCCGCACGCACCCATGAGGTAAACCCGGAGCTGCTGCGTCACACCCGCGAGCTGACCCGCCGCAACGGCTTCGAGCGCGGACGCGGCCGGCCGAGGCGGATACCGGGGCCGTACCGCTCCGATGTGATCGAACGGCTGGACCGCAACGGACTACTGCCGGCGATCGTGTTCATCTTCAGCCGCGCCGGCTGCGACGCCGCGGTGCGGCAGTGCCTGCAGGCCGGCCTTCGCCTGACCACGGCCGCCGAGCGGGAGAAGATCCGCGAGCTGGTCGCCGCCCGCGTGGCAGACATCGCCGACGAGGACCTGCACGCGTTGGGCTACTGGGAGTGGCTGGAGGGACTGGAGCGGGGTCTGGCCGCCCACCATGCCGGCGCCCTGCCGGCGTTCAAGGAGATGGTCGAGGAGCTGTTCGTGCGCGGGCTGGTCAAGGCCGTGTTCGCCACCGAGACCCTGGCACTGGGCATCAACATGCCGGCACGCACGGTGGTGATGGAACGGCTGGTCAAGTTCAACGGTGAGGCGCATGTCGACCTCACGCCGGGAGAGTACACCCAGCTGACCGGCCGCGCCGGGCGGCGCGGCATCGACGTGGAGGGCCACGCGGTGGTGGTGTGGACCCCGGAAGTCGACCCGCGCCACGTCGCCGGACTAGCCTCCACCCGCACATATCCGCTCAACTCCAGCTTTCAGCCCTCGTACAACATGGCGGTCAACCTGGTGGCCACCCGCGGCATCGATGAGGGCCGTACGCTGCTGGAGTCGTCATTCGCACAGTTCCAGGCCGACCGCTCGGTGGTGGGCATAGCCCGGCAGGTGCAGCGCAACACCGAGGCCATCGCCTCCCACGCCGCCAAGGCCGTGTGCGACCTGGGTGACTTCGAGGAATACTTCGCGCTGCGTCGCGAGGTCAGCGAACGGGAGAAGGCCAAGGCGCGCCAGACCGCCGCCGACCGGCGCGCCGAGGCGCGCGCCTCGCTGGAGAAGCTGCGACCCGGCGACGTGATCCGGGTGCCCGCTGGACGACGCGCCGGCCTGGCGGTGGTGCTCGACCCGGACGCCGGACGGCTCGGCGACCCCAAGCCGCTGGTGCTCACCGAGCAGCGGTGGGCCGGGCGGGTCCCCGCCAGCGACTTCGTCACCCCGGTGGAGTCGCTGGCCAGGGTGAAGGTGCCGCGCCACTTCAACCACCGCTCACCGCAGGCGCGCCGGGACCTGGCGGCCAGCCTGCGGGCGGTGGACGTGCCCCCGGCCGGCCGCCGGCGCCAGCGACGCGGCGCCGACCGGGACGAGGAGCTGATCCGGCTGCGCGCGCAGGTGCGCCGGCACCCCTGCCACGGCTGCGACCAGCGCGAGGAGCACGCCCGGTGGGCCGAACGCCGCGCCCGGCTCGAGCGCGACACCGAAGCGCTGCAGGCCAGGGCGGCCCGGCGCACCCACTCGCTGGCGCGCACCTTCGACCGGGTCTGCGCGCTGCTGACCGACCGCGGCTACCTCACACCCGACGGCCAGATCACCGATGCTGGGCGCATGCTGTCACGCGTGTGGAGCGAGGCCGACCTGCTGGTGGCCGAGTGCCTGCGACGCGGCGTCTGGCAGAAGCTCACGCCGGAACAACTGGCGGCCGCGGTCTCGGTGGTGCTCTACGACTCCCGCCGCGAAAGCGGGCAGGCACCGCCGCTGCCGACCGGCTCGGTGTCCGACGCGGTGCACGCCACCATCACGCTGTGGGCCGACATCGAGGCCGATGAGCGGGCCCGCGGCCTGGCGCTGACCCGCGAACCCGACGCCGGCTTCGTGTGGCCGCTGTACCGCTGGGCCCGCGGCGGGCCGCTGGCGCGGGTGCTGGCCGCCGCTGACAGCGACAGCGACCTGCCCGCCGGCGATTTCGTACGCTGGGCCCGGCAGGTGGTCGACCTGCTCGGGCAGATCGCCGACGCCGACGGGGCGCCCGAAGCGGTGCGCGAAGGCGCCCGGGAGGCGATGGCCCGGATCAACCGGGGCATTCTCGCCTATCCGGTCCTGGCCTGAGCGTAGCCGTACCCGTGGCGTACGACCCACCGGACCCACGGGTCACCGGGGGCTCAACGTGCGCTGGCGCACCGATTATGCTCAACATCCGGCGCACGTCACCGCCCGGCAGGGAGCAGCATCATGCCTGAAGTCGCGACCATCGACCACTTCACGTACGGGCCGATCACCCCGATCCTGGCCTACGCCTTGTCGGTGCTCGGCGCCCTGCTGGGACTGACCAGCACCAAGCGGGCCCGCACCACCACCAGCCCCGGCCGCCGGGCGTGGTTCCTGCTGCTGGCCGCCTGGGCCATCGGCGGCACCGGCATCTGGGTCATGCACTTCATGGCCATGCTCGGCTTCGGCGTCGAGGGTTCGGAGATCCGCTACGACGTCCCGATGACCGCCCTCAGCGCCGTGATCGCCATCGTGGTGGTCGGGATCGGCCTGTTCACCGCCGGGTACGGGCGGCCGAACCCGCTAAAGATCATCCTCGGTGGCATCTTCGCGGGCCTGGGTGTGGCGTCGATGCACTACACCGGGATGTTCGCCATGAACATCGACGGGACCGTGCACTACGACGAGACGCTGGTGGCCGCATCCGTGGCCATCTCGGTGGTCGCCGCCACGGTGGCGTTGTGGTTCACCGTCACCCTGCAACGCACCGCGTCCCTGATCGCCGCCGCCCTGGTCATGGGCGTGGCGGTGTGCGGCATGCACTACACCGGCATGTTCGCCATGGAGGTCCATCTGCATCCCGGCGACGGGGCGCTGGAAGGCGCCACCGCGTTCGCGCTGATCCTGCCGATCACGTTGCTGGTCATCTTCGTGGTGATCGGGCTGATCTACGCCCTGCTGGCGGCGCCGTCTGACGAGGACCATGCCGGTGCGGATTTCATCAACGCGCGCATGGCCGGTAAGGGGCCCGACAGCTCCCGGCTGCCGGCGGGCCAGGCCGGTCCCCAGCCGGGCCAGCCTGGTCAGCAGCCGCAGCCAGGGCAGCTGGGCCGTCCGGGCGCACCACCCGGGTCGCCGGATCCCAACGGCCAGGGCACGGTGCCGCGTACCTCGGTGGCCCGCAGCTTCCGACGCCGCTAGCCGGCGGCCCCCTCGGCGGCGCGCGCCTGCGACATGGCATCGACCAGCCGCTGACACGGGCCGGCCAGGTTCCACTTCCGCGCCAACGCGAGGACCCGGTCCGCATCGCCCGGCACGTCCGGAAGGCGTGGGTCGAAGGCGCCCAGCGGGACGTCCCGCACCACCCGCACCACCCGGGGCGCGAGCGCCAGGTAGTCGCGCGCGGCCACCAGCTTCGCCCGCAGCCCGGGGGCGAATCCCGCCTGCGGGTCGTCGAGCGCCGCCAGCAACGCCGCCAGGCTGCCGTAGCGGTCGATCAGCCGCGCCGCGGTCTTGTCACCGACCCCGTTCACACCGGGCAGCCCGTCGCTGGGGTCGCCGCGCAGCACCGCGAAGTCGACGTAGGCCGACGCCGGCACACCGAACCGGGCGCGCACCGCCGCCTCATCGGAGACCTCCAGGTTGGCCACCCCGCGCGCGCAGTACAGCAACCGCACCGGGGCGCCGTCGTCGACGAGCTGGAACAGGTCCCGGTCGCCGGAGACCACCTCCACCGGGCCCGGCTGCGCGGTGGCCAGCGTGCCCAGCACATCGTCGGCCTCATAGCCGGGCGCTCCGAGCGCCGGGATGCCGACCGCGGCGAGCAGGTCGAGGATGATCGGCACCTGCGGCACCAGTTCGTCGGGCACCTCCTCGTCGCCGTCGGCGGCCACCCGATGGGTCTTGTACGACGGCAGCAGCTCCACCCGCCACGCCGGGCGCCAGTCGGTGTCCAGCGCGCAGACCATCCGGTCCGGCGCGCGGGTGCGGATCAGGGTGGCGAGCATGTCGACGAAGCCGCGTACGGCGTTGACGGGGGAGCCGTCGTCGGCGGTGGCCGCCGAGGTGGGGATGCCGTGGAAGGCGCGGAAGTACAGGTTCGGTGTGTCCACCGCCAGCAGTGCTCGGGCCATGGCGACAGCCTGTCACACCGGCACCCCCAAACGAGCGTTAAGCTTGGGGGATGGTCACCGGTACCCCGATCCGCCTGTTGCCCACCGACGAGGCGCGCCAGCTTCTGGAGCTCACCGAACAACTGGCGGACAAGGAGCTCGCCCCACGGGCCGACGACTACGAGCAGCGGGCCCAGTTCCCGCGCGAGGTGCTGCGCACCCTCGGCCAGGCCGGGCTGCTGGGCCTGCCGTACCCGTCAACCTACGGTGGGGGAGAGCAGCCGTACGAGGTCTACCTGCAGGTGCTGGAGGTTCTCGCCTCCCGGTGGCTCACGGTGGCCGAGGCGGTCAGCGTGCACACGCTGGCGTGTTACCCGCTGGCCGCGTACGGCACCGAGGCCCAGCGTGAGACCTGGCTTCCGGACATGCTCGGCGGCGAGCTGCTTGGTGCGTACTGCCTGTCCGAACCCGCCGGCGGCTCCGACCCGGCGGCGATGACCACTCGCGCCACCCGCGACGGCGACATGTACGTGGTCAACGGCACCAAAGCCTGGACCACCCACGCGGGGGTGGCCGACTTCTACAACATCTTCTGCCGCACCGGCGGCGAGGGCCACCGTGGCATCTCCTGCCTGCTCGCCGACGCCACCACCGCCGGCGTCACCCCACAGGCACGGGAGAGGACCATGGGCCTGCACGCCTCGCCGGTGGCGCAGATCGCCTTCGACGACGCCCGGGTGCCCGCTGACCGGTTGCTCGGCGGCGAAGGGCAGGGGTTCCGCATCGCCATGCAGGCGCTGGACGCCGGTCGACTCGGCATCGCCGCGTGTGCGGTCGGGCTGGCGCAGGCCGCGCTGGACTACGCGGTCGACTACACCCGCGAGCGCACCCAGTTCGGCCGCCCGGTCATCGAGTTCCAGGGGCTCGGGTTCCTGCTCGCCGACGCCGCCACCCAGATCGCCGCGGCGCGGTCGCTGACCCTGCAGGCGGCGCGGCTGCGCGACGCCGGCCACCCGTTCTCGGTCGAGGCGGCCAAGGCAAAGCTGTTCGCTACCGACATGGCGATGAAGGTGACCACCGACGCGGTGCAGGCCCTGGGAGGCTACGGATATGTGGCCGATCACCCGGTGGAGCGGTGGATGCGGGAGGCCAAGGTGCTGCAGATCGTCGAGGGCACCAACCAGATCCAGCGCATGGTCATCGCCAGGGACCTGAGCCGACCACGACGTGGATGAGGCACAGGCGGTGCCGCGGACCGGCGGCGACTCACCCGGGTGAGGAACGGCGCGACGGTGGTTCGACAGCGGTAGGTTATCGGTTGTGGAGGATACCGACCGTGCCATCGTCGCCGCCCTGGCCGAAGACGGGCGGCTGTCGTACACCGACCTGGCCGACAAAGTCGGCCTGTCAGTGTCCGCCGTGCACCAGCGGGTGCGCCGGCTGGAGCAGCGGGGCGTCATCACCGGATACGCGGCACAGGTGTCGCACGAGGCGGTGGGGCTGGCGCTGACCGCGTTCGTGGCGATCCGCCCGTTCGACCCCTCCCAACCCGACGACTCACCCGAGCGGCTGGCGCACCTGCGGGAGGTGCAGGCGTGCTACTCGGTGGCGGGGGAGGACTCGTACCTGCTGCTGGTGCGGGTGGCCGGCCCGACGGACCTGGAGCGGCTGCTGCAGCAGATCCGGTCGGCGGCCAACGTCACCACCCGTACGACCGTGGTGCTGTCCATCCCGTACGAACAACGGCCGCCCAAGGTGATCGAGACCCCTGGCGGGGGCTCCTAGCCGGGGTCCGGCGCAGGCTCATGGGGCCTTCGCCATGGCTGACGGGTCGCGCCGGTACAGGTCCACCACGTACTCCACCAGCGTGATCAGCACCTTCTTGACCGACTCGCGCACCCGGGCGTCGCACATGACCAGCGGTGTCTCCGGGGCGATCGACAACGCCTCCCGGATCTCGTTCTCGTCGTAGCGCGGCGCGCCGTCGAAGCAGTTGACCGCCACCAGGTAGGGCACGTTGCGGCTTTCGAAGAAGTCGATGGGGGAGAAGCTGTCGGTGACCCGGCGGGTGTCGACCATCACCACCGCGCCGATCGAGCCGCGGTTCAGCTCGTCCCACATGAACCAGAACCGCGTCTGCCCAGGAGTGCCGAACAGGTAGAGGATCAGGTCGGACGACATCGTTATCCGACCGAAGTCCATGGCCACGGTGGTGGTGCCCTTGCCCGGCACACCGGAGGTGTCGTCGACCTGGTCGCTGGCCGCGGTCATCACGGCTTCGGTAGTCAGCGGCGTGATCTCCGAGACCGAACCGACCAGGGTCGTCTTACCGACCCCGAAGCCGCCGGCGACCAGTATCTTCGCCGACTTGATCGCAGCGGGCCGGGCCATACCCGTGTCAGAGCTTGCGGAGTCCACTCAGCACCCTCTCCAGCAGTTCCATGCGCTCTTCGTAGCCATCGTGAACGGTTGTTTCATGCAACGTCAGCAGGCCTTCGATGGCCATGTCGGCCACCAGCACCCGGGCGACCCCGAGAGCCACCCGCAGGTGCGAGGCGATCTCGGCCAGCGACAGCGGCTGCTCGCACAGGTTGGCGATGCGTTGCTTGTCCCGCCCCGCGAACGCCGCCTCCTGCCGGCCGCGCTCGGTGGTGACCAGCACGGCCTCCATCGCGATGTCGCGCACCGGCTCGGTGCGCCCCCGGGTGACAGCATAGGGCCGGATCAGGTTGCCCCGCGGATCCTGCCTGGGACCGTCCACCGTCTACCCCTCGCCGCCTGCGATCCAGAACCGTCACTGCTGCTGAGCCAGGGCCGAGCGGGGCACGGGCGACAACGCGTTACCCACACGCTCCACCAGCAGCGCCATTTCGTAGCCCACCTGCCCGACATCGGCGTTGCGGGCTGCCAGCGCGGCCAGCGCCGAGCCGTCGCTGATGGACATGAGGAACAGGAAGCCTCCGTCCATCTCCACCACATTCTGCAGGACACCGCCGGCTTCCAGCAGCCCGGCCGCGCCCTGGGTCAGGCTGACCAGCCCGGAGGTGATCGCCGCGAGCTGATCGCCCCGGTCCCGCGGCAGGTCCCGTGACGACGCCAGCAGCAGACCGTCGGCGGAGACCGCGATCGCGTGCGCGACGCCCGGTGTCTCCTCGGCAAAATTGGCCAGCAGCCAGTTCATGTCCTGCTGGCGGGATGGTGTGGTCATGGATGGACCGTCTCCTCACTGATCATGCACATCACTGTCCGCCGTGCTCCCGTCCGCGCTGGACGCCCCGGTGGTATGCCGACAGCAGCCCCCGGACCTCCTCGGGCGAGCGTCGCTGGGTGCCGACGCCACCGCTGGGGGCGTCGACGCCACCGGGCACCAGCTGCGCCTGCGGCACCCGCTTGGGAAGCCCGGAGCTGGTCGACCCCGCGACCGGCGGTTCCGCAGCCTTCGCCGCAGCGCTCCAGCCATCGTCGGCCGCCGTCTGCCACTCGTCGGCCCGGGTGTCGCCGGATGCGCGTGCGGCACGACCGTACGCCGGCGCGGCGGACGCTGCACCAGTGGAACCCGCGCCCGATGCCTCCGCCGCACCCGCACCACCAGCACCGCTGGCGGCGGCCTGCTGGGGGGTGGCACCGAGATCCAGCTCACCGTGGCTGCGGAACCAGACCGCTTCCATCTCCCGGAAGATCGGGAGCTCGGCGGTGGCATCGGAGGCGTTCGCGGCCGCCGCCGGCGGCGCCGGCGGATTGCGGGGATGGCGGGTCAGCAACGCCTCCGGCGGCCGCCCGGCCACCGGGCCGTCCGCAGCTGCTGCCGCGCCGGCCGTGGGCGCCGCGCTGGCGGACATCGCCTCCGTAGCGGTGGTGGCCGCACCGGCGGAGGTAGCCGTGCTGGCCTGGGTGGCCTGACTCGACGGTGCCGCGGCGCGGCGTCGCGCCGAGTGACTGACCACCTCGGCCGAACGTCGCGGGAGCTGACCCAGGTGGCGCGCCGGCAGCGGCGGAGGCTGGTGGGTCTGTTCACTGGCGAGCGGTGCACGGGGCGCCGGAATCTCCGGGATGCGCGACCGGTGCTGGGGCAGGATCAGGATGTTCGGTGGCAGCGCAACGTACACGACCGTGCCCGTGCGCATGTCGGAGCGCAGTTCCACCCGGATCCGGTGTCGGGCGGCCAGCCGCGCGACCACCGCCAGACCCATGCGCCGGAAGGTGTTGAACTCGACCGCGGGCGGGTTGGCCAGCCAGGTGTTGATCTGGTTCAACTGGTCCTGTGGCATACCGACACCGTGGTCCTCCACCTGAATGATCACCTGATCGCCGAGTCGGCGGGCCTCCACGACCACCGGTGCACTCGGTGGCGAGAACCGGGTGGCGTTGTCGAACAGCTCCGCCACCAGGCGGACCACGTCGTTGACTGCCATTGCTTTGACGGACACATCGGCGTCGACGGTGCCGAACTCGATCCGGTCGTAGTGCTCGACCTCCGACTGCGACGCGCGAAGCACGTCGGGCACCGGCGCATCCTCGCTGCGAACCGGGCCACTGTCGGCACCGGCGAGCACCAGCAGGTTCTCGTCATTGCGGCGCATCCGCGTGGCGAGGTGGTCCAGCGCGAACAGTCGCGACAGTCGCTTGGGGTCCTGCTCGTTGCGCTCGATGTCGTCGAGTTCGTTGATCATGCGGTCAACCAGCGTCTGGCTACGCCGGGCCAGGTTGAGGAACATCGCCGACACGCTGGTCCGCAGTGCCGCCTGTTCAGCGGCGACCCGGACGGCGGCCTGGTGGACCACGTTGAACGCCTGGGCCACCTGGCCGATCTCGTCGCGGCTCTTTAGCCGGATCGGGTCGTGCACCTGGCTGGCGGCCTGCGCCGGGGTGAGTTCACCCAGGTTCTGGGGGTCGCTGAACCGCGCCACCGTCTCGGGCAGGTCCCGGTTGGCCACGCCGAGCGCGTCCTCCCGTAGCTGGCCGAGCGATCTGGTCAGCATTCGCGCCAGCAGCAGCGCCACAACGATGGCGAACACGAGCACGGCCAGCACGGCGCCGGCCTCGACCAGCACCTGCTGCCGCACGGCGTCCCGTAGCTCGGTGGCGAGCGCGACCTGATCGGAGTGCAGTTGCTCTTCGGCATGCCGGACCAGATTGACAACCGAGCCCAGCGCCTGGGACGCGGCCGCAGCGCTCACCTCGGGTTGCGGTCCGCTTGAGCGGATGACCTGCGCCGCGACCCGCTCTGCGAGCACGACGGCGTCACCTGTCAGGGTGGAGTTGACCACCGCGACCTGCTCTGGAGTGGCTGCGAGCGAAAAGCCGAGCAGCGCCTCCTGCACACCGGTCTGGGTGGCGAGGAACGCGGTGAGCTGTTCATCATCGGGCGCGCCCCCGACCAGGGCGGCGTAGGCGGTGGCCTGCCCGTTGGCCATGTGGCTCTTCGACTTGGACAGGGCCGCCACGGCCCGGATCGACTCCGCGAGTGCGGGATCGTCGGTGACCTGGCCGACAGCCTCCTGGTAGTCGATGACGTCCGAGATGATCACGCCGTACCGGAGGGTGACCGCGGAGGCGCTGATGCCGGTTTCGCCCAGGACCTCCTGGCGGGTCGCGGACACGGCGTCCAGTTGCTGGTCGACCCGGACCAGGCGGTCGCGGATCAGGTCGGGGACCTCGTCGAGCGGCGCGCGCGCCGTCCGGTACGCGTCAATGGTGCGATCGGTCACCGAAGCCTGCGCGTTGAACCTGCTCGTGTCCTCCTCATCGCCGACGATCAGGGCGGTGGCGAGCATCCGCTCCCGGTGCAACTCGTGTGCCACGCCCGAGGCGGCCGCCGACACCTCGGCCAGCGACCTCACCAGCTCGGCGGCGCCCGCGCGCTGGCCGCTGTCGACGAGGCGCAACCCGGCCAGCGCGACGACCGCGACCAGCGGGATAACCAGCAGGAGGCTCAGTTTGGAGCGAATCCGGGCGTCCCGTAGCGACCTGAACAGCCCGCGCATCTGCACCTTGCCACGGTCCTCTTCGGGGGACCTGCCACTCAATGCGAGCCTCCGTCTTGCCATCGCGTTCAGACCGGACGGGACCGTGGCGAACGCTGATCGCCGTTGCGGTCCGTGGGGGATTCCATCACAGCCCTGTTGACCAGGAAAGCGCACGCGGCTGCCATGGGTGGGCACGGCGTAGCTGTCCGCGGACGCGAGACAGCGGCGTCCACTCTGATCCCGCGCTCTGAGCAGGACGAATGCCAATATCGACGGGCATGCCGCTATCTACTATGGATCTTTTGTGACGGAGTGTAGCGAACAGTCGCGCCACAAAGTGGCGCAGATCACAGTTCATAGGCGCAGTCGGCAGCGAAGGTTCGCCCATTAACAACCTATTTGAACCGCCATCTGATCTAGACCGCTGCGTCGGGCTTTGGCAAGGTGGGTCCGGTTCACCCGCGGGGACCCGTGGCGGTGTCAGTCTGGAGGGCAGGTTGGGAACGAGACGAAAGCTCCGCTCCACAGCGGTCGTTCTGAGCGGCCTCATGGTGGTGGTGGCCGGTTGCAGTGTGATCGACGCGAGCGACGAGCGCAGCGATGAAGTGGTCGTGGTCGCTGCTGACCTGGAACTGACCGGTGATGGTTCTGCGCTCGGGGCGATTTACCGCAACGCGCTCGAACTACGGGTCGACCAGGTCAACGAACGGGGGTTGCTCGGCGACCGGGTGCTCGAGCTCGACATCCGCGACAACCGGACCGATCCCACCACATCGCTGTCGAATCTGAGCGAGTTCGCCCAGGACAGCTCCGTTGCCGCGGTCATCACCGGCGGGTGTGCCGCATGCCTGTTCGCCGGCATCGAAACGATCACCGACGGTGGGGTTCCGACGATCGCGCTCGCGGGGCCGGACAGTGTGGCGTCACCGGCCGCCGACCGCAGGTACATCTTCAAGCTCGGCCCGAACCCCCGGGACTCTGCGAGTGCACTGGTGGCCGAGCTCGGCCGGGCCGACGCGCGCAGCGTGGCCCTGCTGGCCAGCGACGACACCTACGGCAGCGACGGTCGCCAGGAGATGTCTGCCGCCGCGAGCGCGGCCGGGATCGAGATCGAGCTGGAAACGGTCGTGCCTAACGAGGAGGAGCCGATCCGTTCGGCGGCCGAGGAGATCGCGGCGTTTCGGACCACGCCGGAATCGCCGGCACCACCGATTGGTAACCCGGATGACGCGCCACCGCTGGACGCCGTGGTCATCTGGGCGTATTCGCCGCTGGCCAACGAGGCTGCGGTCGCCCTGCGGGAGGCGGGATACGATGGCCCGCTGTTTCTGGACTTCGCTGCCGCGGACGACCTCTTCCTGACCGGTGTCACCGCCAGCGCGCTGGCCGACGCGACCCTGATCTTCACCGAGACGTTCGTCATCGACCAGATGATCGCCACCTCACCGGCGACCGCCGCGCGCAAGACCTGGTTCAACGATTACAGCGCGCGGTACGGCACCTACCACGCCTTCGCTTCCTTCGCTGCGGACGCGATCGACCTGGTCGTCCACGCGGTCAACCGGGTGGACTCCACGGAACGGGCACTGCTGCGCGACGTCATCGAACGTACGCAGATGGACGGGCTCTCCGGCCCGATCCGCCTGACGCCCGACAACCATTCCGGTCTGTCCTCGCTGGCACTGGCGACCCTCGTGGTGCGCGGCGACCGGTGGCGACCGGCGGGTTGACGCGCGGGCCGGGCGGCCGGCTACGACGTGGTCTCGCGCACCCAGGGCACCACGAGGCGTTCGATGGCGACAATCGCGTAGAACAGGGCGATGCTGCCGACACTGAGGATGGTGATCGCCGCGAACGCCAACGCGGTGTTGCCGGAACCGCCGGCCTGCTGGATGACGTAGCCCAGACCGAACCGTCCACCGGCGAACTCGCCGATGACCGAGCCGATCACCGCCAGCGGCATCGCGACCTTGAGCCCCACGAAGATGTGCGGCAGGGCGTAGGGGAAGCGCACCTTGACGAAGGTCTGCCACCGCGACGCCTCCAGCGAGCGGCTCAGCTCTACCAGCTCAACCGGTGTGGCCTTCAGTCCGGTGGCTGTGGATAGCACGATGGGAAAGAAGCACACCAGGACGACCATCGCGATCCGCGGCTGCACCGTGATCCCCAACCACACCACCAGCAGCGGCGCCAGCGCCACCTTCGGGACCGCGTTGAAGGCGACCAGCCACGGTGTCAACGTCTGGTCCATGATGCGCGAGTTCGCGATCGCCGTGCCGATGAGGAGGCCACCCGCGACGGTTATCCCGAAGCCCACCAGCGTCTGCACCAACGTGACCCAGGCTTCTTCGAGCAGGTAGGTGTGCAGCCGCACCAGTTCCGACAGCACATCCTGCGGCGGTGGCAGCAGCACCCGGGAGATGTCCAGGAATGCCGTCGCGGCCCACCAGATGCCGACCGCGACGACGAAGCCGAACAGCGGCAGCACCACTGGCGCCACCAACGACGCCACCCGCCGTGGGTCGAGGTCGGGCATCTCGCGACTGTGCCAGCGGCTGTGACGGGGCACAGATCCATCCTGGCCAGGACTGACGTCGGACCGCTCGGGGGTCTGTGTCGCCATGCCCACCTCTCACGCTAGGACCAACCGGGGGGTGCGCCCGCTCCGCGGAACCGGAAGTGGACGCACCCCCGCGTGGTTATCGGTTCAGCCGTCGTGTCCCGGCACCAGCGGGAACGTGATCACGTCGTCCGGGACCATACCCGCCGGGATCGCCCCGGCGCCCTCCAGGATCGCGATGCTCTGCGCGACCCGGTTCTCATCGATGGTGCCCAGGGGCGCCAGTGGGTCTGGCGGCTCGACGTAGGGCCCCATCAGGACCACCTCCTGCGCGGCGACCGAGCCGTCCATGGCCGGCTCGTGCATCTCCAGGATCCGGCCCGCTTCCTCCGGGTCGGCGATGCTGTCCTCGAGACCACGCATCAGCGCCCGCACGAACCGCTCCACCAGCTCCGGCTCCTCCTCGGCGATGCGGTTGGAGGTGACCAGGGAAATGCCGTACAGGTCGCGCAGCACGTCGCTGAAGGGCAGGACAACCGCCTCCCGTCCGCCGGCCGCGGCCTCGATGGTGGGCTTACCGAGCAGGAACTGTCCGATGGCGTCGACGTTGCCCTCGCCGAGCATCACCGGCAGCTGCGGGGGCGGAATCGTGTTGTCGACATCCACCAGCTCGGCGTCGATGCCCGCAAGGTCGGCGTACGCGGGGAACAGCAGCGGACCGAAGGACCCCGGCGCGTCGCCGATGGTCTTTCCCTCCAGATCACGCGGAGTGCGGATGCCGCTCTCCTCGAGCGCGATGATCGAGAAGACGGTCTGCTGCAGGATGGCGGCGACGACCGTGAAGTCGAGCGGGACCTGCTCGTTACCGTATGCGAGCAGGACGCCGGTGAAGTCCGCGAGGGCGAACTCCACGTCACCGTCGACCGCCTGGGTGATGTTCGGGATGGTGCCGCCACCCGGCTGGATGTCGACCTCGATGCCTTCTTCCTCGAAATATCCCTTCTCGAGAGCCACATAGGCGTAGGCCTCTCGACCGAAGGTGCCGAATCCAGTTAGATAGGTGACCTGCACCGGTCCGAACTCTTCCTCCCCGGTGCCGGCTGCTTCTCCGTTCTCGCTTGCACAGCCACTCACCACCAATAATGCGGCCAACGCCACAGTGGTGGTTACTTGTCGGAGACGTCTTGCCATGAGGGGTAACCTTTCATCGGACAGTGGGGCATTTCGCGCCTCGACCAACGCGGAACGTGTTGGCCACGCCACAGCCTACGAGAACCGCTAGGGAGCGCGCGAGGGGCGTCTGATGTGGTAATCGTCGCTATGTCGATACGCTGGGCGCCGGCCTCCGGACGTGGCGAACTGCACCGTCCGTGTTCGGGGTATGGTGTCGACGGCCCCGGCACGGCACGGCACGCCACGGCACGCGCCACAGTGATGGAGAAATGTCGAATGATCCAAATGACCAGTGTGTCGCAGGTCTTCGATGGACGAGGTGGCAGCGTCGAAGCGCTCCGCGACATAAACCTGCAGGTGGCGGCGGGCGAGTTCGTCGCGATCGTCGGCAGGTCCGGTTGCGGTAAGTCCACACTCCTTCGCCAGGTCGCCGGCCTGCTCCGTCCCAGCAACGGCGAGGTGACCGTTGACGGCACCGCCGTGGGTAAACCCCGCCGGGATGTGGCCATGGTGTTCCAGCGCCCGGCACTGCTGCCATGGCGCTCGGTGCTCGACAACGTGCTGCTGCCGGTGGAACTACTCGGCAAGCGTAAGTCCGCCTACCGCGCACGAGCGCTGGAGCTGCTGGAGCTGGTGGGCCTGGAAGGTTTCCAACGCCGCGCGCCACATGAATTGTCCGGTGGCATGCAGCAGCGGGTGGCGCTGTGCCGGTCGCTGTTGACCGAGCCGCGAGTGATGCTGATGGACGAGCCGTTCTCCGCCCTCGACGCGCTCACCCGCGAGGAGCTGTCGGTGCAACTCCAACGCATCCACATGGAGCACTCCGCGACGATCATGTTCGTCACACACTCCATCGACGAGGCCGTGCTGCTCGCCGACCGGGTGGTGGTTCTGACACCCCGGCCCGGCCGGATCCAGAAGATCCTGGATGTCGGAATACCGCGGCCGCGTACGCTCGGGCGCACTGCCCACTTCGAGGACGTCGCCAGGATCAGCGCGGAGCTGCACGAGCTGCTGTTCACCGAGCACGCGGATCTTGAGACATCGACCCCCGCCAGGAAAGGCTGATAGATGCAGGTCTGTATATTCACCGAGCCGCATCGGGGAGCAACCTTCGCCGATCAACTGCGGTTCGCCCGCCACGTCGAGGAACGGGGCTTCGACGGCTTCTTCCGCGCCGACCATTACCAGGCGATGGGTGACGACGACGGTTATCCAGGTCCTACGGACGCCTGGGTCACTCTGGGTGCGATCGCGCAGGCGACCTCGCGGATCCGGCTCGGGACCCTCGTGTCCTCCGCCACTTTCCGCCTCCCCGGCCCGATGGCGATCATCGCTGCCCAGGTGGACGACATGAGCGGGGGCCGGGTCGAGCTCGGGCTCGGCGCTGGCTGGTACGAGCGGGAGCACACCTCGTACGGCATCCCGTTTCCCCCGCTACGTGAACGGTTCGACCTGCTCACCGAACAGATCGAGATCATTTCCGGGCTGTGGACGACGCCGGTCGGCGAGAGGTTCAGCTACCACGGCAAGCACTACCAGCTCACCAACGCGCCGGCGCTACCCAAGCCGGTGCACCCGACCGGTCCACCGTTCATCATCGGCGGCCGTGGCACCCGCCGGACACCGGAGCTGGCGGCCCGGTACGCGACCGAGTTCAACGCCGCGTTCCAGAGCGTCGAGGAAGCTCAGCAGACATTCCAGCGGGTGCGCGAGGCAGCCGAGCGGGTAGGGCGTGCCGCCACCGGGCGTGCCCCGTTGTCCCTGTCGATAGGTGCGGTCGTGGCGTGCGGCCGCTCGGACGCCGAGGCCCGGCGCCGCGCCGAGGTCCTCTACGAGACGAACAGCGCACTGCCCAGCGAGGACCCGGTGATCGGCTCGCCCGGACAACTGGTGGAACGCAGCGGACAGTTCGCCGCTATCGGTGCCGATCGCACCTACCTGCGCCTTACCGACCTGAGCGACCTCGACCACCTGGACCTGATCGCCGACGAGGTCCTTCCGCAGCTGGACCGCTGATGCCCACGCGCGACCGGGTCGCGCTCACCGCGCTGCTTGCCTGCGCCGCCGTGGCTGGCGGCAACGGCGTCGGCATCCGGTTCAGCAATCAGGAGCTGGCGCCGCTGTGGGGAGCTTCGATCCGATTCGGGGCTGCCGCGTGCGTGCTGTTCCTGTTCGTCCTGGCGCTCCGGCTAGAGCTCCCACGCGGTCGAGCGCTCAAGGGTGCCCTGCTGTTCGGCATCTTGAATTTCACGTTCGGCTTCGGCGTGTTCTACGTGGCGCTGCTGGAGATACAGGCCGGTCTCGGGCACATCCTGCTGGCTCTCGTACCGTTGATAACCCTGCTGCTGGCGGTCGCCTGGGGGCAGGAGCGGCTCAGCCCCACCGCGGTGCTGGCTGTGATCATGGCGGTCGCCGGTGTCGCGGTGATGTCACAGGCGCCGCTGCGGGAGGTGCCGGCCTGGGCACTGCTGGCGGGGCTGGTCAGCGCGATCTCCATCGCGCAGGCTGCGGTCGTGGTCCGCCGTTTCCCCCGCGTGCATCCGGTGACCATGAACGCTATCGGCATGGCGGCGGCCACCGTCGCCCTTCTCTCCGCTTCCATGCTGGTCGGCGAGAGCTGGACCGTTCCCACCGACGTGTCGACGGTGGTGGCGGTGGTCTACCTGATTCTGGCCGGCTCGGTGCTGGTCCACCTGCTGTACCTGGTCGTGCTGCGTCGGTGGCACGCCTCCAGATCGGCCTATGTGTTCGTGCTGTCGCCGTTTGTGGCGGTGGCGCTGTCCGCGTGGCTGGACGACGAACCGGTCGGCGTCGGGTTGGTCCTCGGCGGTCTACTGGTGCTCGCCGCTGTCTACCTGGGGGCGTTGAAGCCGGCGGAGCGCCACGCGCGCAAACAGCCCGTCACTTCCGAGCGACCATCGCCCCGTTAGCGCCGGGAGCATCGAAGCTCACGCGGTGAACATCGGTGAAGCCCGCGTCGCGCAGCCACTGAGCGTACTCCACCTCCGAGTAGTTACGGCCGCCTTCGGTCTCGACCACCATGTTCAGACCCATCAGCGCCGCCGCGGGTGGACCGGTGCGTTCCGAGTTCAGGATCAGCTCGGAGACGATCACCACGCCACCCGGCGGCAGGGCGGCATGGCACTTCGCCAGCAGGGACCGATTGGTCGCTACGTCCCAGTCGTGCAGGATCATGCTCAACAGGATCACGTCGTGTCCACCCGGCAGCACCGGGTCGGTGAGAAAGTCTCCGGGTGTGACCGTGACCCGACCGGAGAGGTTCGCCCGCTCGACATTGCGTCGTGCGGCATCACACACGTGCGCCAGGTCGAACAATGTCGCCTGCAGATGCGGATACTTCTCGCACAGCACAATGTCGTACGCACCGGACCCCCCGCCGACATCAAGCAGGCTCTTGTGGACGCTGAAGTCGTAGGCGTCGGCAATGACCCTGGCGGTGAACATGGAGGTCGAGTGCATGGCGTCCCAGAACAGCCGGACCAGCTCGGGGTCCTCGTCGTCGAACAGCGAGCTCTGCTCGTCCGGATCCCAGGTCAGTGGGCGGTCCGTCCGCAGCGCTTCCCCGATGCGGTGCCAGGCCGGATACGTGCGCTTATCGCAGTAGCGGACAAGGCCGCCGAAGTAGTCCGGGCGCCCGGAAACGAGAAACTGTTCCGCCAGCGCGGTGTTGCGGTAACCCCCGTCGTATCGTTCCAGCAGGCCGAGCGACGCACAGGACGCGAGTAGCATGTCCGCGGGCCGTTCGGCGATACCGAACTCCTCACACACCTCCGTGACCGTTACCGACCGCCCGCCGGCCAGCGCCGTGAACAGGTCCAGCTCGACTGCGACCGCGAGGGTCTTAAAGCTCCAGAAGCCGGACACGAGTTGCATCAAGGAGTTGGGTGTGTGCATGGGCTGATTCTCCCGGGTGTCCGGGGCGGTCAGCAAGTGGCGCCACGTGCCAGGACCGCGCGCCCGCACTGCCGCGCACGGGCGTGGCCGGCGTTGGCCGCTACCGGGTGGCGGAGACCGCCTGTTTGGACCACCAGCGGCGGCCGGACTCGGGCAGGGTGTCGATCGGATCGTAATACGGGTAGCGGCGGCTCAACGCGTCGGCCTCGTCGGCCTCGATGGAGGTGCGGTAGTTCTTCGTCCAGTACGAGATGCCGTGCTCGCGGTCGTACTCGGTGACCATGTGCACCCACCGCTTGCCCACGAACGGCACGTCGCACACGATGCGCGGTGTCGCGTACCCCGGCAGCCAGCCCATGATGTCGTGCTGCAGCTGCTGAGCCTGCCACACCGGCAGCCGCCAGTGCTCGGCATTGGGGATCATGTCGCACATGTAGAAGTAGTAGGGCAGGATGGCCGCCTCGCCCTGCAGGCCGAAGCACAGTTCCAGCAGGTCGTCGGCGGTGTCGTTGACCCCGCGCATGAGCACACCCTGGTTGCGCACGTCGCGCACCCCGACCTCCAGCGCGGTGCGGGCGGCCTCGGCCACCAGCGGCGTGAGCGAGTTGGTGTGGTTGACGTGGGTGTGGATGGCCAGGTTCACCCCGCGCCGGTGCGCGGTGCGTGCCACCCGTTCGAGTCCTTCCACCACGGCCGGCTGCAGCCAGTGCTGCGGCAGGCCGGCCAGCGCCTTGGTGGCCAACCGTATGTCGCGCACCGAGTCGATGTCCAGCAGCCGCATCACGTACGACTCGAGGTTTTTCCACGGGATGTTGGCCACGTCGCCGCCGGAGACCACCACATCCCGTACGCCGGGGTGCTTTTTCAGATAGTCGATGTGCGCGTCGTAGCGCTCCACCGGCTTGAGGGTGAGCTTGAGCTTGTCCACCGCCGGGGTGGAGTTGCCGACCAGGTCCATGCGGGTGCAGTGCCCGCAGTACTGCGGGCAGGTCGACAACAGCTCGGCCAGCACCTTGGTGGGGTAGCGGTGGGTCAGACCCTCGGTGGCCCACATGTCGTGCTCGTGCAGCGAGTCCCGGGTGGCGTGCGGGTGGCTGGGCCAGTCGCTGCGCCGATCGGAAGCCACCGGGATCATGTAGTGCCGCAACGGATCGGCGTAGAACGACTCGGTGTCCGGCACCGCGTGCGGCACCATCGTGTTGAGCATCTGCGGCGGCACCAGCATGGACATCGTGGCCGTCGCCTGCTGGTCGGCCTGCAGATCCTCGTAGAACCGCTCGTCGACCAGGTCGCCGAGCAGTGCCCGCAGCTGCTTGATGCTCTTGACGCAGTTGGCGCGCTGCCACTGCGCCGAGCGCCACTGCTCGGTAGTGACCTCGCGCCAGCCGGGGAAGCGCCGCCAGTCCGGCTCGACCAGTTCCCGCCGCCGGTACTCGAACGGTTGCGTCACGCCCCGACCTCCTGCCGCTTCCCGGCCCCACCTCGCGGAGCCGAACTATCTCCGTTCTGTAAGCTACTAGCACGAAGATATTACAGGCAAGGAGGCCAGGTACGTGGATTCGTCCGTAGGGCTGCACCGGGTGCGCGAACCGCTCGGGGTGCTGCCGCAGGCCGCCTGGCGCCTGGACACCTGTGCGGACATCGGGCCGGACGAGGTCCGCGTGGCCGTGGAGCGCCTCAACCTGGACGCGGCCAGCTTCCGCCAGCTGCGCGACACGCACGACGACGACCCGCACGCCATCCGGGCCGAGGTGCGCAAGATAATCGCCAACCGCGGCAAGATGCACAATCCGGTTACCGGTTCCGGTGGGATGCTGATCGGCACCGTGGACGAAGTCGGGCCCGACTCTCCGCTCGGCCTGCGCCGCGGCGACCGGGTCGCCACCCTGGTCTCGCTGACCCTGACCCCGCTGGCGGTCACCGACGAACTGGCCGACTGGGACGGTCGCAGCGAGCAGGTGCCCTGCCGCGGGCACGCCATCCTGTTCGCCCGCTCCGCGGTGGCGGTGCTGCCCGACGACCTCGCACCCGCCGTCGCCCTGGCGGTGTTCGACGTGTGCGGCGCACCCGCACTGACCGCCCGCGTCGTGGCACCGTACGCCCAGCGGCAGGCACCGGCCGTAGCCGTGCTCGGCGGCGCCGGCAAGAGCGGGGCGCTGTCGCTGGCCGCCGCCCGCCACGCCGGCGCGGTGAACACCGTCGGCGTGGTGCCCACCCCCGCCGAGCGGGACCGGCTGTCGGCCGCGGGGCTCGCCGACCACGTGGTCATGGCCGACGCCCGCGACCCGGTGGCGCTGTCCAAGGCCGTCACCGGCGCGCTCGGGCGGCCCGCCGACATCGTCGTGGTCTGCGTGGACGTGCCCGGCTGCGAGCACGGGGCGGTGCTGGCCACCGCCGACGGCGGCACGGTCATCTTCTTCTCCATGGCGACCGCGTTCTCCGCCGCGGCCCTCGGCGCCGAAGGCCTGGCCGCCGACGTCACCATGCTGATCGGCAACGGCTACGTCCCCGGCCACGCCGCCTACGCGCTGGACCTGGTGCGCGAACATCCGCCGCTCCGGCGTCTCATCGAGTTGCGCACCCAGGCACACTGACAGCTATGACTTCCGACCCCACCACGCTCTACCGCGGCGGGCGCGTGCACAGCCCGACCGATCCGCACGCCACCGCGCTGCTGGTCTCGGGCGGCACCGTCGCCTGGGTCGGCCCGGAAGGCGACGCCCCGGCCGCCGACCGGGTCGTCGACCTCGACAGCGCCCTGCTCACCCCCGCTTTCGTCGACGCCCACATGCACGTCACCGACACCGGCCTGACCGCCACCGGGCTGGACCTGTCCACGACCCGGTCAGCCACCGACGTGCTGGAGGCGGTGGCCGGCGCCGCGCAGCGCCTGCCGACCGACGCGGTGCTGCTCGGCCACGGCTGGGACGAGTCGACCTGGCCGGACCCCGACCGCAACCCGCCGGACGCGGCCGCGCTGGAGCGGGCCGCCGGCGGGCGCCGGGTCTACCTGTCCCAGGCCAGCATCCACTCCGCACTCTGTTCGCCCGCGCTGCTGGCCACCGTGGCACCGGACACCCCCGGCTACGACCCGTCCGGGTGGGTGCGACGGGAGGCCCACCGCGCCGCCCGCGAGGTGGCCTTCGCCTCCATCAGCACCAGCCAGCGCGCCCAGGTGCAGCGCACCGCTCTGCGCCACGCCGCCTCGCTCGGCATCGCCGCGGTCCACGAGTGCGGTGGTCCCGGCACCTCCTCCGAGGACGACTTCACCGCAGTACTGGCGCTGTCCGGCGACGCACTGCCCGAGGTGTACGGCTACTGGGGCGAGCCGATGGGCGCGGAGCGGGCGAGGCAACTTGGCGCGCTCGGCGCCGGCGGCGACCTGTACGCCGACGGGGCGCTGGGATCGCAGACCGCGCACCTGCGCGAGACGTACGCCGACCGGGCCGACCACCGCGGCTACGGCTACCTGACCAGCGAACAGGTGCGCGACCACCTGCTGGACTGCCACGACCACGGTGTCCAGGGCGGGTTCCACGCTATCGGCGACGCGGCGCTGGCCGCGGTGCTCGACGGGTTCGCGGCCGCGGCGGCCAAGCTGGGCCCGGAGCGGCTGCGCGCGGCACGCCACCGCATCGAGCACGCCGAGCTGATCGACCGGAACATGATCGCCCGGGTGGTGGAGTACGGCGTGATCGCCAGCATGCAGCCGGCGTTCGACCGGCTGTGGGGCGGCGAGTCGCAGATGTACGCCGCGCGGCTGGGCCGGCAGCGGGCGCTGGAGGCCAACCCGTTCGGCGCCATGCACGCCGTCGGTGCGGCGCTGGCGTTCGGCTCGGACAGTCCGGTCACCCCGCTGGACCCGTGGGGCAGCGTGCGGGCGGCGGCCTGCCACCACAACCCCGCTTACCGGATGGGCGTACGGTCGGCGTTCGCCGCCCACACCCGCGGCGGCTGGCGCGCGGTCGGGCAGGACACCCATGGTGTGCTGACCCCCGGGGCGCCCGCCACCTTCGCGGTCTGGCACACCCCGGCCGGCCTCGACGGCACCCTGCCGGTGCTGATGGCCGCCGACCCGGCCGAGCACGGCCCGCAGGACCCGACGCCGCTGCCGACCTGCCGGCGCACCGTGCTACGCGGCCGGACCATCTACGACCAGCAGCAGGAGCCCGACCGGTGAGCACACCACCCGCCCGTACCCACCGCAAGCTCGACCTGGACCCGGCGCTGGTGGCCCGCGCCCGGGCGCTGGCGCGCCAGGCCGCCGCGCCGGTGGTGGAGCTGGCCCACACCCACACCACCGTGTCGGTGGAACGGGCGCTGCTGCGGCTGCTCGGCGTCACCGGCGCCGACCCGGACGGCATCCCGTGGGTCAACCACCTGGTCGACGCGGTGCGCGAGGACACCGGCCTGGCCAACGGGGTGGCCACCCCGGTGTTCCACGCGCTGGCCGGCGAATCCGGCGACCCGCCGCCTGGGGCAGCCGCCGACGACGTGGCCGCCGAGCTGACGCTGCTGGCGCAGAAGGCCGCCGCCGGCTCGGTGCGCTTCACCCAGCCGACCGGGTCCGCGGCCACCGCCGCCCGCGACGCCGCCCGGGAAGCGACCGCCGCCGGCATCGCCCGCCTCGACGCCCGCCGGGCCGAGCGCGACCAGCTGGTCGCCCGCCACGGCGACCCGCCGCGGCGCCCCTGGTCGTACCTGATCGTGGCCACCGGCGACATCTACGAGGACATCGCCCAGGCGCAGGCGGCCGCCGCCGGCGGCGCCGACATCATCGCCGTGATCCGCTCCACCGGACAGTCGCTGCTGGACTACGTGCCCGAGGGCGCCACCCGGGAAGGGTTCGCCGGCACCTACGCCACCGGCGAGAACTTCCGGCTCATGCGTGCCGCGCTGGACGAGTCGTCGGCGAAGCTCGGCCGCTACGTCCGGCTGACCAACTACGCCTCCGGGTTGTGCATGCCCGAGATCGCCACCCTGGCCGGGCTGCAGCGCCTCGACATGATGCTCAACGACTCCATGTACGGCATCCTGTTCCGCGACATCAACCCGATCCGCACCTTCATCGACCAGCGTTTTTCCCGGCAGGTCCACGCCCGCGCCGGCATCATCATCAACACCGGCGAGGACAACTACCTGACTACCGCCGACGCGGTCGACGAGGCGCACACGGTGACCGTCTCGCAGGTGCTCAACGAGTACTTCGCCCACGAGGCCGGGCTGCCGGACACGCAGCTGGCGCTCGGGCACGCCTTCGAGATCAACCCTGACCTGCCCGAGTCGTTCCGCCTGGAGCTGGCGCACGCGCTGCTGGCGCGCGAACTGTTCCCGGATGCGCTGCTGAAGTGGATGCCGCCGACCAAGCACATGACCGGCGACGTGTTCCGCGGCAACCTGCTCGACGGGTTCTTCAACCTGGTGGGCGCCCTGACCGACCAGGACATCCTGCTGGTGGGCATGATGACCGAGGCGGTGGTCACCCCGTGGCTGTCCGACCGCGACATCGCACTGCAGAACGTGCGCTACGTGCTCGGCGCCGCCGGCGGGCTGCACGCCGACTTCGTGCCCGAGCCCGGCGGGTTCATCCAGCAGCGCGCCAACCGGGTGCTCGCCGAGGCCGTCGACCTGCTGGAACGGATCGTGGCAGGCGGCCTGCTGGAGGCCATCGGCGACGGCACGTTCGGGATCATGAAACGCCCCGCCGACCGCGGCAAGGGCCTCGACGGCGTGATCCGCCACGCCGAGGACTACTACCATCCCGCGATCGATATTCTGGAAGGTAGAGACTGATTTCTGCAGCTAGCTTGCACAGAACGCCCTGAAACTGTCAGGAGGCGGGGCCGTGTTACGAAGTTTTCGGGTCAGCAACCACAAGTCCTTCCGGGACGAGGCGGAGCTGTTGCTCATTCCGGCCTACGACAAGTCACGCGACGTCGTACCTGTGGCCGGGATCCTGGGTGCAAATGCCTCGGGAAAGTCGAACCTGCTCGACGCCCTGCGCTGGTTGCAGAAAGCGGTACGCGAGTCGTATGCGCACTGGGAGCCGGGCGCTGGTGTGCCCCGCACGCCGTTTCGTCTGGACCCGGACTACTCCAGCCAGCCGTCGCTGTACTGCGTCGAGATCGTGGTCGACGGATCGCGCTACACCTACGGGCTGGAAGTCGACGACCAGCGCGTGCTGACCGAGTGGCTCTACACCTACCCGCACAACCGCAGGCGGGTCATCTTCGAGCGCGAAGACGGAACGGTTCGCCTGGGCTCCACCGTCCCCGAATATCGGGCCCGGACCGAGCAACTGGCTCGCCAGACCCGCGACAACGCCCTGTTCCTGTCCGTCGCAGCGCACAACGAGCTTACTGAGGCGCAACCGCTATACAACTGGTTTCGTCAGAACCTACGATTCGCCGATGGCACGACGATCGCCGAAGACGAGCTAGTCGCGCGATTGACTGACGCCGATAAGCGCGGATCGATCTTGTCGCTCGTCAGGATAGCTGATCTTGGGATAACTAACATAACCATCGAAAGCCGCGATTCTGAGCTGGCTGCTATTGAGAAACACATTACCGATCAGTCGATGCTCATCGCGCGGCTGTTGGCTGAGATGAAAGGCCTGCAGGCAGACGGGACTCTCTCCGATACCGACAGCGAGGACACGGAAGAGAATCATGCGTTGGCCAGAAGGCTTGTACATGCAAAGCTAGACCGGGCTCGCGAGGCGTTGGCGAGTCGGCATATGCTTGAGGGCAGCAAAGAACAAATCCGGTCGGTGCCAAGACTGCGTTTCCACCACGGCGCGAATACCGTTCCGTTGACGCTTACGGAGCAGTCATCTGGCACTCGCAGCTGGCTTGGTCTACTATCGGCGGCGCTCGGTGCCCTCGCGTCCGGGGGGATGCTGATAGTGGATGAATTGAACGCCAGTCTCCACCCGCACCTCTCAGCACGGTTGATGACACTGTTTCGGGATCCGGAGACCAATCCCAGCGGTGCACAGCTGCTCTTCACTACCCATGACGCGACCCTGCTCGACGAGGACACCCTTGGGCGGGACGAGATCTGGTTCATCGAGAAGGATCCCGACAGTGGGGCTACCAACCTGTTCCCGTTAACCGACTTCCACCCGCGCAAGAATGAGAATCGAGTAGGTCGGTACTTGGCTGGCGCCTACGGAGCGATCCCCCTTGTCTCCGACTACGACCTGCAACAGGCATTTCACGATGGCGGGGAAGCCGATGCCGCGGCGTGACAACACCGCCCGCCGGAGGCAACCGTCACGAGACAAGCCGCGTACGATCCTTGTCTACTGCGGCGCGCTCCGCACCGAACCCGCCTACTTCAACGCCCTGCGGCGCGACACGCGGAGAAGGAACGTAACCGTCAAGATCCGACAGGACGGAACCGCCCCACACGCGCTTGTCAAAGCAGCCGCGGCATACCGAGATCGCGGGCCTGCCGACTTCGACGAGGTCTGGTGTGTGGTCGACACCGACGAGTTCGACGTCGCCGCGGCGGCGGACGTAGCCGCGAAGCATCGGGTCAACCTGGCGGTGTCGAACCCATGCTTCGAGCTGTGGCTGCTGCTACACCACACCGACTGCCGAGGAAGCTGCGACGGTTGCTCCGACGTGCAGCGTCGTCTACGCCACTTCGTACCGGACTATGACAAGGCGAGGCTGGACTTCAATCGTTTTGCACCCGGAGTCAACCACGCCGTCATGAGAGCGAAGAAACTCGAACCGACCGGCACAACATACGGGAAAACCCCTCCAGCGGAGTCTGGCGGCTAGTGGAAACGGTCATGGAATTGCGATGAGTGCCACCACCGAACAACCGACCATAATCCGGCCGTACGGGGATACCACCGGTGACGGCATGGTGCAGCTGTCGTTCACGCTGCCGGTGCCGCCCGGCCGGCAGGCCGAGGGCGCCGCGCAGCAGCTGGCGGCAAAGATGGGCATCGACCCGGCGATGGTCGTGCACACCCGCGAGGTCGCCGAGGGCTACACCTTCTTCGTCGTCTACGGGCGGGTCAACCACCTGGTGGACCTGTCACAAGTGCAGGTGGCCGAACAGGACTTCCCGCTGCTCAGCCCCAAGGAGGTCAACGACGCGGTGCGCCAGCACCTGCGCCGGCCGCTGTCGGTGGTGGGCGCCTGCATCGGCACCGACGCGCACACCGTGGGCATCGACGCGATCCTCAACATCAAGGGGGTGGCGGGGGAGAAGGGCCTGGAATACTACCGCGAGCTGGCCGTGACCAACCTGGGTGCGCAGGTCAGCGTGCCGGAACTGGTCGAGCAGGCGCGCGCGCGGCAGGCCGACGCGGTGCTGGTGTCGCAGGTGGTCACCCAGCGCGACGCGCACCTGCACAACGTGCGGGAGATGTCGGCCGCGTTCCGGGAGGCGTTCCCGGCCGGAGCGCGCCCGCTGCTGGTGGTGGGCGGGCCCCGCTTCGACGAGACCATGGGCGACGAGCTGGGCGTCGACCGCATCTTCGGCCGCGGCACCACCCCGGCCGAGGTCGCCTCCTACCTCGTCCACGCCCTCATCAGGACCGATCTTGGACGCCCGCCTGCCCGATAGGGGCGGCCAGCGTCCAAGATCCAAGCAAGTGGCGGCTTGACAGACATGGAGGTCCGCATGAGCGACGACGACCCGCGGCTGGGCACCACCGTGACCCACCGCCGCTACGTGCCCTACTCCCACGCCCACTACGCCGGCAATCTGGTCGACGGCGCCTACGCCATGTCGCTGTTCGGCGACGTCGCCACCGAGGTGTGCATCCGCACCGACGGCGACGAAGGGCTGCTCGCCGGCTATTCCGATGTGAAGTTCACCGCCCCGATCCGCGCCGGTGACGTGCTGGAGATCACCGCCAGCGTCACCCGGGTGGGCCGGCGCAGCCGCACCCTGCAGCTGACCTGCTCGGTGGTGTGCCGCGGGCGCCCGGACCGCTCCGAGAGCGCCGCCGAGGTGCTCGATCCGCCGCTGGTGGTGGCCACCGCCACCGGCACCGTCGTGGTGCCCTGACCGGCGCCGTGAGCTATGCGGTCTGCGCCGACATCGGCTCCACCTTCACCAAGGTCGCGCTGGTCGCGCTGCCGTCCGGCCGGCTGCTGGCCACCGGGGCGCATCCGACCACGGTCGACACCGATGTGTTGCACGGCCTCGACTCCGCCGCCGCACGGGCCGCCGCCCACGCCGGCGATGCCGCCGGCGTCGATCCGAAGGCGTCATGGTACGTGTGCTCCTCGGCCGGCGGCGGGTTGCGCCTGGCCGTGGTCGGCCACGAACAGTTGGTCACCGCGCAGGCCGGGCGCCGGGTAGCCCTCAGCGCCGGGGCGCGGGTCGTGCACGTGGCCGCCGGCAAACTGTCCGGCAAGGACGTCGCCTCGCTGGACGCCGCCCAGCCGGACATCGTACTGCTGGTCGGCGGCACCGACGGCGGCGAGGCCGACACGCTGCTGCACAACGCCGGGATGCTGGCGCGTGCCGGGCGGCGCCGCCCGGTGGTGCTGGCCGGCAACGCCGACGCCCGCGAGCAGGCCACCGCCGTGCTCACGCGCACCGGCACACCGGTGCGCGCCACTGCCAACGTGCTACCGCGCATCGGCCAGCTACACCCCGCACCGGCCCGCGCCGCGATCCGCGAGGCGTTCCTGCGCCACGTCATCGGCGGCAAGCGGCTCTCGCGCGGCCCGCGGCTGGCCGGCCTGCTGCGCACGGCCACCCCGGACGCGGTGCTGGCGGCCGTCGAGCTGCTGGCCGACCACGACCACGGCGATCTGCTGGTCGCCGACGTCGGCGGCGCCACCACCGATGTCTACTCCGCGGTCACGCCCGACACCGACCTCGACCGCGGCCGCGACGCCGACGCGGAGGTCGCCGGGGTGCTGGCGCGGGCGCGCACCGTGGAGGGTGACCTGGGGGTGCGGTGGAGCGCGCCCGGTGTCGTCGCCGCGGCTATCGACGAGAACCTCCTGGCCAGCGGCGAGGCCGAGGCGCTCACGGCCGCCGCCGGACAACGGGCGGCGGCACCCGGGCTGGTCGCCGCCGAGGCCGTCGCACGGGCCCACGACCACCGGCTGGCGGGGCTGGCCGCGGTGGTGGCCGTACGCCGCCACGCGCGCGGCGACACGCCGGGGCCGGTACGCCGCGGCGGACGCGACCTGCGCCGGGTGCGCACCGTGATCGGCTCCGGTGGGGTGCTGCGCCACGCCGAGCACCCGGAACAGCTGCTGGCCACGGTGGTCAGCGACCACGCCGGCGGGTGGGCACCGCCGCAGCGGGCCTACACCGTGGTCGACACCCGCTACGTGCTGGCCGCAGCCGGCCTGCTGGCCGGCGACCACCCGCGGGCCGCGTTGCGGCTGCTGCGCGACGACCTGCCAGTCGGCGACCTGCCCGGTGGTGAGCCGGCCCACGGTTAGCGCCCGGTCCGGTTGGGAACTGCCATAGGATGACTGAGCATTTTCGGCCGGTGTCGGCGGTCGACGGCTACCTGCCGATCGGCGACCATGGCCTCATCGGTGATGTCCGCAGCGCCGCCCTGGTCGGTCGGGACGGCGCGGTTTCCTGGCTGTGCGCGCCCCGTTTCGACAGTTCCCCGGTGTTCTGCGCCCTGCTGGACCATGAGCGCGGTGGCGCGTTCCGGGTGGTCGCCCACGGGCTGCAGGAGTCCCGGCAGCACTACCACCCCGACACCGGGGTGCTGGTCACCGAGCTGCGCACCGGCACCGGGGTGCTGGAGCTGACCGACGCGCTGACCCTCAACGAGGGGGTGGACCTGGCCGAACGCACCCGCGCCGGGCGTGGCGAGCTGCTGCGCCGGATGCGGGTCACCCACGGCGAGGTCGATGTGGAACTCGCCGTGCAACCCCGCGGCGAGGTCAGCGTGCAGCGCAGCGACGACGGCTGGCGGCTGCACAGCGACGACTGGCCGGACGTAATTCTCCACTTTGCCGTCTCGCCGCCGGCCGACGGGCTTAACAGCCGGATACGCCTGGCCGCCGGCCAGCGGGTGTACGCGCAGTTGAGCTGGGCCGACGACGCCCACCGCCGGCGGTGGCCGGATCCGGAGCGCCGGATGGCCTCCACCATCGTCGACTGGCAGCGGTGGGCGCGGTGCCTGACCTACGACGGCCCGCAGCAGGCGCTGGTGCGACGCTCGGCGGTGACGCTGAAGATGCTCGATCACGACGCCGGCGGCGCGATCGTGGCCGCGCCGACCTCGTCGCTGCCGGAGGCGATCGGCGGCGAACGCAACTGGGACTACCGCTTCTCGTGGGTGCGCGACGCGGCGTTCTCGGTCTACGCGATGCGGCGGGTGGGTCTGGCCAGCGAGGCGAACAACTTCCTGCACTGGGTGCTCGACGCGGTCGAGCGCAAGGGCGAGGCGCGGGTGCTCTACGACCTCGACGGCCACGCGCCGCCGGACGAGCGCGTCGACCCGCACCTGCGCGGCTACCGCCACTCTTCCCCGGTGCGCTGGGGCAACGGTGCCGCCGAGCAGACCCAGCACGACGTGTGGGGCGAGATCCTCGACTGCGCCCACCAGCGGGTCGCCGGCGGCGGCGCCATCGACCCGGCACTGTGGAGCTGGCTGCGTGAGCTCGTCGGTCGCGCCCAGCGCCGCTGGCACCAGCCCGATCACGGCATCTGGGAGGTGCGCACCTCCGGGCGCCTGTTCACCTACTCGGTGGCCATGTGCCAGGTGGCGCTGGACCGCGCGGCCCGCATGGCCAGGCGTCTCGACCTGCCCGGCGACCCGGACACCTGGGCCGCCGACGCCGACCGCATCCGTGAGGCGCTGCTGCAGGAGGCCTGGGATTCGCAGCGGCAGACCCTGGTGGAACACCTGGCACCGGACGAGGAGCAGCGCGCCGCGGCGGGACTGGACGCCTCGCTGCTGGCACTGCCGCTGCGGCGGATGATCTCCAGCACGCACCCGAAGATGATCGCCACCACCGCCGCGGTCGCCGAGCGCCTCGACGCCGGCGACGGGTTGCTGTTCCGCTACCTTCCCGAGGAGTCTCCCGACGGGCTGTCCGGCGACGAGGGTGCCTTCCTGTTGTGCAGCTTCTGGTTGGTGGACAACCTGGCCAAGCAGGGTCGGGTGGACGAGGCCGGGCAGCTGTACGAGTCGCTGTGCGCCCGGGCCAACCCGCTGGGGCTGCTGCCGGAACAGATCGAACCGGCCACGGGAGCGTTCCTGGGCAACTTCCCGCAGGCGTTCAGCCACGTGGGCGTCATCAGCAGCGCATTGAACCTGCAGCGGGCCGCCCGCGAGAATCACACGGAGGTGACGCGCCGATGATCAGTCGACTGCTCATTCTCGGCGGATCCGGTGACCTGACCGCCCGTTACCTGATGCCGGCGTTGGCAGAGCTGCAGGCGGGCGGGCAGCTGCCCGAGGGGCTGCGAGTCACAGGTGTCGGACGCGATGAGTGGGACGACGAGCGGTTCGGCGAGTTCGCCGCCGAGGCGTTGCGCCGCCACGCGCCGGCGCACGTGGGCGGCTCGCACGACGCGTTGCTGGCGGCGCTGTCCTGGCGCACCGCCGATGTCACCGACGCCGACCGGCTCGGCCGGTTGGTCGGCGAGTCGGACGAGCCGGTGGTGGTGTACCTGGCGCTGCCGCCGGCGGTGTTCGCCCCGGTCGTGGACGCCCTGTGCCGCATCCGTCTACCGTCCGGGTCGGTGCTGGTGGTGGAGAAACCGTTCGGCACCGATCTGGACAGTGCCCGGGATCTCAATGAACGTCTCAGCGCGCTGCTGCCCGAGGAGGCGGTGTTCCGCCTGGACCACGTGCTGGCCAAGCAGACCGTGCAGAACATCCTCGGGCTGCGCTTCGCCAACCGGGTGTTCGAGCCGATCTGGAGCCACGCGCACGTGTCCCAGGTGGACATCGTCTGGGACGAGACCCTGGCACTGGAGGGGCGCGCCGGCTACTACGACCGCGCCGGGGCGTTGCGGGACATGGTGCAGAACCACCTGCTGCAGCTGCTGGCGCTGGTGGCGATGGAGCCGCCCACCGGCATGGGTCAGCGGGACCTGCGCGAACGCAAGGTGGACGTGCTGCGTGCCACCCGCGCGCTGACCAGCGACGAGACCGACCACCCGTCGGTGCGCGCCCGCTACACCGCCGGTGAGCTCGGCGGAGCGCAGGTTCCCGACTACACCTCTGAGGAGGGTGTTGATCCCCGGCGGGGCACCGAGACGTTCACCGAGGCCACCCTGGCGGTGGACAACTGGCGTTGGGCGGGCACCCTGTTCACGCTGCGCACCGGCAAGGCGTTGGCTGGCGACCGCACCGAGATCGTGCTGCGTTTCCACGAGGTGCCCCACCGGGTGTTCCCGGTCGATACCGCACCCGAGGCGAACACGCTGCGGCTGCGGCTGGGCCCCGACCAGATCCGGTTGCGGGTGAACTTGAATACCTCCGAGGATCTGTTCACCCTGGAACCGGGCGAGTTGGCGCTGTCGCTGGCGCCGCCGCAGCTGTCGGCCTACGCCAGGCTGCTGCTCGACATCCTCCACCGGGACGCCACATTGTCCATCCGCGGCGACGAGGCCGAAGAGTCGTGGCGGATCGTGCAGCCCATCCTCGACTCGTGGGCACGCGACGAAGTCCCGCTCGCCACCTATCCGGCCGGCTCGTCCGGCCCTGGTTCCTCGCCATAGGAGCCGTCCCGGCGCGACACGCGGCAGCGACACGCCGAGGTCGCGAACTCAACACCTCGCCACGCCTTGACATCGGCCCGGGGGCTGCGCGTACCGTCGTGGGGTCAAGGCGACGGCTGGTGTCACGTGCTCCAGGGGGGCGGGCGCGGTCAGTAGAGAACGGTGCGACGCAGGTGACGCACTGAGGCGCTCCGGTACGAAGGCCGCGCCGGTCACCAGCCGTGCGGCAGAGGGGGGCGTGGTCACGCGGCCACGCCCCCGCTCTACCTACCTGCCCGCGCCCCGGCGGAGGCGGTCAGGCAGGCTAGAGGGGTGACCCGCCACGCCACCGCCCTGCGTACCCGCGAGGGACCCACCGCCGCGGCTGTGCCCCGCGCGCTTCACCCGGCCGCCGCGGTGCTGGCTGCGACCGCGGCCGGGGTGGCGATGCTGCTGGCTTTCCCCCCGTACGACCTGTGGTGGCTGGCCCCGGTGTCGGTGGCGCTGCTGGCTGGCGCGGTGCACCGGCGCCGGCTGGCCCCGGCCGCCGGGCTGGGCGCGTTGACCGGCCTGGTGTTCTTCACCCCGCTGCTGAGTTGGACGAACCTGGAGATCGGCAACGCACCGTGGCTGCTGCTGTCCACTGTGCAGGCGGCATACCTGGCCCTGTTGGGTGCGGCCCTGGCGTGGCTCACCCCGGTGGCCGACCGGTGGCGCTGGAGCTGGCCGCTGCTGGTGGCCGTGGTGTGGGTCGGGCAGGAGGCGCTGCGCTCACGCACCCCGTTCGGTGGCTTTCCGTGGGGAAACCTCGCCTTCAGCCAGGGTGATGCGCCGACCCTGGCGCTGGCCGCGCTCGGCGGTGCGCCGCTGGTGACCTTCGCGGTGGCGCTGGCCGGCGGCCTGCTGGTGGCCGCAGCCTGGCGCCGGTGGGTCGCTTCGCCGCGGGCGCTGCTGCGGCCAGCGGGCCTGGGCGCGGCAGCGGCGCTGGTGGTGCTCGCCGGGCTGGCGGTGCCACCGGCGGCACCGGCCGGCGCGCAGGTGACCGTGGCGGTGGTGCAGGGCAACGTGCCGCGACTGGGCCTCGACTTCAACCAGCAGCGCCGCGCCGTGCTCGACAACCACGTCAACGCCACCATCGACCTGGCCGACGACGTCGCCGCCGGCCGCGAACCCGCGCCGGACCTGGTGATCTGGCCGGAGAACTCCAGCGACATCGACCCGGTCGCCAACGCCGACGCGGGCGAGCGCATCGACCGGGCTGCCGCCGCCATCGACGCCCCGATCCTGGTCGGAGGGATCGTGCGCGACCCGGACGGCACCCCCCGCAACGTCGGACTGGTGTGGGACCCGGGGCAGGGGCCGGGGGAGATATACGCCAAGCGGCACCCGGTGCCGTTCGCGGAGTACCTCCCGCTGGAGCCGGTGGTGCGTCCCATGGCGCGTGCGCTGGCCGGTGAGCCGGTCGACCGCATCGCCGGCTTCGCCGCCGGCGAGGAGCCCGGTGTGCTGCCGATGGGCCCGGCGACCGTCGGCAACGTGATCTGCTTCGAGGTCGCCTACGACGGCATCGTGCGTGACACCATCACCGGCGGTGCGCAGCTGCTGGCGGTGCAGACCAACAACGCCACCTTCAACGAGGCCGAGGCGCTGCAGCAGATGGCGATGGTGCGGCTGCGCGCAGTTGAGCACGGCCGGTGGTCACTGATGGCCTCCACGGTCGGGGTGTCCGGGTTCGTCGACACCAGCGGTGCGGTATATGACGCCACGGGCTTCTTCACCCGCGATGTCCCGGTGCGTACCCTGGCGTTGTCGCAGGAGCGCACCGTGGCGACCACCGTGGGGGTGTGGCCGGAGGCGCTGCTGGCGACCGGCGCCGGCGGCGGCCTGCTGCTGGCAGTGTGGCTGCGCCGCCGGGACGATGGCTCACGACGTACCGGTGACAACAACGGGGGAATGACATGAGCAGCGAGCAGTTACCCGCCGGCGCCGACCTGGGTCGGGTGCTGGTGGTCATCCCCACCTACAACGAAGCCGACAACATCCGCGAGATCACCGACCGGGTGCGCGCGGCGGTGCCCGCCGCCGAGATCCTCGTCGTCGACGACGCCAGCCCCGACGGCACCGGGGCGCTGGCCGACCAGCTGGCGGGTGACGACCACCAGATCCACGTGCGCCACCGCACCGGCAAGGAGGGCTTGGGCGCGGCCTACGTCGACGGGTTCACGTGGGCGCGCGAACACGGTTTCGACGTGGTGGTGGAGATGGACGCCGACGGCTCGCACGCGCCGGAGGAGCTGCCGCGGCTGCTGGAGGCGCTTCGTACGGCCGATGTGGTGCTCGGTTCCCGCTGGGTGCCCGGCGGTCGGGTGGTCAACTGGCCCTGGCAGCGTAAGGTGCTCTCGCGCGGCGGCAACCTGTACACCCGCCTGGCGCTGGCGATGCCGGTGCGCGACGCCACCGGCGGTTACCGCGCCTACCGCATGCCGGTGCTGGACAAGATCGACATCGACTCGGTCGCCTCGCAGGGATACTGTTTTCAGGTCGACCTCGCGTGGCGCGCCCACCGGCACCGACTGCGGCTGGCCGAGGTGCCGATCACGTTCACCGAGCGCCAGCGCGGCGACAGCAAAATGAGTCCGGCGATCGTACGGGAGGCGCTGTGGCGGGTGACCCTCTGGGGCGTGCAGTCCCGCCGGCAGGCGCTGCGCAGGGCGCTCGGCAAGGGTTCCCGCTGGCCGTAAGGCGGGTGCGGTGGGCGCCGCTGGCGGCCCTGGTGCTGTTCCTGGCCGAGGTGACGGTGTTCATCGGCCTGGGGGAGGCGATCGGCTATCCGCTGGCGGTGCTGGTGGTGCTGGCGGTGAGCCTGCTCGGCCTGGTGCTGCTGCGCCGCGAGGGCCTGCGGGCGTGGCGCGGCTTCCGCGAGGCGGTCGACGCCGGGCGCCCGCCGGGGCCGCAGGTCACCGACGGCCTGGCCGGGCTGGGCGGAGCGGCGTTGCTGGCCGCCCCGGGGCTGCTGACCGGTGTGCTCGGCCTGGTGCTGCTGACCCCGCCGGTGCGCCACCTGGTGCGCGCACGGGTGCGCTCACGCGCCGAACGGCAGATGTCCCCCGGCGAGACCGGTCAGATGTTCGGTCCGCGGCGGGTGTATGTCGAGCAGGACGACGACGGTCAGCCACCGGACGCCGAGGTTGTCGAGGGCGAGGTCGTCGATCCACCGCGCCGGCCCGACCGCGGGTGAGCGACGCTCAGGCGCGGCCGCGCTTGGCGCGCACCTCTTCCAGCCGCTCGTTGAGAATCTCGTCGAGCTCGGCCACCGACCGGCGCTCGAGCAGCATGTCCCAGTGGGTGCGCGGCGGTTTGGCCTTCTTCTGCTCCGGCTCCATACCGTCGACCAGCTGCGCCACGCTGCCGTCGAACTTGCACTCCCAGGTCATCGGGACCTCGGCGTCGACCGCGAACGGCACCTCGAACTGGTGACCACGGGCGCACCGGTACTCACGGGTCTGCCGGGGGGCAAGCTCGGTGTTGCGGTCAGACTCGTAACTGACGGCTCCCAGCCGACTGCCTCGGAGCATACGCTCGCCCATGATCAGCATCCTCCCGGAGTTGTGGCGCTTCGCCTTAACCTCGCCTTAGCCTCAACGGCGCGGGCCGGCCGTGCGATTCCCGACCCCTCGGACGTTGACCGTACGAGAGTAACCGGACCTGCTCGTCCAGGCGACCCGCCACAACCCTACCCGCACATTATGTCCGATACACACCATAGGTGCGGCGTGGTGCCCGCGGGCGCTCACCACCGGGGCGGCTTGGGGTGCTCCTTGATGGGGCCGCGTTTGATCAACCGCACCTTCGAAAACTGCGGCGGCAGCTCCAGCACCTGCAGGTCGGGGCGCCACCGGCGCAACTCGTCGATGACGCCATGGATCGGCGTGGAGACCATGGAGGCCGGGATGGACACGTCCGGGTGCTTCATGGCCTTCCGGTAGCGGTCGGCGATGCGGCGCGGCAGCGACCTGGGACGGTCGAAGAACTTGTCGCGGTCGGCCAGCACCACATCGAGGACCCGCTCACTGCTGCGCCCGCGGCCGATCTCGCGTTTGCGCACCACATTGATCTCGTCCCAGCGCACCAGTCCGGTCGGTGCCAAGGTGGTGCGGTCGACAAGGCCGTCGCGGGTGAACACCACCGTCGGTCCGGGGCGCAGCGCCCGCGCCAGCACCACCAGCGCCATGGCGACGAACAGCACCACCAGCACCAGGCCCACGACCGACAGCCAGGTGATCCGCGACAGGCTCATCAGGTATCCCACGCTGGCCAGCAGCATGCTGCCGGCGGCCATCACCACCAGCTTGATCCTCGGCGGATAGAAGCGGGTCTGTGGCTGACCGTCGCCAGGGGAGGGGATGGAGTCCACGGCCGTAACGGTACCCGACTATCCACACAACGCGTCGGATTGCTGGTGTGCCGCGACGGCGATGTCCTCACCAGCCAGCCAGCGCCGGGTCCACAGCTGCGCGGCCACGTCGGCGACCTCGTCACCCCAGCCGGCCAGCAACGCGGCCGCCAGCGCGTAGGCCATGCGCAGTGCCAGCCCGCGGGCTCCGGCGACCACCGCGTCGGCGTACGGGTCGGCCGCCACCGCCGCCAGCGCCCGGCGCAGGTCACCGGCGGCCGCGGCCAGGGTGTCCGACACCTGCGGCGCCGCCGCCTCCTCAGCGGTGCGGTCGAGCCGGGCGAGCAACCGCTTGCCGGCGTCCTCGCGCACCACCGCCCGCAGCACGTCCAGCGCCAGCACGTTGGTGGTGCCCTCCCAGATCGGCAGCACCTGCGCGTCGCGCAGCAGCCGGGGGATGCCGGTGTCCTCGACGTAGCCTGCGCCGCCGAAACACTCCAGGTATTCCGAGGCCGCTGCCACCGACAGCCGGGCGGTGGCCAGTTTCGCCAACGGCGCCACGATGCGCAGCTCCGCCTCGGCGTCGGCGTCACCGTCGACCTCCACCCGCCCCAGCAGCGCGAACGCGTGTCCGGCCAGGGCGAAGGCACCGGCGGTGTCCACCCCGAGCGTACCCAGGGTGGCCCGGTGCAGCGGGGAGGCCGCCAGCCGGCCGCCGGCGACCTGACGCGACCCGGCGTAGGCGCACGCGTAGGCCAGCCCGCGCCGCATGCCCCCGGCGGCGGCCGCCGCGTTGTGCAGCCTCGCCACCCGCACCAGCGTCATCATCCGCACCAGGCCGGGCTGGTACGGGTCACCCAGCGGCAGCGCGTACGCGCCGTCGAGACCGACCTCGGCGGTCGGAAGCGCCCGGGTGCCCAGCTTGTCCTTGAGCCGGTGCACCCGCACCCCGGGCGCCGGTGCGCGCGGATGCTCGCCCGGCCGGGACAGCGGCGAGTCGGCCGCGTAGCGCGGCACCAGGAACGGCACCAGCACCCGGCTGCCGCCCTCGACGCCCTCCGGGCGCGCCAACGCCACCGCCACCTCGGCGTCGATCGCCGAGCAGAACCACTTGTCGCCGTGCAGCCGCCAGGAACCGTCGCCGGCCGGCACCGCGGTGGTGGCCGCCCGGGCCAGGTCGGATCCGCCGCTGGCCTCGGTCATCCACTGGCCGCTGGCGATGGCCGTGTCCGGGTCGGTGGAGATCAGCCGCGGCAACCACCTCTCGCGCACCGGAGAGTCGATCTCCGGGTGGGTCAGCAGCGCCGCGGCGCCGTCGGTCATCGCCACCGGGCAGGAGTAGGTGGCCGACTCCGGCCCGTAGATGTGCAGCAGCGCGTGCTGCACCACCCGCGCCCCGGCGCCCCACTGCTCACGCGCGCCGGGCAGGTACGGCAACGCCGCCAGCGAGTGGCGCACTGCCGCCTCGCGGTGGGCCTGCCAGCCCGCCGGGGTGTCGATGTGGTCGATGCGCGCGCCCCACGGGTCGTAGCGCACCAGCTCCGGCGGGCGGGCCTCAGCCTGCCGGTGCGCCTCGCGCAGCGGCCCGGCGGCCTCGGCCGCCAGGTCTGCCAGCCGCGATCCCGCGGTGCGCCCGTCGCCGTCGAGGTGGCACCGTAACCACGAGCGCAGCAGCGGGTCGCCGGTATGGGGGTCGGGCGGGTCGGGCATGGCCTGGATGAATCGGGACATGGTGGCTCCTCGCCGACTGTTTCCTCCTGTGACCGTACCGGTGCCGCGCCGGCAAAGGCCATGGCCGCATCCGGTACGGATCGGTGACCACTCGCCAACCTGCTGTCACATCGGTAACAATTGACCCCCGGTGCGGGCACCGGTGACGATCCCGGACAGCGAGCAGGGGCGGTTGGTATGAGTCGCGACGATGCGCTGCCTGCCGACCGGCTGTCGCGACAGCCTGTCGACATGCTCGCCCAGCTGCAGCCGGACCAGCGGGCGCTGTTGGATCACCTGGCCGCTGGCCGCACCATCGCGGCAGCGGCCGCGGCCGAGTTCATGTCACTGCGTACGGCCAACCGGCGCGTCGCGGCGGTCCGCACGCTGTTCGGCGTGACCAGCACCAGCGAGGCGGTGCGCGCCTACCTGCTGCTGCGCCGGTCGGGCTGATGGTCGGCCGCTGAGCGGTGACGGTGGCGGCGGCGGCTGCGCGCGCGGTCGCGTGGCCGGGTGGGGTCGACGTGGCGGGGGGTGCCCTGCTCGTCGCCGCGGATGCCGGCAAGGTGCGCGGTGATCGCATCGAGGATCCGATCGGTGGCGCGCTGGGCATGGCCGGTGACGCCGTCGCCCAGGTCGCTCAGGTCCACCGGAGCTCCGAAGTGCACCCGGATGCGCGGGCGGCGCCGCAGCGTGCCCGGCAGCGCTCGCAGCAACCCGCGCGGGGCGGAGTAGGGGACCACCTCGTGGGTGCCCCACTGCGCCACCGGCACCACCGGCGCGCCAGTGGCCAGCGCCAGCCGCGCCACACCGGTCTTGCCGCGTTCCGGCCACAACTCGGGGTCGAGGCCGATGCGGCCCTCCGGATAGACCAGCACCACCGATCCGGCCGCCAGCGCGGTCGCGGCCTCCGGCAGTGCCCGCATCACCTCCGCGGTGCCGCGGTGCACCGGGATGTGACCCCAGTGCCGCATCACCGGCCCCACCACCGGCGCGCGGAACAGCCCACCGGTGGCCAGATAACGGGGAGCCAGCCCGCGGGTGCGACAGGCGGCGGTGAGCACGATCGGGTCCGCCGGGCTGAGGTGGTTGGCCGCGAGGATCAGCGGGCCGCCATACAGCGTTTCGGGCACGTGACCACTGACCCGCAGCCGGGCCATCACCGCCACCACGGCGCGGGCGAGCGTCATCGCCACCCGCCACAGCCGGGGGGTGCGCCAACGCCGCTGCCCGTTCACCCCCTGATGGTGGCACCGCGCCGCGGTGGGAGCGCATCCGCGGTCAGCTGACGTCGCGCAGGTCGGCCAGGTGCGCCTCGACCTCGGCGAGCTGGGCGCGCACCTGCTCGGCGCGCTGTTCGGCTTCGGCGCGCTCGGCGGCCACGAGCTGCTCGACCGCCTCGTGCACACCCGGCACGTCTAGCATCGCCACCATCTTCAGCGCCTCGCCCGGCTTGATCAGGTACGGCTTGGCCAGCACCTTGCTGCCCTGATGCGCGGCAACGGTCCACTCGCCGGAGGCGTACTCCAGGGTCACCGTCAGCCCGGCCGGGGCACGGTGTCGGGACGCCTTCCGGGCGGCCTTAGCTGGCCGGTCGGCCTTGCTCGGGTTATCGGCCTTGGGGGGCTTGTCGGCCTTGGGGGGCTTGTCAGCGTGGGCGGGCTTGTCAGCGTGGGTGGCGTCAGGGGTCGTGGTTGGTGGCACTGGGTTCTCCTCAGCGGGTCGGGGCGCGGGAGCCGACCGGGAGCGCCTGGCGGCGCCGTTGCGCGGCGGCAGTGTCAGGTCAGCGGGGGAGAACGGCAGCTCGTCATGGCCGAACCGGACGACCAACCACTCGTCCGAGACCTGCGGATCGGTCAGCTGCACCACCTGCCCGGTCTTCCCGACGATCTGCCCGGCCGACTCGGTGAACACCACCTTCGGGCGGCGACCGGACTCCAGCGACTCGCGAATGCGCTCCAGCTCCGCCGTGGACAGTCCACCGTTGGCGCTGCGGGTCACAGTCATTCTCCTCCCTGGTACATACGTGTGAACCGCATTCTTACCAGGCGGCGCTGACAGAATCGACCGACACTCCGGTGTCGAACCTCGCCGGTTCCCGCCGGTCAGCCCTCCCGCGGCTGCGGAGGCGCCGTGGCGGGCGCGACCGCTTCGGTGCTGCCGGCCTCGGCGAACCGGGCCGGGTTGATGGCCCCGCCGGAGATGATGAAACTCATCGCCTCGTCGATGCTCATGTCGCTGGGGTGCACCTGCGCCACCGGCACCAGCTCCAGGAAACCGGAGGTGGGGTTGGGGGTGGTGGGCACGTACACCGCGGCGTACTCCTCACCGGTGACGGTGTCGGTGAGCACCCGCGTAACCAGGCCGACCGCCTTCATCCCCTGGTGCGGAAAGTCCACCAGCACCACCCGCTGCGCCTGCTCCGGAGAGGTCTGCACCACGTTGAGCAGCTTCTTGGTGCCGCCGTAGATGGTCTGCACCAGCGGGATGCGTGCCACGAGCCGGTCGAAAGCGCGCAGCAGGCGTTTGCCGAACACCCGGGTGCCGAACCAGCCCAGCAGGTAGATGAGCAGCAGCGTCAGCAGCGCCCCGACGATGACCAGCAGCCAGTCCAGAGTGCCCGGCCAGCCGATGACCCGCAGCAGCGGCTCGCTGACCGAGGCGAGGGTGGTGAAGACGAACCGTACTACAATCCAGGTCAGCCAGATCGGCAGGAACAGCAGGATGCCGGCGACCAGATAGCGGCGGATGCCCAGTTTGTGCATGGGCAGCAGTGTACGTCTCCGCCGGTGGGAGGGAGGTGCAGGAACTGAGCGAGCCGCACGGCCGGCTGGCCGACCGCACCGCACTCGTGACCGGCGCCTCACGCGGGATCGGGGCCGCCACCGCCCGTTTCCTCGCCGGTCGGGGTGCCCGGGTGGCGGTCAACTACCGGGACACGGCCCGCCGCGCCGAGCAGGTGGTCGAAGACATCCACACCGCCGGGGGACAGGCCACCGCCGTACGCGCTGACCTCACCGACCCGGCGGCGCTCGAGTCGATGGCCAAGGCGGTGGCGTCGTGGTCGGGCGCGTTGCACCTGCTGGTGCTCAACGCCTCGGGCGGGATGGAACGCGACGTCGACCCCGGGTACGCGCTGCGGCTCAACCGCGACGCCCAGGTGGCATGCGTACGGGCGATGCTGCCGCTGATGCCGCACGGGTCGCGGATCGTGTTCGTCACCAGCCACCAGGCGCACTTCGTCGGCCAGCAGCCCACGCTGTCGGCCTACCAGCCGGTGGCGCGCAGCAAGCGCGCCGGTGAGGACGCGCTGCGAGCCATGATGGACGAGCTTGACGCGTGCGGCGTGAGCCTGGTGGTGGTCTCCGGCGACATGATCGAGGGCACGATCACGGCCACCTTGATCGACCGGGCCGCTCCGGGGGCTGTCGAGTCCCGACGGGCGCAGGCCGGCGGGCTGCCCACCGTTGAGGAATTCGCCGCCGAGGTGGCCTGCGCCGCGGTCGCCGACGTCGCCACCGGCCACACCGTCTACGTTGGCGGTTCAGATTACCTGACCTGACGTTAACGGAGGCACGATGCCACGACCCCGCACGCGCATGGCGGGACCCGTGCTCGACAGCGCGGACCCGCTGGCGCTGGCCGACTTCTACGCGCGGCTGCTCGGTTGGCCGGTGGTCGAGCGGGAAGGCCCGCGTCCCGGACACCCGCCCACCGACGGCTGGGCGAAGATCCGATCCCGGGAGCAGGACCTCAAGATCGAATTTCAGTTCGAGGAGCACTACACGCCACCGGTGTGGCCACCGGTCGACGGCGCGCCGCAGATGATGATCCACCTCGACATCGGCGTCGACGACCTGGACACCGCGGTGGCGTGGGCGCTGGAGGCGGGGGCCACCCTGGCCGACCACCAGCCGCAGCAGGGAGTGCGGGTGCTGCTCGACCCCGACGGGCACCCGTTCTGCCTGTTCCCCGACCCCGGCCTGACCCCGGCCTGACCCGACCCCGGCCTGACCCCGGCCTGACCTGACCCCGCCCGATCGCTCCGGCCCTTTCCGCTTGGGGGGCTGAATGGCGCCCGTTACGCCAGCTTTGCAGGGGTTTGTGGCCTCTATGCGTAGCCATCCGGCCCCCCAAGCGGGCGGAGGCACCGACAACATCAGCATCGCCCTGATGACCAGCCCAGCCGGTTGGCAGGAACCGGGCCAGCGCCCGGAGTTCGAGGAGTACACGCTCGTGCTGCGCGGCACGCTGGCTGCGCGGCACCCTGGTGCTCGACCAGGAAGAGGGCCCGCTCGAGGTCACCGCCGGCCAGGCGGTGCGGGTCGCGCCCGGGGAGTGGGTGCGCTACGGCACCCCGTACGAGGGTGGAGCCGGGTACGTGTCGGTGTGCCTGCCCGCCTTCTCGCCCGAGGCGGCGCACCGCGACCAGGAGTGACCACACCCCGACCAGCCAGCTCGAGCATCGACCTACTCAAGATTCAGTCGGCTTCGCGCCGTTGGCCGGGGTGCTGGTGGCCACGCTGACCGTCGGGCTCACCGCCGGGCTGGCCTCGCCGCTGCTGGCCTGTGCGTTCCAGGCCACCATCGACGACGCGTACGTGGCCCGGGCCGGCTCGGTCACCTCCCTGTCCGACTCGGCGCTGATGCCGCTGTCGCTGGCCGGGTTCGGGGTGCTGGCCGGGGCCACCAGCGTGGCCACCGCCTGCGCGGTGTGCGGTGGCGCGTTCCTGCTGCAGATGGCCTACACGCTCTCGCGCCGGCAGGTCCGCCGGCTCGGTGCCGACGGGACGGTGTGCACCGCTACGTCCGGCGGGTCATGATGCGGGCGGTCACCGCAAGCCCGGCCAGACCCCAGATCGCCAGCATCGCGAACGGCAGTGCCGGCACCCCGCCGGCGGGCACGTCGATGGTTTCGCGCATGGCCTGGGCCATGTACTGGAACGGCAGCCACTGGTGGGTCGCCGCCAGCCAGTCCGGCAGCCGTTCGGCCGGGTAGTTGACCGGCGCGAACACGAACGCGACGAAGATGACCAGGTTGGTCAGCACCGTGGTGACCTCGGGCTTGGCCAGGTAGGCGATGCCGTAGCCGATCGAGATCGCGACCAGCGCCACCAGCAGCGCCGCCGGCACCACCAGCGGGCTGACGTCATAGGACAGGTCGAACCGCAGCGCCGCCACGACCAGCGCGCCGACCATGCCGGGCAGCGCCAGCACCGTCCACACCGAGGCGTCGGCGGCCAGCATCGCCAGCCGCGGCACCGGCATGGCCCGCTGGTAGTCGAACAACCCGCGCAGTTTCTGCTGCGACAGCGCCTGCGGCGCCAGCACCATCCCCGCCATGATCAGCGCCACCGTGGGTGCGCCGGTCGACAGGTAGAGCACCGTGACCCGGTCGTGTTCCGGGATCAGAATCGAGAAGCCGAGCACGATCCCGCCCGACATCATCAGCTGGGCGATCAGCAGCAACGGGAGGAAGGTGCGCATCCGCAGCAGGTTCCACCTCAGCAGCAGCAGGTAGCTACGCAGCCAGTGACGCACTTTCGACCTCCGATTCGATCGGGCCGCCGCGCTCGGTCGGGCCCACCAGTGTGATGTAGACGTCCTCCAAGCTCACCGGCGTGACCGAGAACTCGTCGACCAGTCCGGCCGTGCGGTGCCGCTGCACCCACGCCAGGGTGGGGGACGCCGTGGATGCCTCGATGGGAAAGCTGACCCGCCGGCCGGCCACCACCGCCGGCTCCACGCCCTCCGCCTCGCCGGCCAGGCGCGCCGCGGCGTGTGCGTCGGCCGCGACCAGCTCCATGCGCAGCCGGTCGGCGTGCTCGCCCCGCAACTCGGCCGGGCTGCCCTGGGCCACCACCGTGCCCTGGTCGAGGATCACCAGCCGCTGCACCGCCCGCTCGGCCTCGACCACGTTGTGGGTCACCAGCACCACCGCGCAGCCCGCCTCGCCCAGTGCCCGTACCTGCTGCCACAACAACCGGCGCCGCACCGGGTCGACGTCGTTGGTCGGCTCGTCGAACATGACCAGCCGGCCCGGTTCGGCCGCCGCCATGCAGAACGCGGTCAGCCGCCGCACCCCGCCGGACAGCTTCTGGCCGACCGTGTCCGCCCACGGCTCCAGGTCCAGCGCCGCCAGCAGCTCGTCGGCGCGCGCGCGTGCCCGGCGCCGGCCCGCTCCCCGGATGCGGGCCATCAGCCGGATCGCCTGGCGCGGGGTGATGCCGTCCAGCGGGGCCTGCGCCTGCGGTTGCAGCGAACACATCCGTCGCGCCGTGTCCGGATCCGCCACCGGGTCGCAGCCGTCGATGCGGATGGCGCCCGAGGTCGGCCGCGACAGGCCGATCACCTGGTTGAGCAGCGTGGTCTTGCCGGCGCCGTTGTGCCCGAGCAGGCCGAACACCTCGCCGGCGGCCACGGACAGCGAAATGCCGTCGTTGGCGCGCACCCGGCCGCGGTAGACCTTGCACAGGTCGTCGATCGTGAGCAGCATCAGGACTCCTCGAGGTCGGGGTAGGGGGTGGCGGCCAGGAAGAACCGCACCCAGCGACCGCCGGGCGGGGGAGCGGGGGCGTCCGTGTCCAACCGGTCGATATATGGCCGCATGACCGCTTCGATCTGCTCCTGCGCGGTGGCCACCTCCTCGGGGGTCATCGGCAGGGTGCCGCCGATCCGGAAGGAGGCGTCGCGCCACGGACCGGTCTCGCCGGCGCGCCGGTCGATGAAGTCGAGGATCTTGCCGGCCTCCCGCTCCACCTCCACCTGTGCCAGCTGGTCGACGGCCGGGCCCGGCGCGCTGTCGAGCGTCTGGTTACGCGAGACGATCCGCCACGGCCGCTCGCGCTGGTCACCGGAGGACTCTCCCTCCTCGACAAATCCGTACCTGGCCAGCTGCCGCAGGTGATACGAGGCGCTGGCCTGGCTGACTCCCAGCATCTGCGCGCACCGGGCCGCGGTGGCGGGGCTGATGCCGCCGAGCAGCTCCAGCAGGTCCAGCCGGAGCGGGTGGGCCAGCGCCCGGATCGCCCGCGGGTCATTCACACGCATGCGCTCAGGTTAGGACTCGCCGATGTAGATGTCAAACAGTTCTTTGGTATTTCGAACGCCCGGTCTGCGTGGCGTTCTCCGGCATCTGAAATCATCCGGCGGTGCCCACATCGCTCACCCTGCTCGCAGACGTCCCACCTCGACCCGAAGCCGGACCAGTGCCGCCCGGATACACCGCGCGCGAGTGCCGCCGAGACGACATTCACGCTCTTGGTCACCTGTATTTCGAGGCGTACGACCCGGGACAGGCGTGTGACAGCGTGGCCGAGGCGGTCGCCGACATCGAGGCATCCTTCGCCGGCCAGTACGGTCCGCTGTGGCCCGAAGCCTCGCCGCTGCTCGTCACTGACCAGCAGCAGCCCGCCGCGGCAATCATGGTGGTGGAGCGGGCGCCCTGGACCGACACACCCGACTGCCCGTTCATCATCGAACTGTTCACCGCCCGGGCACACCGCCGCCGCGGCCTCGGTCGCTGGTTGATCCGGGCGGCCATGGACGCGGTCGCCGCAGCCGGCCGTGACCAGCTCGCACTACGCGTTGCCAGCGACAACGACCCCGCACGCGGGCTCTACCGCAGCCTCGGCTTCCGGGAATGGACGCCGGAGCAGCCGCTCACCGGGTGAGCAACGGCAGCCGCCGCACGCCCCGCAGGAACAGGCTCGGGCTCCACTCCAGCTCCGACGGGTCGACCGCGAATGCCAGGTGGGCGAACCGACGCAGCAGCGCGTCGATGGCGATGCGGCCCTCCAGCCGCGCCAGCGGAGCACCCAGGCAGAAGTGGATGCCGTGACCGAAACCCAGGTGCCGGTTCGGGCTGCGGGCGAGGTCGAACGTGTCCGGCTCCGGGAACACCGCCGGGTCCCGGTTGGCGGCCAGCAGCACCGGCACCACGACGTCGCCCTGCGGAACGCGCACCCCGTCGAAGTCCACGTCGGCCATCGCGAACAGCATCGCCGAGTGTCCGACCGGGCCGTTGAAGCGCAGGATCTCCTCGACCGCCGAGTCGATCAGCTCCGGCTGGGCGCGCAGGCGTGCCAGCTGGTCCGGATGGCGCAGCAGCTCCAGCATGCCGTTGCCGATCAGGTTCACCGTCGTCTCGTGGCCGGCGACCAGCAGCAGGAACACGCTGGACAGCAGCTCAGTGTGGTCGAGCCGGTCGCCGTCCTCCTCGGCCTGGATGAGCTGCGACAGCAGGTCCTCGCCCGGCTGCGCCCGACGCTGCTCGATCCGCTCGTTGATGTAGCCGATGAACTCCATCGCGGAGCTGCGCACCCGGTCCTGGTCGGTGCTGCGCAGCAGGTCGTCGACCCAGCCCCGGAACTGGGCCCGGTCATCGATCGGAATGCCCAGCAGCTCGGCGATGACCAGGATCGGCAGCGGCAGCGCCACCGCCTCGATCAGGTCGAACCCGCCGTCGCACTCGGCGGCGGCGTCGATGAGTCCGGCGGTGATCTCCTCGATGCGCGGTCGCATCGCCGCCACCGTCCGAGCGCCGAACGCGGGCGTCATCAGCCGCCGCAACCGGGTGTGGTCGGGCGGGTCCAGGTTGAGCACATTGCGCCGCAGCATCTGCAGGCCATCGTCCAGCCACTGGCGGTGCGTGGCGGCGAGCTCGTTCGGCAGGCGGTCGACCTCCCGGCCGATGTCCGGATCGTGCAGCGCCCGCTGCACATCGGCATACCGGGTGAGGAACCAGAACGAACGACCGGTCTGCGGACCGACGAAGCGGTAGACCGGGGCCTGCTCGCGCATCCGGCGGAACAGCGGGTGCGGGTCCGGAAGATGCGCCGGGTCGGTCGGGTTGAACTGCTGCTCAGGCGTGATCGTGGTCATGGAGTTGCCCCTCTGGAAAGCACACTCGCGTGTGCCTGCACAGTTACCGTAACCGCCGCTGTCAAGCAGCCACCGGGCCGCGCACCGACCCGGCCTACCAGGCGTCAACCAGGGCAGGCCGTTGCGGATCGTCGAGGCGTACCACCACGTCTGCGATGGCGGCCGGTGACACCTCGGCCTCGTAGCGGGCGTAGGCGGGCAGCGTCCACTGCCGCGCCGGGGTGGTGAGCCGACGCAGCGCCGCATCCGACAACCACAGGTGCACCACCAGGTCGAACGGCAACCCACCACCGAGCAGCATAGGACCGCTGACCAGCACCACACCGCCGTCGGGCACGGTGACGTACGGCGCCCGAGTGGCCCGGTCGGCCAGCGGATCCCACAGGCTCGGCAACATCTGACCGTCGCCGTCCGGGCCGACCCGGTCGAGCACCTCCCGGCGCAGGCCCGACTCGTCCAGCCACCGCTCGTAGAACGCCTCCGGATTGGTACGGCCCTGCTCGAAGCGGATCGAGGCCGGGCGCAGGAAGTCGATGCTGCGGACGTGCCGCGCCTCGCGTCCGCGCACCCGCAGCGGGTCGACCAGCTGTTGCGCGAATCCGTCCGGCTCGGTGGCCTCCGCGCCGTCGACAGCCACCCGCAGGCGGCGATCCGGCAGCCTGACGGCGATCCGGTCGGTCAGCTCGTCGACCAATCTGGACGGGGACACCGCACGTACCTGCATCAGCCCATCCTGCCCCATAGCAGGATAGTGGTGTGACACCGACAAACCAGTGGCGACCGACCCGCACCTTCCACAGCAGCGCCGGCGCCGTGCGCTGGGACGAGCTCGGCGACCCCGACGCCGACCCGGTGGTGCTGTGCCACGGCACCCCGTTCTCGTCCTATGTGTGACGCCACATCGCGCGGGCGCTGGCGACAAGACACCGGGCGCTGGTCTGGGACATGCCCGGCTACGGCGCCTCGGACAAGTACGACGGCCAGGACGTATCGCTGGGAACGCAGGGCATGGTGTTCACCGAACTGCTGCAGCACTGGGGGCTCGCCACGCCACAGGTCGTCGCGCACGACTTCGGCGGGGCGGTGGCGCTGCGGGCGCTGCTGCGCGAGTTCGAGGGCACGCCCGCCGACCTGGTCGCGGCGCGCTCCAGGCTCACCACTGAGCACCTGGCGGCCTACGTGGGCGCCTGATCCGGGCACACCGGTGGCACCGCCACGCCGGTAGACAGGCATCGACGGACCCATCACCCCCGCTGGCTGCGACTCGCCGGCACTGGACCGGGCGACCGGCTCAGCGTAGCGACATACCCTTCTCCTCGAGCGCTTCGGCAAGAATGCGCACTGCCTTCGGCCCGACCCCGTGCATCGCGAGCAGTTCGGCTCTGGTGCGGGTCGCGACCTGGTCGAGTGTGGTCAGCCCGGCGTTGGCCAACGCGCGGGTAGCGGCCTTGCCGATGCTGGCCGGCAGGTCGCTGCCCGGCCGTGTGGGCGACTCTATGATCGCAGCCAACCTCGCGGCCAACTGGGCAGGCGCACGGTGCTTCCATGCGGACATCACCAGGGACCACAGGTGTTGGCCGTCGACGTCACGCAAGGGTGCCTGGAACCCGATCGCCGTGCCCGCACGGGTCAGCCGTTCCGCCGTTGGATAGGCCGCAACAGCCTCCTCCGCCTGCGCGTCAGGTAGCCGCAACCGCACCACACCGTCCTTGGTCAGCGAAGCGAACTCCTTGCCTCGTACGGAGTAGGTCACGGTCCCGTCACCAGCGTCTTCTTCGACCTCCTGAAAAGTCAGCGCCGTCTTGCGCAACTGGGCCCGTGTCGTCATGCCACGATGTTAAGCAAGGCCACCGACAAGCCGGGCTCGCTCGTGCGGCAGTCTCGCCGGGGGTAGCGGGGAGACAGTGGGGTCGGCCAAGTGGGCTCACCGCCACGGCGGGTAGGCGGGCATCGACTCGACGTTCCAGTGGCCGGTGGCCTCCAACAGCCCCCGCATCGCCTGCGCCAGCGCCGGCAGGTCGTCGGCCGACTCCAGCTGCTCGACCAGCCACTGCCAGCGGTAGCGCAGCAGCTGCCGCATGGTGGGCACCGGCCGGCGCACCGGATGCATCGCCCGGTCCGCTGAGCCCAGTGTGGGAAGCACCAGCGTGGTCATGTCGATCGTCCAGAGTGCGGCCGCCCGGCGCAGGCCCGGTCGCCAGACCTCGTCGTCGCACAGGGCGGGATACGGTGCGATGACTTCGCCCCGGAAGGCGGACTCGATCTCGTCGCGGATCTGCGGCGGCAGCCGGAACACGCACCAGCAGGTCGCAAACGGCATCACCGTGTACGCGGCGTCGAGGAACACGCTGTGGTAGCTGGCGCCCTCGAAGTCGAACACCTGCAGCCCGCGTCCGGTCAGCAGGTTGTTGTCCGGGCAGATGTCGCCCGGTGAGAACACCGGGTAGCGCCCGGCGTCGGCAACGGTCAGCACCTCCGACAGGTCGTCGTCCAGGCCGGCCGGGGCCTTCACCTGCGCGTCGGCCAGCATGTCCGCCAGGGCCGCGCACCGTTGTTCGTGCCATGCCCGATCCAGGAACGGCTGCGGCTGGCCGTACCGCTGCCGCAGGCTGTTGAACTCGGCCTGGCGCCCGACCGACGCCTCGTTGCCGCTCCGCGGCGCGAAGCAGAACAGGCCGGCCAATGAGATCGGCCGCACCAGCATGGCGGTGAAGCTGCTGAACGTGTCCGGGTCGAACCAGTCGGCGTGGCGTGGCATGCGCTGTCCCAGCGCCACGCCCATCTGCCGCTTGGTCAGCACCGTGCCGTCCAGCGCATCCCGCAGCGCTTCGGTGGCCTCCGCCACCACGTCCAGCGCGGTGCGGCCGGCATCGGCCGCGAGCCGCGCGACTCCGCCCAGCGACTCCCGCATCTCCTCCTCGGTGTGGGGCGCCAGCGCCCCGGTGAACACCGGCAGGTCCTCGGTAGGGAAGACGTACGGCGAACTCCGCATGCACCACGCCTGCGGCAGGGTCTTGTCGACGGCCAGCGCCTGCTCAACGAAGCCGGACGGCAGGTCAGGCACCCGCAGCGCCAGCGACAGCGCTGCCGTGCCGGGGGGAGTGTTCTGCAGCCCGATCGCGGCCGCCCGCCGCCACTGGCCGGCCGGCAGCGGCTTGGTGAGGAAGTGCCTCGCCATCCGGTAGGCGACGATGTTCCGGCGGTCCAGATGATCGGCCATCGCTCAGTCCCGACCCATCCAGGTCGCCACGTCGACCTCGTTGCCCTCGGCGTCGACCAGCGTCCACCCCGCGGGGGCGTTCTGGTCGCTCACCAGCCGCCCGCCGGCCGCGATCGCCGCCGCGATCCGCGCCTCGGCCTGGTCGTGCGGCACCCAGACGTCGACGTGGATGCGGTTGCGCTGTGGACGCGGGGCGTCCATCTCCTGGAACCAGATCGACGGCCAGCGCATGTGGGGATCGAACAGGTCCTCGTCACCGAACTGCTGATAACCCAGGACGGCCCGCCAGAACGGCATCACGTCCGGGCCGACGAGCGCGTCGATGGTGAAGTCGACATCCTGCAGCGCGGCCGGATCGGCGGGCACGTCCAGTTCTCGCGCGGCTGCGGAGATCTGCCGCGCCAACTCGATGTCGTGTTCGGTGAACGGGGGAGAGCCGTACGTCATCAACCGGATCGTCACGCCCGTCTCCCGCAGGTCGATGTGAGGCTGGAGATCGGCCGCGGCGGCACGCTCGCCGATGGCGGTCACCAGCGTGATGCCGGTCGCGAACGATCCGGTGCGGAAGTGCGCGCACGCCCCGTGCGCCAGCACCCGCCAGTCATCCACGCCGTCAGCGTCGCGGAACTGCTGCGCTGTGATCCGTTCAGTCATGGGCGCAGGTTACGCGCCACCCATGACAATCGCTCCGGTCGCAAGAGGGCGGCGGCTCAGCGGGTGCCCTCGAAGACGACCACATGATTGAGATCGCGACCCTCGCTGTCTTTGAAGACTGCGCGCATCCGGGCGAGGATGTGGATGAGCACGTCGTCATGCAGCATCAGGCGGCTGCCGATCCGGGTCGGCCGGCGACCGCCATACCAGGCGACGATCAGCCGCCCGCCCGGTCGCAGCACCCGGTGCAGCTCGCGGAAACCCGCGTCGATGTCGGACCACATGGGGATGTTGTTGACCGACACGACTACGTCGACCGACTCATCCGGCAGGCCGGTGTCCTCGGCCGTGCCCTCCCGGATGTCGACCCGGCCGGCGGCGACCGCCCTGCGCAGCCGGCGCCGAGCGGAGGCCCGCATCGCTGCCGACGGCTCCACGCCGATGACCTCGCCACCGGCGTCGGCCATCATCGACATCAGCACACCCGGGCCGTGGCCGACCTCCAGCACCCGTTGCCCGGGTTGCAGCCACAGCACGTCGAACACGTCCTGCTGCTCGGAGACATCCCGGGTCATGAGCCAGCCGATGAGCCGGCCACGGAACCCGCGCGGCAGCGCGAACCCGGTCAACGGCCGGTCGATCAGCCAGGAACCTTGCGCCTGCGTCTTTTCTTCGTGCTGGTCCTCGTGGTGGTCGCTCATCGATCTCCCCGTGGTCGCCGGCGGCACATCGTACCGCCCCGCACGGAGCCGCAAACGGTACGGGCCGTGCGGCAAAACCCGGTTGTCGCCCGCGATGGCACGGCCATAGCGTCACATGATGGACGATGCCGACTACGACCGGAAGTACACCGAGGGGTTCGTGCTGCTCGCCTACCTGAGCAAGATGCGCGAAGCGGTGGTGCGCACGACCGAAGGGCTCTCTGACGAGCAGGTGCGCACACCCGGGGTGCCGTCGGGGACGAACCTGCTCGGGATCGTCCAGCACCTGACGGGTGTCGAGGAGCACTGGTTCGGCCGGGTGTTCCTCGGCGAGGCGCATCTGGTGGCGAACAAGTCCATGCAGGTGCCGGCGGGCGTCACCCGTGACCAGGTGGTGGCCGCGTACCGGCGGGCGTGCGAACGCAGCGACGAGATCGCACAGGCGCACCCCGATCTGTCGACGAGGGCGGCGGTACCGAATCCGGGCGAGGAGCAACGGGACTCGCTGCGGGTCATCCTGGGACACATGATCGAGGAGACCGCCCGGCACGCCGGCCACGCCGACATCCTGCGCGAGCAGATCGACGGCGCCACCGGCCTGTGAGCCCGGCCCGGAGCTGTGACCGCCCGCGTAGTCGGCTTTGTCGTCGCAAGATCAACAAAGGGGAGGGGAGCGGTCAGTGTCCGGCAAAGGTTTCAGCTGAGCTGGAGTGCCGGGACGACGTGTCAGCCACCCTGCCTTTCGTTATCAGCCGCCCGCCCGGCGTAGTCAACGGTCAGGTGGAGGAAATCGTCCACCCCGACCAGCCGCAGGGCCGGACGCACCATCGGGGGAACGTCCTTCCTGGTCCGGTCGTGAACGATCCGCGGATCGGTCAGCCGCAGCTGGCGCCCGCGCACCTGCAGCTCACAACCACCGGCGGCGGTCACGTTCCGGACCCAGTCCGAGTCTGCACCGTAGACCAGCGCGATTACGTAGTCGTCACCTCGGGCATAGGCGTTGACCGGCGTCCGGTAGGTCCGGCCGGACCGGCGACCTCGATGTCGCACGAGGGCGAGGCCAGGCGTACGGCCGGCGATCGGTCTGACGACGCGGTTGGTCGCCGCCCGGTTGAAACGCGCGACCCGCTTGGACACCACCATGCCTCCAGCATCGCAGCGAGAACCCCGGGTCGGGGCGATCGGGACCGAATGCCTCGCCCCCCCGCATACCCCGGCCAAACCCAGTTGCTCGATAATCTATATTATGTAAAGTAACGCCTTCAGTGGACCAGCACCAGGCTGCCGGCTGTACGGAGCTGGCCGTGCTCAGCGGGTGTGAGACCAGTGATCGCTGCACACCCGGCCTGCGTGCACTCGCAGCACAGCGGCACGCGCATGGACGGCGGACCGGAGCGGCCGAGTTCTGCAAGGTGCGCCCGCACGTTGCGCACGTTCGCGTCGTTCTCCCGTTGGCGTAGCCGGCTGCGTTGCTTCCCGTCGGCAACCGGCAGCGTCAACAAGGCGTCGGCGAAGAAGTCCCGCACCCGTTCCGTCATGGCCGGTAGGTCGTGCCCGCCGTCAACCTCGAACACCGTCAGCCCGTGGGCGGCGGCGCTGGAGCGGATGCGCTCGTTGAGCAGCCGGTTGCGCTCGATCCGCAGTTCGATTGCCCGCGCAGCATCGCTGGTGAACTTGGCAGGATCGCCAATGCGGGATTCGAACACCTGTCGCTGGAGCTGTTCGGTAGCGACCAGCCACAACCCAAACTCTGGGCCGGCAAGATGCGGCATAATCAGGTGCGGAAACAATTGCGGCCCCTCCACCACCACCCCGATTCCGACGTCCATTTCACGTAGGTCATCGAGGGCGAGCGGCAGCGTCAGCTCCGCGCGCTCGGCGAATTCTCGCGCCAACTCCCTCGGCTCAGTTTCGAGCCACCGTTGATTGATGTCCACACTGGCATCGTCTGCCAGTCCCGACGCCACCAGCCGCCGTTGGTGCTCGTAGGCGTAGCCATCTACCCGGTACCACGCCAGATCGAACTGCATGGCGATGGCCCGGGAAATCGTGGTCTTCCCGGCGCCACTCCCCCCGCCTATCCACAGTGTATTTCTTATCGGCACACGCGCCATTCTAAAAGTAATTCGTTCCGGCGTCAATTATGACATTGGGAGATCTACTGTGTTAGACTTTCAATTACTAGGGTAGCCCGGAATTGTCATGTAGGCGTCGCCACCGTGGCCAGCGCTGCCAACCGCGGTCAGGTCGACTGCCTTGACCGGTTCGAGCTGGTCGACATCGCCCGCCGCCGGGCCGGCCTCCTTGCCTACGTGACGCGCCTGAAGTGCTACCGGGGCCAGCGCGTCGGCCGGGACAGGTCCAGCGAGGGTGCACTAGTTATGCACGCAATTGGCCGCTACTATGTGCGCATGGCTAGTACGCGCGTAACCGTGACGCTTGATCCGGCCGCCTTGGCGGCCGCCCGCCAGGCCGCCAAAGGTAGCGGCGAGTCGTTGTCCGAGTGGCTGTCCCGGGCGGCGTGGCGGCGCGCGATCGAGGATGCCGCGGCGTTCAGCGCGGAGCAGGACCGTCGCCGGCCCGAGTGGCAGGCATGGGATGAGGCGCGGGCCGAGGTGGTCCTCGGCGGAGCCTCCGGGTGAACCGCGGGCAGGTTTGGACGGCACGCCGTGCGGGCCATGAACGCCTCGTTGTGGTGGTCGGCCACGACGCGGTGACCGCTGCCCGCGATAGCGTGCTGGTCGTGCCGATCTCCGACGTACGGCAGCCTTCGTTGATCGAGCCGGAGATCAGGCTCGCCGACGGGTCGCCGGTCGGGGTGGCTACCACTCCCCGAGTTGGCGAGGTCGACAAGGCATACCTGCTACACCACAACGGTGAGCTCTCGCCTGAGTCGCGCGGCGAGCTGGATGTCGCACTGCGTGCGGTCCTGGATCTGTGAGGTCCGGCCGTGTTGCGGCGCTCAACTAAGCTGGTGAGCGGGTTACGACAAGCGGAGGTCGGCAGGTATGGAGTGGTTGGTCTACCTCATGCTGTTCGTGACGATCATCGCCCTCAGCGGGATACTCCTCGGCTACGTCGAAGGGCGCCGTAAGCACCAGTTGGAGGTGCAGCGGGAGGAACGGCTGCTGATCGAGGCGCGCACCAAGGAGATCGAGGCGAAGAATCGGCAGGCCGAAATCGAGTACCAATCCGCGCTGGCCGAGCTGGAACGCTTCGACCACCGCGACGGCGACGCCAAACCGTTGCCCGGGGTCCCCGATCGACCCGGGACAGCCGCGGAGTAGTCACCGCCAACCAATTAGGCGGATTGCGGCTAGAGGTCGAGGCGGTCCCGCAGAGCGCGGTCGACCTGCTCGAGGGTGGCGCCGGTGACGATCCCGACCGGCGGACCGATGAAGCGACCCCGCCGGTAGTGGGCGACAGTGTCCACTCGGACCCACTGCCCCGGCAGCGGATCACGCTCGGCGAGGTGCACCGCGTACGGCCCCGCTGCCGGCGCCTCGGCGATGTCGCAGGCGTGCGGATGGTCGTCGTCGTCCTCGTTGGCGTAGTCGTTGGTCACCACCAGCACCGGGCGCACCCGGTCGGCCATCGGGACCATCACGTTCCACACCTCGCCGCGCTTCACCGGCGTTGCTCCCGCTCCCGCTCCTCATGCTCGGCCAGCGACTCCGGCAGCGCCACCCCCTGGTCGGTGCGCCCTCGACCCCGGTGCCAGGCGCGCAGCCGCGCGTCGCGCAGCGCCCGGTTGACGTACTCCCCGACCGTCACCCCGGTCGCCTCCGCCAGCCGGCGGGCCTCCCGGTACTCCCGGTCGTCCAGGTTCAACGTCGTCTTCACGGCCATACGAACAACCATACCATCGTACGGCGTTCGAGACATCCGGCGACACCTGCGATGATCTCGTGGTGACCGAGGACATCCCGCCGCCGCAGCCGCTGCTCGACCTGACCGGCATCGACCAGTTGCGGGAGGCGTTGACCAGCGCCGGCTACACCTCGACCGGGATCGCTGCCCGGCTGGGTCCGGCCGCCACCGCCGCCCTGGCCAGGGGCGACCAGCGTGCCGCGCTGCGTGCGACGACCGGCGGCGATCCGCTGTCCACTCTGATCCGCCTGTTCCTCTGCGCGCAGAGCGAGCCCGTCGACGCTGTGGCGGAAGCACTGGCACCCCTCCCCCTGCCCGCCGCGCTCGCCGCCGGCCTGGTGGAGCAGCACGGCGACAATCTCGTACGGCAGGGGGTCGACCTCGTGGCGTACGGCGACGGCTGGTGGGTGGTGGCCGACGTACCCGCCGCCGCCCGACCCGGCCGGCCACCACCGCGGCACTGTCCGGCCAGCAGTGGCAGCTACGGTACGGCGACCTGGCCGCCCCGGTCGCCGGCCGGCGGTTCGATCTCGTGGTCAGCAACCCGCCGTTCGTGATCGGACCCGGCGCCGCCACCCATACCTACCGCGACTCCGGCCGGGCCGGTGACGCTCTCGGCGCCGAACTGGCAGCGCTGGCGCCGCGGATGCTGACCGACGGCGGCACCATGCAGTACCTGGCCAACTGGGCGCACGTGGCCGGGCAGGACTGGCGCGAGCGGGTCGCCGGCTGGTTCGCCGGCACCGGCTGCGACGTGTGGGCCATCCAGCGGGAGGTCACCGACCCGTTGACCTACGTGCGCATGTGGCTCGGCGACACCGGCGAGATCGACCCGGGGCAGCAGGACGCCTGGCTGGACTGGTTCGAGGCCCACCGGATCGAGGCGGTCGGCTTCGGGCTGATCACCGCGCGCCAC
>SLSW01000358.1 GCA_007130245.1 Micromonosporaceae bacterium
CCAGGCGACGGACGGTGGTGACCAGGTGACGGGCGGCGGGACGGCGCCGCCGGAGCCGGTGCTTCCGGAGCCGGTACGGGTCCGGGTGGTGGAGCTGGCCGGGGCTGCCATGACCGGCATGCCCGCCGGGGAGGTCCCGCCCCCGCTGCGGAAGGTGGCCAAGTTCGCGCCCCAGCGCCGCGCCCGCCTCGGGGGCCCCGCTATCGCGGCGCAGCTGGCCACCGACACGCTGTTCCGGCAGCGGGTGGCCGCCCGGGTGTGCGACAAGGAGGGGGAGCTGGCCGCGGCCGTCGCCGAAGGCACCGTGCCGGCGGCCGACCCGGTGGAGCTCGCCGCCCTGGGTTACCTGCTGCGTCCGACCGGCTGGCCGGAGCTGGTCACGGCCGCCGCCGAGACGCTGCGCGCCGAGGTGGACAGCGCCGCGGTCGCCGACCGGGTGGCGGAGGCCGAGGCACGGGTGACGCGTGCCGAGCATGACCGTGCGGTGGCCCGGGTGGAGGCGGACAAACTGCGCGACGAGCTGAGCCGGGCCCGCGACGAGCTGACAGCGCTGCGCAAGGAGAACCGGCGGCTGACGCGCGAGCTGCGCGAGGCGCAGACCAGCGAGGAGCGCTCGCGGGCGCTGCTGTCGACCGAGAAGGGCCGGGCGGCCAGGGCAACCGCCGACCACGAGGCGGAGGTGCGGCGGCTGCGGGCCAAGCTGGAGGAGACCGAGCAGTCGGTGGGTGCGGTCCGGGCGGCGGCCAAGGAGGCGCGCACGGTCGACGACGCGCGGCTGTGGCTGCTGCTGGAGACGATCGGGCAGGCGGCGGCCGGGTTGCGCCGGGAACTGGCGCTGGAGCCCGCCGACCGGTTGCCGGCCGACTTCGTGGCCGATGCGCACGCCCAGCCGCCGGCAACGGCCGCGCGCCAGCCGGCCCGCGCGCTGGCCGAGGACGATCCGGCCCGGCTGGACCAGCTGCTGGCACTGCCGCGGGCCCACCTGGTGGTCGACGGCTATAACGTCACCAAACGAGGGTTCGGGGAGATCTCGCTGGAACAGCAGCGCAACCGGCTCGTCAAGGAGCTGTCGGCGCTGGCGGCGCAGACCGGCGCGGAGGTGACGGTGGCCTTCGACGGTGCCGAACCGGTGCACGGGCTGCCGCCAGCCCCGCGCGGGGTGCGGGTGCTGTTCTCGCTGGCGAAGCAGAGCGCGGACGAGCTGATCCGCCGGCTGGTGCGTGCCGAGCCGGACGGGCGGCCGGTGATCGTGATCTCCTCCGACCGGGAGGTCGCCGACGGGGTACGACGCGCCGGTGCCTACCCGCTGTCCGCCGACGCGCTGCTGCGGCGACTTGCCCGCTCGTGACCGACCCGGCCGCCCGGCACCCCGGCCGATGGTGCGGATCGGTAGGTTGATGCCTCGCGGAAGGATTCCGGGACGGTCGGCGGAATGAGCGGCGGCATGGTGAACCCACTGGCGGTGGCGGTGCTGGGTGTGCTGCTGCTCGCGCTGGTCACGGTCGCGGCGGTGCGGGTGCCCCGGACCGGTCCGCCGCCGTCGCGGGCCGCGCAGCGGCGCGCGCTGGCTGAGCTGCCCGACGAGCAGGTCGCGCGGGGGCGGGCGTTCACCGCCGCGCGCCGCCCGCCGTTCTACCTGTCGATGCTCGTGAGCGCGGCGGTGGTGGCGGCCCTCGGCCTGACCCCGGCCGGCGCCCGCGTGGTGGAGGCGGTGGCCGGTGCGGTCGGCGGCCATTGGCTGGCCGCGGCGGTGCTCGGCGGGCTGGTGGTCGTCTTCATCGTGCAGTTCGCCGGCCTGCCACTGGCCGCCTGGCGGCACCGGATCACGGTGCGCCACGGGTTGTCCGAGCAGAGCTGGCGGGCCTGGGCAGGCGACGTGCTCAAGGCGTACGCGGTCACCGCGGTGCTCGGTGCGCTGCTGCTGGCCGGGTTCTTCACCGTCGCCCGCCTGTTCCCGCAGTGGTGGTGGGCGGTGGCCGCGACCGGTGCCGCCGCCGTGGTGGTGCTGTTGTCGTTCGTGTTCCCGGTGCTGGTCGAGCCGGTGTTCAACAGGTTCACCTCGATGCCGGCCGGCGGGTTGCGCGACGAGCTGATGGCGCTGGCCGCCCGCGACGGACTGCCGGTGCGCGACGTGCTGGTCGCCGACGCCTCGCGGCGTACCCGTGCGGTCAACGCGTACGTGTCCGGGCTCGGACCCACCCGGCGGATCGTCGTCTACGACACGCTGCTGGCGCAGGTCCCGCCGGATCAGGTCGTCAGCGTGGTCGCGCACGAACTGGCCCACGCGAAACACCGGGACGTGGCCACCGGCACCATGCTGGGTGCGCTGGGCGCGGCCGCCGCGGTGGTGGCGATCGCCCTGCTGGGCGGCTGGCAGCCGCTGCTGCGCGCGGCCGGGGTGGACTCGGTGACCGAGCCTGCTGCGGTGGCGCTGCTGCTGGCGGTGGTCACCGTGGTCGGGCTGGCGGCCGGACCCGCGCAGGCCTGGTTCTCCCGCCGCATCGAGGCGCGCGCGGACGCCCACGCGCTGGCCCTGACCGGTGACGCCGATGCCTTCGCGGCCATGCAGGCGAGACTGGCTGCCATCAACCTGTCCGACCCGGACCCGCCCCGCGTCGAGCACCTGCTCTTCGCCTCGCACCCGTCGACCGTGCAGCGCATCGCGGCCGCGCGTGCCCACGTCCGGAAGGGATGACGATGCGTACGTTGCTGGTCACCAACGACTTCCCGCCCCGACCGGGCGGCATCCAGCAGTTCGTGCACAACCTGGCGCTGCGTCAGCCGGCCGACTCGGTGGTGGTCTACGCGTCCCGGTGGAGTGACTACCGGGCATTCGACGCTGCGCAACCGTTCCCGGTGATCCGCGAGAACACCGGCATGCTGCTGCCGACCCCGGCGGTGGCGCGCCGCGCGGTGGAGGTCGCGCGCGGCCACGATTGTGAGGCCGTGTGGTTCGGCGCGGCCGCGCCGCTGGGGCTGATCGCCCCACGGCTGCGCCGCGATGCCGGGATCCGGCGCGCGGTGGCGCTGACCCACGGTCACGAGGCCGGATGGGCCACGCTGCCCGGGGCGCGTGCCGCGCTGCGGCGCATCGGCCGCGGCGTGGACGTGGTGACCTACCTGGGCGAGTACTTCCGCGCCCGCCTGGCGCCGGTGCTCGACGGCGACACCGAGCTGCACCAGCTGGCACCTGGGGTGGACGTGGACACCTTCCACCCGGGCGTCAGCGGCGACGCGGTGCGGCGCCGGTACGGGCTGGCCGACCGCCCCGTGGTGGTGTGCGTGTCCCGGCTGGTGCCGCGCAAGGGGCAGGACACGCTGATCCGGGCACTACCGGCGCTGCAGCGCCGGGTGCCGGAGGCGGCGTTGCTGCTCGTGGGCGGCGGCCCCTACCGCGCGCGCCTGCAGCGGCTGGCCCACCGGCAGGGCGTGAGTAACGATGTGATCTTCACCGGGACGGTGCCGCACGAGAAACTGCCCGCGCACTTCGCCGCCGGGGACGTGTACGCCATGCCGTGCCGCACCCGCGCCGGCGGGCTGGACGTGGAAGGGCTCGGCATCGTCTACCTGGAGGCGTCGGCCAGCGGGCTGCCGGTGCTGGCCGGCGACTCCGGCGGTGCCCCGGACGCGGTGCGCCACGGCGAGACCGGGTTCGTGGCCAACGGTCGGGATCCCGCCGCAGTGGCCGGGCGCCTCGCGGAGCTGCTGTCCGACCGGTCGCTGGCGGCCCGGATGGGAGCGGCCGGCCGGCGATGGGTCGAGGCCGAGTGGCGCTGGCCGACCCAGGCGGAACGCCTGCATCGGTTCCTGACCGACCGCACCGCGGCGTGACTGCCGGCGCCCGACGGGTGGGACGCCGTCGCGGTGCGGGCGGCGGATGTGGCAGCCTGGAGCGGTGGACGTGACCACCGTGGTCGGGCTGGTGGCGGCCGCCGGGGCGCTGGCGGTGGCGACCGGGGCCGGCCTGTGGTGGCGGCGTCACACCGGGCTGGTGCGGCCGGCGCCTGCGCCAGGGACCGGCGATTCCCGCACCCGCGAGCTGCTGACCGGGCTCGGGGTCGCGCCCGGCATGCCGGTCACGTTGCTGCAGTTCTCGTCCGCCTTCTGTGCTCCCTGCCGCGCGACCCGGTTGACCTGCGGTCAGGTGGCGGAGCGCCACGACGGGGTGCGGCACGTCGAGGTCGACGCCGAGAGCAACCTCGACGCGGTGCGGGCACTGGGGGTCTGGCGCACCCCGACCGTGTTCGTCATCGATGGGGCCGGATCCATCGTCGCCCGGGTGACGGGCCAACCAACCCGCACGCAACTGCGCGAGGCCGTCACCGGCCTGCTGCCGCGGTCGGCCGCCGCGGGGTCGGCATGCTGAGCCGGCCCGCGGTGCGGCTGCTGCTGACCCGGCGCCGTGCGGTCGACTACGGTCGCCTGTCGGCGGGGCTGTGTCGCACGCGCTGAGCGACGCTCACCGCGTCGCCGGCGCGCCCCGGCACCCACCGTCCCGACACAGTCATTCGAGGTGACTCATGCTGCTCGACCCTCGCGGCGTCCGGTTCGCGGCCGCCCTGACCTCACTCGTCCTGGTGCTCGTGCTGGTCACCGGCTCCGGGTGGCTGGCGCTGGCGCAGGCGGCGGTGTTCGCCGCCACCGCCGCGGTGCCCGCCCGCGGCCCGTACGGGCTGCTCTACAAGGCGCTGGTGGCCCCCCGGCTGGCGCCTGCGGACGCGCGGGAGCCGGCGGCACCGGTGCGTTTCGCCCAACTGGTCGGTCTGGCATTCGTGCTGCCGGCGGCGCTCGGTTACCTGCTCGGCGCGCCGGTGTTCGGCGCGGTGCTGATCGCCGCCGCCCTGGTGGCCGCCTTCCTCAACGCGGCGTTCGGCCTGTGCCTGGGGTGTGAGGCCTATCTGGCGATGCGGCGGTTCACCGGTCGGCCGTTGCCGGCGCGGGTGCCGGCAGACGGGGTCAAGAACTGACCCGGACGGGGTCCAGAACTCACCGGCGGTCAGAACTTCGGCGCGTCCGGGGCCTCCAGCAGGCCCAGCTTCAGCGCGGTCATCAGCGCCTGCGCCCGGTTGGCCGCGCCCAGCTTCTCGTACAGCTTCGAGATGTGGGTCTTGGCGGTCGACTCGCTGACAAACAGCTGCTTGGCGATGCCGGCCACGCTCATGCCATCGGCGAGCAGCTTGAGCACCTGGCTCTCGCGCGGCGACAGCTGCGGACCGGACGGAGCCAGCCGCCGCTTCATCGCCTCGGCGAGGTCCGCGGCGGTGAAGGCCTGCGGCGCCGAGGCGGCGTGCCGGGCCGCGGCCACGACCTCCTCCGCCGGCGCGGTCTTGGGCACGAACGCACTCGCGCCGGCTTCCAGCGCGCCGAAGAGCTGGTCGTCACCGGCGTACATGGTCAGCACCACGATCCCGATCGTGGTGCTGTTCTTGCGCAGCGCCCTGGTGATGTCCAGGCCGCTGCCGTCGGGCAGCCGCAGGTCGGTGATGACCACATCCGGGTTCAGCGCCCCCGCCAACCGTATGGCCTCCGCCGTGGTGCCCGCCTCGCCGACCACTTCGAACTGCCGATCACGGTCGAACGCGTGCCGCAGGCCCTTACGGACCAGGTCGTGATCGTCAACGAGCAGCACCTTGGTGCTGCGAGGTGATGCGGTGTTGGAGTTGCTGGACATACCCGGTTGCCTTCCCATCTGATGTCGTTGGCAGGCTATCGCGTCGACTCCCGGCCGCCCAGCACCACCGCCACGGTGGTGCCGGCCGGCTGTCGCGGCCTGATCTCGAGCCTGCCCCGGATACGTTCCGCTCTCTCAGCCATGATCGCAAGGCCGTAGCGCCCGTCCGGTCGCTGATCAGGTATTCCCTGTCCATCATCCGACACTTCGACCTGCGCCGTAGGCGGATCAACCGTGCAAGTCACCCAGAGATTGTCGGCACCGGCATGTTTCCGGGCGTTGGTGACCGCCTCCTGGGCGATGCGCAGCAACTCCGCCTCGATCGCCGCCGGCAACCGCGCCGTGGACTCATCGAGTGACAGGTGCACCCGCAGGCCCGCCGAGGCGCCCACGGTGCGGGCGTACTCGGCGATCGCCGCCGCCAGCCCACCGTGCCGGTCCACCTCGCTGCGCAGCTCGAACAGGCTCATCCGCAGCTCGGTGATCACCCGGGTGACCTCGCTGCGCAGGATCTTGAGCTCTTCGGCGGCCTCGTGACCCTCCGGCGGCAGCGATGCCAGCGCGTTGTCGATGCCGTAGCCGACCATCACCAGTTCCTGGGCGACCCCGTCGTGGATCTCCCGGGCCAGGCGCTGGCGTTCCTCGTTGGTGGCCAGCGACCGCACCTCATCGAAGAGCAGCGCCGCTTCCAGCCGCAGCGCCGCCGGCGCCGCCAGCGTCCCCACCCGTTGCACCAGCTGCGGTGGGTAGGCGGTGGCCGTGTCGGTTTCGACGACCAGCAGGCCGATCGTGCGTACCCCGGCCACCAACGGCAGCACCAGTGACGAGACCTCGTCGGCGGGGTGGGACCGGGTCTGGGAACGCGGCGCGGTCTGGGGCTGCTGGCTGGCCCACGCGTCGGCGACCGCCGAGTCGGCGTCGAGGGCGGTCTCCCAGTCCAGCCGGTCGTCACCGGTCTGGGCGACCACCACCAGGCGTCCGCCGCCGCTGGTGGTCAGCACCGCGGCCCGGTCGACGGGGGCGATCTCGCGCACCTCGTCCAGCAGGTGCTCGGCGATCCCACCCGGGTCCAGGGTCGCCCCCGGCAGCTGCCGGGCGACGCTGCGCAGCTGCGTCAGCAGGCGGGTGGCCTCCGCGTACGGTTGCGGCGCGAAGCGCGACAGGATCAGCCGGTGCAGGGCGCCGGTCGCGGCGGTGCTCACCGCGGCCAGCAGCAGCCACTGCACGCAGGCGGCCACGTAGCCGGGCTGGGCCAGCTGCAGCTCGCCGTTGACCTCGGTGGCGGCGCCGGCGGCGGTCAGCGTCACCGCGGCCAGCGCCAGCAGGGTGAACGCCTCCCGCGGGCGCTGCAGGATCGAGGCCGCCACCAGCGGCATGATCAGGTACGGCAGCACGGCAGCGGCGGCGAAGCCGGCGGTGGCGGTGTCGCCGAGGCCGGCGACCGCGCTGATAGAGCTGGCCGCCAGCGCGACCACGATGATCTCGGCGATGCGGCCGATCGGCCCCAGGAAACGGTCCCGCCACGCGAACACCGCCGGGATGCCCGCCAGCGCCAGCAACGCGATCCATCCCAGTTGCACCGGGTCGCGGGTGGCGAGCATGACCAGCAGCGCCACGATCAACAGCAGCGCGATTCGCACCGCCACCCAGAGAGGGTGCGGTGTCGTGCCGGGGGGACGGGTAGCCGGCTCAGCCTCGGTATATGGCGTCGACCTCGTCTGCGTACTCCTTCTGCACCACGCCGCGCTTGACCTTCATCGTAGGGGTCAGCTCCCCGCGCTCCTCAGACAAGTCCCGGGGGAGGATCCGGAACCGCTTGATCTGCTCGGCGCGGGACACCGCCCGGTTGGCGCTGTCGACGGCGGCCTGGAGCTCGGCGACCAGGTCCGAGTCGTCACGCATCCCCTCGATGGTCGCATCAGCCGGTTTGCGGTGCGACTCCAGCCACCCCGGCCACGCCTGCTCGTCGATGGCGATCAGCGCGCCGATGTACGGCCGCTGGTCACCGACGACCATGGTGCGGCTGATCAGCGGGTGGGAGCCCAGGCGGTCCTCCAGCGTGGCCGGGGAGACGTTCTTGCCGGCGGCGGTGACGATGATGTCCTTCTTGCGCCCGGTGATGGTCAGGAAGCCATCGTCGTCGAGGTGGCCCAGGTCGCCGGTGCGCAGCCAGCCCTCACCGTCGAACGTCTCCGCGGTGCGGTCGGGGTTGTTCCAGTAACCCTGGAACACGATGTCGCCGCGCACCAGGATCTCGCCGTCATCAGCGATGCGCACCGACACCCCGGGCAGCGGGCGTCCCACCGTACCGATCTTCGTACCGCCCACCACGTTGGCGCTCACCGCCGGGGAGGTTTCGGTCAGCCCGTAGCCCTCCAGCACCAGCAGGCCCACCCCGCGGAAGAAGTGCGCCAGGTCCGCGTTCAGCGGCGCGCCGCCGGAGATCGCGTAGCTGCACCTGCCTCCCAGGCGTTGGCGGATCTTGCGGTAGACGAGCTGGTCGAACAGCTGGTGCTGCAGCCGCAGCGCCGGGCCCGGGCCGCCGGTGTCCTGCGCCCGGCTGTAGGCCATGGCCACCTGCTCGGCCCGACCGAACAGGGCACCCTTGAGGCCGCCGCCGGCCTGCTGCCTGGCGCCGTCGTGCACCTTCTCGAACACCCGCGGGATGGCCAGGACGAACGTCGGCCGGAACGCCCCCAGCTCGGAGGCGAGATCGCGCGGGTCCGGCACGTGCCGCAGCGTGGTCTCGGCCGCCACGCAGCCGAACTGCACCAGCCGCGCGAACGAGTGTGCCAGCGGCAGGAACAGCAGGGTGCCGGCGTCCTCGGCCTCGAACAGCTGATGCAGCGTGGGCACGGCGTTGTACACGTCGGTGAGCACGTTGCGGTGTGTGAGCACGCAGCCCTTCGGGCGACCGGTGGTGCCGGAGGTGTAGACGATGGTGGCGATGTGGTCGGCCGACACCGAGCGGCGCCGGTTGTCGATCTCGGTGGCCGGCACCGGCGCGCGGTCCAGCCGGTCCAGGTCGCCGGCGTCGATGGTCCACACCGGGATGTCCCGCTCGCCGGTGGCGGAGCGCACCAGCTCGGCGTGCTCAGCGGTCTCGACCACGCAGGCCACGGCGCCGGAGTCGGACAGGGTCCACGCCACCTGTTCCTCGCTGGCGGTGTCGTACATCGGGACCGTGACCGCACCGCACGCGAGGATCGCGTAGTCGACCAGGGTCCATTCGTAGCGGGTCCGGCTCATCAGCCCCACCCGTGCCCCGGGCTCGACCCCGGCGGCGGCTAGCGCCCGGGCCAGGGAGATCACCTCGTCCCGGAACCGGGCACAGGTGACGCGCTCGGTCCCGGAGGCGGTGTCGCGGACGAACTGCACCGCCTCCGGGGTGCGTTCGGCGTTGTCCCAGACCGCGTCGGTCAGTGTGGCGGCCTCGTCGATCGTAGCGACCGGTGGAACCGTGAATTCGCGCATACAGTTCGGTTACCCGCCCAGACCTTTGCCTATGCGCCCGTCGGTCTCGGGTGCTACGGCGGTCTCGGGTAGCCTGCCGTCATGGCGGAGTCCTCGACGCAGTCGATCGTGGTCGACGCCCCGGTGCCGCAGGTCGCCGAGGTGATCTGCGACTTCGCCCGGTACCCGGAGTGGACCGGTGCCGTGCGTTCGGCGCAGGTGCTGGAGGAGTACGAGGACGGATACGCTAGCCAGGTCCGGTTCGTGCTCGACGCCGGGCCGGTGCGGGACGAGTACACGTTGGCGTACGAGTACGCCGAGGGCCTGTCCCGGATCGAGTGGCGCCTGGTGGAGCCCTCGATGATGCAGAAGGCGCAGACCGGCTCGTACGACCTCGCCGACAACGGGGACGGCACCTGCACGGTGACCTACACCCTGGAGGTGGAGCTGTCGATCCCGATGCTGGGCATGTTCCGGCGCAAGG
>SLSW01000364.1 GCA_007130245.1 Micromonosporaceae bacterium
ACCCGGGCCCCGCGCCACTCCGACACCCGGCTCGCGCCCGGCGCCGCCCGGACCACGGCCAGGGCCCCCGGGCCGGACCCCGGCGACCGGCACCACCGCGCCGGCGCAGACCGGCACCACGCCCCCCGTCCACACCGGCACCACGCCACCGGTGCACACCGGCACCACGCCCGTTGTCAACCCGGTCGAACCGCGCTCGCGCCGCTGGTATGTGGTCATCGTCGGTGTGGCCACCGTCGCGGTGCTGGCCACCTGTGGGCTGTTCTCCTACCTGTTGATGCAGGACGAGCTCGCCGGGCGCAGCGGTGCGCAGGCAGACGACAGCGCTCCCACGGAGCCGGCGCCGCGCGACATCAGTTCGCGAGAGGTCGATCCGCAGCCGCTGACCGAGGATGAGGTCTTTCCCACCTCCGAGATCATCATCAACCCGGAGGAGCCCCCGTACGAGGTGCTGGGCACCCAGGAGATCGCCGACTGCTCGGCCGCCGGCGCGGACGCCCTCGAGGAGCTGCTGGGCGAGCTTGACTGCAGCCAGGTGGTGCGGGGCACGCTACGCTCACCCACCGGCGACTACCTGATCACCACCGGTGTGCTGAACCTCTCCACCGAGGATGAGGCGGACTGGGCGTACGAAGAACTCGGCGAGCTGATCGACCAGGGAACCGGCCGGTTCCTCGGGATGGTCGCCGGTGAGGGCACCGAGCCGATCGTGCTGTCCCAGACCCACTCGGGGTGGGACTACCGCGGCCACTATCTGATCTACGCGGTCATCGCCAGGTCCGACGGCACGGAGTTCTCCGAGGCCGACAACCGCGGTGTCGACCTGATCATCTGGGACATGGTCGAGGTGCACCTGCGCAGCGGTGTCCTGGAGGACCGAGCCACCGAGTCCTGGCCCGACGGCGACGGGCGGCCCGAGGAGGCCGGTGCCGGCGACGGGGCCGGTGCCGGCGACGGGGCCGGTGCCGGCGACGGGGCGGGCGACAGCGACGGCTGAGCCGGGCAACGCCACCGGGCTGTCAGGGCAAGGCTGTCAACTACGCCGCCGCCGCGTCTGCGCGGCCCGCGCGGCCCACTCCGCGGGGATATCGGGGTAGTCGACCGCCACCAGCGCCAGCCCATGCGGTGGCGCCACCTTCACGTCACCGGAGCGCTCGCGCAGCTCCAGCAAGCTCGCCGGCCACTGCGGCGGTTGCCGCCCCTCACCGACCGCAAGCATCGCGCCGACCAGGCTGCGCACCATCGCCTGGCAGAACGCGTCCGCCGACACGGTCGCGACCAGCACCCCGTCGGGGTCGCGGCCCCAGTCCAGGCGAGTGACGGTACGGATGGTGGTGCCGTCGTCCTTCCGACGGCAGAAGGCGGCGAAGTCGTGCTCCCCGACCAGCCCGACCGCCGACGCTGCCAGCGCCGCCAGATCCAGCGGACGCGGCCACGCCACGGTGTCCCGGCGGCGCAGCGGGTCCACGCCGTAGGGCGCGTCGCCGACCCGGTAGTGGTAGTGCCGCGCCAGCGCCGAGAAGCGCGCGTCGAACTCTCCGGTCACCGGGGTGACCGCGGTGACCCGGACGTCGGGCGGCAGCACCCCGGCCAGTCGGCGCAGCAGCGTGGAGCCCATCCGCTCCCAGGCAGGGGCCGCCACATCCACGTGGCACACCTGCCCGGTGGCGTGCACCCCGGCGTCGGTGCGCCCGGCCACGGTCAGCCCCGCCGACCCTTCGGGGCCCAGCAACCGCGCCAGCGCACCGGTGAGTTCGCCAGCGACCGTACGCAGGCCTGGCTGCACCGCCCACCCGTGGAAGTCGGTGCCGTCGTACGCCACATCCAGCCGCACCCGCACCGCGGACACGTCGGATGGGTGCGCGCGGCTCACGCCTTCGATTCGGTGTCTTTCGCCCTGGTGTCGCTGTCCTCGGACGCGCCGGCCGGCGGCGGCGACTCGTCGGTGTCACCGGCGAGCACCGCCACCGCCTCCTCCTTGGTGGCCTTGCGCGCTGTCCGGCCGCCGCCGGAGGCCGGACGGGCCTCCGGCATCGGCTCGACCAGCTCGATAATGGCCATCGGCGCCGCGTCGCCCCTGCGCGGCCCGGCCTTCACGATCCGGGTGTAGCCACCGGGACGGTGGGCGTAGCGCGGCCCGATCTCGTCGAACAGCACGGTACTCACGTCGCGGTCGCGCACCACGGTCATCACCTGCCGGCGTGCGTGCAGGTCGGCGCGCTTGGCCTTGGTTATCAGCTGCTCGGCGAACGGACGCAGCCGCTTGGCCTTCGCCTCGGTGGTGGTGATCCGGCCGTGGCGGAACAGTGAGGTGGCCAGGTTGGCCAGGATCAGCCGTTCGTGCGCCGGGCTACCGCCGAGGCGGCGGCCCTTGGCTGGCGTGGGCATCGTGCGCTCCTTGCGGGTCGGGCGCGGCAGTGTGCCGCGACGGTGCTACAGCTGCTCGGTCTCGCGGAAGTCTTCCTCGAGCTCCTCCTCGCCGACCTCCGGGTATTCGGTGGTGGCGCCCGGAGCGACCTCACCGTAGGCGTCGACCGCCTCGGACGGGTCGAAGGCCGGTGCGGAGTCCTTCAACCCCAGCCCCATGCCGGCGAGCTTCATCTTCACCTCGTCGATGGACTTCTGGCCGAAGTTGCGGATGTCCAGCAGGTCCGCCTCTGTGCGGGCGATCAGCTCGCCGACCGAGTCGATGCCTTCGCGCTTGAGGCAGTTGTAGGAACGGACGGTCAGATCCAGCTCCTCGATCGGCAACGCCAGGTCGGCGGCCAGCTGGGCGTCCTGCGGCGACGGCCCGATGTCGATACCCTCGGCGGCCTCGTCCAGCTCACGGGCCAGACCGAACAGCTCCACCAACGTAGAACCGGCCGACGCGAGCGCAGTGCGCGGGCTGACCGACGGCTTGGTCTCCACGTCGATGATCAGCTTGTCGAAGTCGGTGCGCTGCTCGACCCGGGTGGCCTCCACCCGGTAGGTCACTTTCAGTACCGGCGAGTAGATCGAGTCGACCGGGACCCGGCCGATCTCCGCGCCCGACTGTTTGTTCTGGGCGGCCGTCACGTAACCGCGGCCACGCTCGACGGTGAGCTCCATGTCGAGACGGCCCTTGCCGTTGAGCGTGGCCAGCCGCAGGTCGCCGTTGTGTACGGCGACACCGGCCGGTGGCTGGATGTCGGCCGCGGTGACCTCGCCCGGGCCCTGCTTGCGCAGGTACATGCTGACCGGCTCGTCGTGGTCCGAGCTGACGCACAGCTCCTTGACGTTCAGGACCAGCTCCACGACGTCCTCCTTGACGCCGGGAATGGTGGTGAACTCGTGCAGGACACCGTCAATCTTGATGGAGGTGACCGCCGCTCCGGGAATGGAACTGAGCAGGGTACGACGCAACGAGTTGCCGAGCGTGTAGCCGAAGCCGGGCTCGAGCGGCTCGATGGTGAACCGGGACCTGGTCTCGTTGATCGACTCCTCGGCCAGGGTCGGCCGCTGGGTGATGAGCACTTCTGTCTCTCCTCGTGTCGGGGGCGCCCGCTATATGACGCCCTACCGTTCCCCCTCGCGCGTGAACCGTGCCGGCGGTGCCGGCGCCACGCCCGCGGGGCGCTCCCCGGAGGGGAATGACCCTCCAGGGATTGTCACTTGCTGTAGAGCTCGACGATGAGCTGCTCCTGCACCGGCGTGTCGATGACCTGCCGGGCAGGCATCGAGTGCACCAGGATCTTCATCTGGCTCGGGATCGCCTCCAGCCACGCCGGCACGGTCCTGCTGCCTGCCTCGGCCTGGGCGACCACGAACGGGGTCAGGTTCCGCGACTTCTCGCGCACCTCGATGATGTCGTGCGCGGCGACCCGGTACGACGGGATGTCGACCTTCGCGCCGTTGACCAGGAAGTGGCCGTGCTTGACCAGCTGCCGGGCCATGTCCCGGGACTTGGCGAAGCCGGCCCGGTAGACCACGTTGTCCAGGCGGGACTCGAGGATCTGCAGCAGCGCCTCGCCGGTCTTGCCGGTCTGGCGGTTGGCCTCCTCGTAGTAACGGCGGAACTGTTTCTCCAGCACCCCGTACACCCGGCGGGCCTTCTGCTTCTCCCGCAACTGCAACAGGTACTCGGTCTCCTTGGTCCGCCCGCGGCCGTGCTGGCCCGGAGGGAACGGCCGGGACTCGAAGGGGCACTTCGGCCCCTCGCACTTGCTGCCCTTGAGGTAGAGCTTGACCTTCTCGCGACGGCAGCGGCGACAGTCAGCACCGGTGTAACGCGCCATTCCTCTACAACCTCGCTCTCAGACCCGACGCCGCTTCGGCGGACGGCACCCGTTGTGTGGCTGCGGCGTGACGTCGCCGATCGTGCCGACCTCCAGACCGGCAGCCTGCAGCGACCGGATCGCGGTCTCGCGACCCGAGCCGGGGCCCTTGACGAACACGTCCACCTTCTTCATGCCGTGCTCCATGGCGCGCCGCGCCGCGGCCTCGGCCGCCATCTGGGCGGCGTACGGGGTCGACTTGCGGGAGCCCTTGAAGCCCACCTGCCCGGACGATGCCCACGAGATGACGGCACCCTGCGGGTCGGTGATCGACACGATCGTGTTGTTGAAGGTGCTCTTGATGTGGGCGTGCCCGTGGGCGACGTTCTTGCGTTCCTTGCGGCGGACCTTCTTGGCGGCGGTCTGCGTGCGTGCCTTCGGCGGCATATGTCTGTGCGCTCCTTCTTACTTCCGTGGCTTCTTCTTGCCCGCGACGGTGCGCTTGGGACCCTTGCGGGTACGCGCGTTGGTGCGGGTCCGCTGCCCGTGCACCGGCAGCCCGCGGCGGTGCCGGATGCCCTGGTAGGTGCCGATCTCGACCTTGCGTCGAATGTCCGCGGCCACCTCCCGGCGCAGGTCACCTTCGAGGCGGTAGGTGCCCTCGAGGTGGTCACGCAGCCGGACGACCTCCTCGTCGGTCAGGTCCCGGGCGCGCTTGTCCGGGTCGATGCCGGCCGCAGCCAGCGTCTCGGCCGCCCGGGTGCGGCCGACTCCGAAGATATGGGTGAGTGCGATCTCCATCCGCTTCTCGCGGGGGAGGTCAACGCCGACTAGACGTGCCATCTGGTCTGGGCTCCTCGGTGGTGCGTCGGAGGTCTGTGCCCATCCCGCCCCGCTCGATGACGGGCCCCGGCCTCCGACCGGGGGTCGACCGCGGACATCCCCGCGGCTGGGATGAGCCTGATGCAGTTGTCGGTGTACGCCATCAACCCTGGCGCTGCTTGTGGCGCGGATCGCTGCAGATCACCATGACCTTGCCATGGCGCCGGATCACCCGGCACGAGCTGCAGATCTTCTTGACGCTCGGCTTGACCTTCACGGTGTGCCCTACTTGTCGCAACGGATAAGGCGAGCTGGTTACTTGTACCGGTAGACGATCCGCCCGCGGGTCAGGTCGTACGGAGAAAGCTCCACCACGACCCGGTCCTCGGGCAGGATGCGGATGTAGTTCTGCCGCATCTTGCCGCTGATGTGAGCCAGGACCTTGTGGCCGTTCGCGAGCTCGACCCGGAACATGGCGTTCGGGAGCGGCTCGATCACCTTGCCCTCGATCTCGATGGCCCCGTCTTTCTTCGGCATATCCTCCACTACCTGACGTTTGGTAATCCAGCTTCGGCCGGCGGGTTCGGACCCGAACCGACAGCCGCTTTGGCACACACCGTCAAAAGCCAGCCGCGGCTCCGGCGCCTGTCGAAGCGCAGAGACAGGCACGTCGGAGTGGACGCTGTGCGCCAGTCAGCCAGTATAGGTGGTGCTCACCCCGCCCGACAACCGCCCCCACCCTCCTCCCGTTGATCTAGGGATTGTTCCTGTGATTTGATCGCAAATCATGTGAACAATCCCTAGATCAACGGGAGGGTGCGGGGGCTCATCGGTGGCGGGGCGGGAACAGGATCGTCAGGGCCACGTTCGCCACGCCCCACGGTAGCGCCACCCAGATCGGCCAGAAGTAGACGATCGAGCCAGTGGTCAGGCTCACCACGAACCAGACCACGAGGTTGACTGCGGTCACCACGAACCACAGCCGCCACAGGTTCGACAGCCATCCAGCGAGTTTCGGGTTCTCCTGGTACCGCGACGGCGGAACATTCACCTCGTGGACGGGTATGACCTCGGAGTGCGCGGCCGGCGCCGGGGTCGGCAGGTCGGCAGTCACCCGGTCAAGATCGCCGAACGTCTTCGCCTCATACGCCTCGCGCAGCCGCGCGTCGAACTCGTGCAGCCCGATCCGCCCCTCCTCCAGCGCCTGCCTGAGACGGTCGGCGGTGTGCTCACGGTCAGCGTCGGCAGCACGGAGCTGATCCCGGGAACCCATAATGCTAAGGATGCCACGACCGCGGGCCCGGGCGATCAGCCTGGCCGCGTGATCCGCGGACTGAGCGGAGACTAACCGCCGCGGGCGCGACCGGACAGCAACGGCCCCAGCCGGGCCTGTCCGCCATCGTCCGCGGTGAGCACCCACGCCCCGTCGTCGAGCAGCGCGAAGGTGTGCTCCACGTGCACCGCCGGGGACCCGTCGACGGTCACGACCGTCCACTCGTCGTCGAGCTCGGCCGTGCGCGGGCTGCCGAGCGTGAGCATCGGCTCGATGGCGAGCACCAGCCCCGGCACCAGCTGCGGCCCCCGGCCGGGCCGGCCGTGGTTGAGCAGGTGCGGGTCCTGATGCATCTCGGTCCCGATGCCGTGCCCGCCGTAGCCGGTGACGATGCCGTACCGCCTCCGCCGGATGATCCCCGTCCGGCGCGACGGCCGGGAGCGCCGTACCGCGTCCTGCACCGCGTACGAGATGTCCGTCAGCCGCCCCTGGCCGGAGATCACCCCGCGGGCGGCCGCGGCTATACCTGCCCACATCGCCTCCTCGGCGACCTGGGCCATCCGGGCGACCTCGGGATCGGCGTCGCCTACCAGCACGGTGACTGCTGCGTCGCCGTGCCAGCCCTCGAGAATCGCGCCGCAGTCGATGGAGATGACGTCGCCGTCGCGCAGCACGCGCTCCGCCGTCGGGATCGCGTGCACGACCTCCTCGTTGACCGAGGGACAGATCGAGCCCGGGAAGCCGTAGTATCCCTTGAACGACGGCACCGCCCCTGCGGAGCGGATCACCTCCTCGGCGACGACGTCCAGGTCGGCGGTGCTCACCCCCGGCTTGACCGCCTCGCGTGTGGCCGCCAGCGCCTCGGCCACCACCAGCCCGGCGCCGCGCATGAGGTCGATCTGCTCGGGCGTCTTGACCTGGATGTCGAGTGCCCGGTGCCGCAACCTAAACACCCGTCCCTCCGCGCGTGTCAATCATCGGAAGATCAGCCACCGTACGAGCGGAGGGCGTCAATCGCGCGGGTGGTGACGTCCTCCACCGGCCCGGTGGCGTCGATGCCCACCAGTTTGCCCTGCGCGCCGTAGTAATCGACCAGCGGTGCGGTGTCGCGCGCATACACCCGCAGCCGTTCCGCCACGGTCTCGGCGCGGTCGTCCTCGCGCTGGAACAGCTTCCCTCCGCACCGGTCACACACACCCTCGCGCTGCGGCGGGTCGTACTCGACGTGCCAGATCCGCCCGCAGCCGTGACAGGTCCGGCGACCGGACAGCCGGCGGATCACCTCGTCGTCGTCGACCACGAGCTCCAGCACCACGTCCAGGCCGGTACCGAACTCGGCCAGCAGCTTGTCCAGCGCCACCGCCTGCGGGGTGGTGCGGGGAAACCCGTCGAGGAGAAACCCGTCCGCGGCGTCCGGCTCGGCCAGCCGGTCCCGCACCATGTTGATGGTGACCTCGTCGGGGACCAGCTGACCCGCGTCCATGTACTGCTTGGCTTTGACTCCCAGCGGGGTCGAGGCCGCGACGTTGGCGCGGAAGATGTCACCGGTGGAGATCTTCGGCACGGCCAGGTGTGCCGCGACGAACTCCGCCTGGGTACCCTTCCCGGCCCCTGGGGGACCGACCAGCACCAGTCTCATGGAACCTCCCGGTGGCCCGGGACAGCGGCGTCGGGCTGGACAATGTGGCCGCCAGCGGTGCGTCCGCTGCCGATCATTGTCCCACCTGTTGCGCCGCGCAGGCGCATCAGCGCAGGAACCCTTCGTAGTTGCGCTGCATCAGTTGGCTCTCGATCTGCTTGACCGACTCCAGGCCGACACCCACCATGATCAGCACCGCGACGCCGCCGAACGGGAAGTTGATGAACGTGTCGCTATCCAGGTAGATGAAGAAGAAGTTGGGCAAGATCGCCACGATCGCCAGGTACATCGAGCCGGCCAGGGTGATCCGGGACAGCACGAAGTCCAGGTAGTCCGCCGTCGGCTTGCCCGGGCGGATGCCGGGGACGAACCCGCCGTACTTCTTCATGTTGTCGGCCACGTCGTTCGGGTTGAACGTGATCGACACGTAGAAGTAGGTGAAGAAGATGATCATCAGGAAGTAGATGATGATGTACAGCGGGCTGGTCGGCAGCGCGACGTTGTTCTGGATCCACAGGTAGACCGGCCCGGGATCCTCCGACTCGGCGAACTGCAGGCCCAGCTGCGGCAGGTAGAGCATGGAGGAGGCGAAGATCACCGGGATGACGCCGGCCTGGTTGATCTTCAACGGGATGTAGGTCGACGTGTTGCCGTACATCCGGCGGCCGATCATCCGCTTGGCGTACTGCACTGGGATGCGCCGCTGGCCGAGCTCCATGAACACCACCGCCGTGATGATCAGCAGTGCGATGCCGAGCATGGCGATGAAGACCGGGTCGCCCTCCTGCTCGCGCATCGTCCAGCCCTCGGCCGGCAGCTGCGCCGCGATCGAAGCGAAGATCAGCGTCGACATACCGTTGCCGACGCCCCGGTCGGTGATCAGCTCGCCCAGCCACATGATCACCCCGGTGCCGGCGGTCATCACGATCACGACCAGGGTGACCATCATCCAGGTCGGCACCCCGGTGTCGATCTGCTCGGGGATGATGCCGGGGCAGTTGCCCGGGCCTCCGAACAGCTGGCCGGAACGCGCCAGCGCGACGAACGCCGACGACTGCAGCACGGCCAGGCCCAGGGTGAGATAACGCGTGTACTGCGTAATCTTGGCCTGGCCGGTCTGGCCCTCCTTGTAGAGCATCTCCAGCCGCGGGATCACCACCCGCAACAGGTTCATGATAATCGATGCGGTGATGTACGGCATGATCCCGAGCGCGAACACCGACAGCTGCAGCAGCGCCCCGCCGGAGAAGAGGTTCAGCAGCGTGAAGACACCGGTGGTGTCCTCGGCCTCGAGCGTGCCGATGCAGTCCTGGATCCGCCCATAGGACACCCCCGGACTCGGCACGTTGGCCCCGAGCCGGTAGATGGCGATGATGCCGATCGTGAACAGCAGCTTCTTGCGCAGGTCAGGCGTACGGAACGCGCTGACGAAAGCGGAGAGCAACGTTCATTCCTCCTGCGCGGGACCGG
>SLSW01000322.1 GCA_007130245.1 Micromonosporaceae bacterium
ACGCCGTCCAGCCGCGGGATCGACCCGAGCAGGCCCACGGTGTACGGGTGGCGTGGCTCGGCGAACAGCGGGTAGCGTGCCGCGGTCTCCACCACCCGGCCGGCGTAGAGCACGTTGATGGTGTCGCACATGCCGGCGACCACCCCGAGGTCGTGGGTGATCATGATGAGGGCGGTGTCCAGCTCCTTGACCAGGTCCGTGAGCAGGCGCAGGATCTGCGCCTGGATGGTCACGTCCAGCGCGGTGGTCGGCTCGTCGGCGATCAGCAGCCGGGGCTGGCAGGCGACCGCCATGGCGATCATCGCCCGCTGGCGCATCCCCCCGGACAGCTGGTGCGGGTAGTCCTTCAAACGCCGGGTGGGGTCGGGAATGCCGACGCGCTCCAGCAGCTCCACCGCCTCCCGGCGGGCCGCCTTCGTGTCCATGGCCCGGTGGCGCTGCAGCACTTCGGTGACCTGGATGCCGATCGGCACTACCGGGTTGAGTGACGAGATCGGATCCTGAAAGACCATCGCGATGTCGCGGCCGCGCAGGTCGCGCCGCTGGCGGGGATCCATGGTGAGCAGGTCGACGCCGTCGAAGTCCGCCCGACCGGCGACCTCGACACCACGCTCGGGCAGCAGCCCGGTCACCGCCAGCGCGGTCACGCTCTTACCGCACCCGGACTCGCCGACCAGGCCGACCACCTGCCCGGAGTCCACGGTGAACGACACACCGTCCACGGCGTGCACGTCCCGCTGTCCCCGTCGGCGGAAGGTCACCGATAGATCGCTCACGTCAAGCAGCGCCATGGGTCGTCACCTTCGCAGCTTCGGATCGAGGGCCTCACGCATGGCCTCACCCAGCAGGGTGAAGCCGAGTGCCACGATGATGATCGCCACCGCGGGATAGACCGCCAGGGTGGGGCGGGTGAAGATCTGGCCCTGCGCCTGGGCCAGCATGACTCCCCACTCCGGCACCGCGGTGTCCGGGTTGCCCAGGCCGAGGAACGACAGCGCCGCTGCGTCGATGATCGCCACCGCCAGGGTGAGAGTGGCCTGCACGATGACCGGCGCCAGCGAGTTCGGGAACACGTGCGCCATCACGATCTTGCGGCGCCGCACCCCCAGAGCCTGCGCCGCCAGCACATAGTCACGCTGCGCCTGCGCGATCATCGACCCGCGCAGCAGGCGGGCGAAGATCGGCACCACCGCCACCCCGACCGCGATCATCACCGCCTGCAGGCTGGGCCGGAGGATCGCCGCCATGCTCGCGGCGAGCAGCAGCGTCGGCAGCGCCAGCAGCATGTCCATGAACCGCATCAGCACCGAGTCGATGGCCCGACCAACACGTCCGCCCAGCCCGTACGCAGCGCCCGCCACGCCGCCGATGATCGCCCCGGCGGTGAACCCGATCAGGGTGGCCACCACCCCGACCAGCAACGAGTGGCGGGCGCCCACCAGGATCCGGCTGTAGACGTCCCGCCCCAGCTGGTCCACGCCGAACCAGTGCTCCGCGCTCGGCCCGGGGATGACACCGGGCCGCACCTGGTCGATGGCGATCGTCGCGATCGGATGGTAGGGCGCGATGTATGGACCGATGATCGCCAGGATCACGAACACCGCGATGATGGCCCCGCCGACGATCGCCATCGGGCTACGCCGCAGCCGGCGGAACGACTCCTGCACTACGCTGCCGCCGCGCTCGTCCGGGGGTGTCGCGGCGAGCTCGGCCAGCCGGTCGATCTTCTCGGCCTTGCGCTGGCCCAGCGGCCCGGGCGGCGACGGCCGGTTCGCGGACTCCATGGCCATCAGCGGACTCTCACTCTCGGATCGATGATGCTGTACGAGATGTCCACCAGCATGTTGATAATGACGAATATCAGAGCGATGATCAGGATGAACGCCATCAGCACCGGGTAGTCCTGGGTCTGGATGGCCAGGTACAGATAGCGGCCGATGCCGTTGATGGTGAACACTGTCTCGGTCAGCACCGCGCCGGACAGCAGCGCCCCGGTGAGCACCCCGACCACGGTGACCACCGGCAGCAACGCGTTGCGCAGCACGTGCCGGCGCCGCACCACCTTCGTGGTCAGGCCCTTGGCCTCGGCGGTGCGCACGTAGTCCTCCCCCAGCACCTCCAGCACGCTGGCGCGGGTCATCCGCACGATGATCGCGAACGGGATGCTGGCCACCGCTACGGCGGGTAACACCAGGTGTATCGCGGCGTCCCAGGCGGCGTCCCACTCTCCGGTGAGTATGCCGTCGAGCACGAAGAAGTTCGTGATGTGTGTGGCGTTCATCCCGGAACTCTGCCGACCGGAGACCGGGAACCAGCCGAGGTTCACCCCGAAGACCCACTTCAGCAGGAACGCGAGGAAGAACACGGGGGTGCAGATGCCGAGCATCGAACCGGACAGCGTCAGGCCGTCCAGCAACCGGCCCCGGCGCCGGGCGGCGAAGTAACCGACCGGGATGCCGACCGCGATCGCGATCGCCATGGCGGCGAACGCCAGCTCGATCGTGGCGGGAATCCGGAGGAGAAACTCGTCCAGCACCGGCCGGTTGGTCACCGTGGAGGTGCCCAGGTCACCGTTGAGCAGCCGGCGCATGTACCGGCCATACTGGACCCACAGCGGCTCGTCGAGCCCCAGACGCGCACGGGCGGCTTCCAACGCCTCCGGGGTAGGGCGGGGGCCGAGCGCCGCCGCCTCCGGGCCGCCCGGCAGCGCACGCAGCCAGACGAACAACAGCACCGACAGGCCCAGCAGGGTAGGGATCACCTGCAGCAGGCGGCGGACGATGAACCGGAACATCGACTGGTCACATTCTCGACGGGTGCAACAGGAACGGGTGCCCACGTGCACTCTACGGTGCCGTCACTACTCGGTGAGGATCCGCGCCTGGTCGAACCGCTCGTTGGCGAGCGGACCCTGCACGACACCCTCGACATTCGGTGCCAGGACGATCGCGTTCGGCATGTGCGAGATCGGCACGCCGGGGAGGAACTCCATGATCTCCCGGTTCAGCTCCTCGTAGAGCGCGATCCGCTCAGCCTCCTCGACGGTCTGGTCCGCCTGGGCCATTTTCTCGAACAGCTCCGGGTTGTCGAAGCCGAACTCGGCGTTGGCCGATGCGAACCAGGTGCCGATGAAGTTGAACGCGTCCGGGTAGTCACCCGTCCACCCGAGGAAGTGCAGGTCACCCTCGCCCTCCGCGATCACGGCCGGGATGAACTCCGTCCCCCAGACCATGGAGATGGGCTCCACCTCGATGCCGACCGCTTCCAGGTCCGGCGCGAACAGCTCGATCATGTCCTGCGGGCTGGGCATGTAGGGCCGCGTGACCTCGGTGGGCCACAGGAACGTCAGCTCCAGCGGGTTGTCCTCGTCGTAGCCGGCCTCGGCGAGCAGGTCCCGCGCGAGGTCCGGGTCGTACTCGTAGGTGATCACGTCGTCCGCCCACCCGGGCAGGCTCGGCGGGGTGAACTGGGTGGCCACCTCGGCGCCTTCCGGCATGAGCGCGTTGACGAGACCCTCCCGGTTCAACGCGTGTGCGATCGCGCGCCGCACCCGGAGGTCCTGCAGCGCCTCGTTGCCCTCCTGGGTGAACGCGACGTAGAGAAGGTTCACCGGGGTGTCCCGGACCAGCAGGTTCATGCCCTCGGCCTCGAGCGTGTCCCAGTGTGCCGGCGCGGGCAGGTCGAACCCGTGAATCTCACCGGTTAGCAGCGACTCGACCCGCTGGGTCTCGTCCGGGATCGCCCGGAAGATGACCTCGGCAACGGTCGGGGTCTCGCCCCAGTAGTCGTCGTTGCGCTCCAGGCGGACCTCCTGAGTCGCCTGATCCCACTCGACGAACCGGAAGGGTCCGGTGCCGGTCGGGTGGTCGGTGGAGTACTCCGGCCACTGCACGTCGCCCCACGGGCCCAGGTCGGAGGCGTTGTACTCCTCCAGCGCGGCCGGGCTGTGCATGCCGAACACGTGCAGCGACAGCAGGCGCGGGAAGCGGCTGGTGGGCTCGGCCAGGTCGATGACCGCGGTGAACTCGTCGGTCGCCTCGCAGCTTTGGTAGTTCGGCTCGCCCAGGCCGGCCTCCGGCTCGTTGTTCGCGAAACCGCCCGAGAGCAGACGCCAGTAGTACGGCGGCGATTGCGCCGCGCCCTCCAGGTTGTGGTAGCGCTCAAAGTTGGCGCAGACCGCCTCGGCGTTGAACGGCTCGCCATCGTGGAAGGTCACGTCGTCGCGCAGCTCGAACGTCCAGCTGGTGCCGGAGGGATCGGAATCCCAGCTGGTCGCGAGACCCGGCACCACCTCGGTGGTGCCCGGCCGGATGTCCAGCAGCGTGTCGTAGATCATCCGGGCCACCCGGATGGACTCGCCGTCAGCGGTGTAGATCGGGTCAAGCGAGGTGACCTCGCCCGCGGTCCCGATGATCAACGTGGCGTCGGGGTCATACCCGAGGTCTTCGGCGTCTTCGACCCGCTCGCTCGCACAGGCAGAGAGGACCAGCGCGGCGACCGCACCGACCGCAATCCCTGCCTTCAGGCGTCTTTGTCGCATGGGTTGCTCACCTCGATGTCATAACGAATGAGGGTACGGCCAGACCTTAGCGGTCGTTGAGGTTGGGGCGGAAGTTAGGAAGTGGGGTTGATACGCAGTTGTGTCTTTCGCGGTCACACCGAGCGACGGCCAGCGAAGGCACGGCCCAGCGTGATCTCGTCGGCATACTCCAGGTCGCCGCCGACCGGCAGCCCGCTGGCCAGCCGCGTGACCGTCAGACCCATCTCCTTGACCATCAGGGCCAGGTAGGTGGCGGTCGCCTCACCCTCGGTGTTCGGGTCGGTGGCCAGGATGAGCTCCCTGACCGCACCGGACGACAGCCGCGTCATCAGTTCCCGGACCCGCAACTGGTCCGGGCCGACCCCTTCCAGCGGGTTGATCGCTCCGCCGAGCACGTGGTAACGGCCCCGGAACTCGCCGGTGCGCTCGATCGCCACCACGTCCTTGGGTTCCTCCACCACGCACAGCACCTCGTCGCTGCGGCGGGGATCCTGGCAGATCCGGCACTGCTCGGACTCGGCCACATTGAAGCAGGTGGTGCAGAACCGGACCAGCTCCTTGACCTTGCGCATGGTCGTAGCCAGCCGGTTGACGTCCGCCGCGTCGGCCGACAGCAGGTGGAACGCGATCCGCTGCGCGCTCTTGGGGCCGACTCCGGGGAGCCTGCCCAACTCGTCGATCAGATCCTGGATCGCGCCCTCATACATCGTCAGAACCCGGGCAGACCGGGCAGACCGCCTCCGCCGCCGGGCAGACCGCCGGCCAGCGGCCCCAGTTTCTCCTCGGCGAGCCGGCGCTGCTCATCGGCGGCGGAGTGCAGCGCCGCCACCACCAGGTCCTCGAGAGTCTCCACATCGTCCGGATCCACCGCCTCCGGGGAGATCTTCACCTTGGTGACCTCACCGGAGCCGGTCATGGTGACGCGCACCAGCCCGCCGCCTGCCGCACCGGTCACCTCCGCGTCAGCCAGCTCCGCCTGCGCGCTGGCGAGCTGCTCCTGCATCTGCATCGCCTGCTGCATCAGCTGCTGCAGGTCAGGCTGTCCACCGGGCCCCACGACCGGCCTCCTTCGCTCGGAATGTCAATGCCAACTCTATTACCGTCCTACGTCGCCACCTCGCCGATCTTCTCCGCCCCCAGGGTGCGCCGCAGCAGGTCCAGAGCCTGCTGCTCGCCGCTGTGCGGCGGCGCCTGCGGGTCGGGGCCGGTCGGCTGCGGTGCGGTACGGTCCGGGGAGGTGGGCGTGCGCGCCGCGGGACTCGCGGGCGCCGCCCCGGCCTTGCCGCCGGGTTGGGCGGGTTCGGGCCAGTCCCCGTCCGCCGCCTCCGCCGCCTCCGACGGGGAAGCGGGGGGAGCGGGGGAAGCCGGGGAGGGCGCCGCTGCGGCGGCGGCCGCACGTGCCGGGGGTGGCGACGGTGGCGGCGGGTCCGGCTGCTCGCCCGCGTCGCGGGTCTCACACCGCACCTGCCAGTCGCCGCCGAGCACCTCCCGCAACGCGTCGATCACCGGCTGCGGAGTCGCAGCCAGCATGTTCGCGTGCACCCCGTGCTGGAACAGCAGCACCACGGTGTCGCCCTCGACCGCCCGCACCGCCGCCTCCCGGGCGACCGCCGCCGCCCGCTTGCTGCGCCTGCCCACCGTGGTCACGACCTCGTCCCACACCCGCCGGATCGCGGCGGCGTCCAGCGCACCGGGGGCCGCCCCCGACGCCGGGGGGGCAGGTGCGGGCGCTGGCGATGTCTCCGCCGGCGCCGCGTTCTCCCCCGGCGCGGCTACGGCCTCCTGCGCTGCCGCCTCCTGCGCTGCCGCCTCCTGCGCCGCCGCCTCCTGCGCCGCCGCCTTCTGCGCCGCCGCCTCCTGCGCCGCCGCCTCCTGCGCCGCCGGCTCCGTCCCGCCGCCCGGCGGGTCGCCACCGAAGATGGCTGCACCGCCACCGGTGGCGGTGAGCCGGCGCTCCAGTCGCTCCAGGCGCTGCAGCAACCCGCCGGCGGAGCCGTCCACGCCCGGCAGCAGCATCCGGGCGCAGATCAGCTCCAGCAACAGGCGGGGCGAGGTGGTGCCGCGCATCTCCAGGAGTCCGTTATGGATGATTTCAGCGCACCGGGTCAGGGTGGCCACGCCGAGCTGGGACGCCTGGGTGGACATCCGCTCCAGCTGGTCCGCGGGCACGTCCAGCAGGCCCTTGTCGACCGCGTCCGGCACCTGCTGCAGCACGAGCAGGTCGCGCAGTCGTTCCAGCAGGTCCGCGGCGAAGCGACGCGGGTCGTGACCGGCCTCGATCACCCGGTCGACGGTGGCGAATGCGGCCGCGCCGTCGCCGGCGGCGAGCGCGGCGCACACGTCCTCCAGCAGCGCCGCGTCGGTCACGCCGAGCAGCGCCACCGCCTGGGCGTACCCGATGCCGTCCGGGCCGGCCCCGGCGATGAGCTGGTCGAGCACCGACAGCGAGTCCCGCACCGACCCACCGCCGGCCCGCACCACCAGCGGGAACACGGCCGGCTCCACCGCTATCTGCTCGGCGGCGCACAGTTGCTCCAGATAGGAACGCAACACCCCCGGCGGCACCAGCCGGAACGGGTAGTGGTGGGTGCGCGACTTGATGGTCGGCAGCACCTTCTCCGGCTCGGTGGTGGCGAACACGAACATGACGTAGTCCGGTGGCTCCTCCACCAGCTTGAGCAGCGCGTTGAAGCCGGCTGCCGAGACCATGTGCGCCTCGTCGATGATGTAGATCTTGAACCGCCCGGCGACCGGCGTGAAGAATGCGCGTTCCCGCAGGTCGCGCGCGTCGTCGACGCCGCCGTGCGAGGCCGCGTCGATCTCGACCACGTCCACCGACCCGGACCCGTCCTTGGCCATCGCACGGCACGAGTCGCACTCGCCGCACGGTTGCGGCGTCGGACCGGCCACGCAGTTCAGGGAGCGGGCGAGGATGCGCGCGGAGGTGGTCTTGCCGCAACCGCGGGGGCCGGAGAACAGGTACGCGTGGTGCAGCCGGCCGGCACGAAGAGCCTGGCTGAGCGGCTCGGTCACGTGCTCCTGGCCGATCATCTCGGCGAATGTCACCGGCCGGTATCTGCGGTACAGCGCGACCGCCACGGCGTCCACCTCCTCCGCCGGTCACGGTACCTGCCGCGGGCGACAGCGTCGCGCCCTGCGCACCCCGTGACCGTCGCCCCGCACCCGGACATGGAAAGGGCCCCTCGCGCACCCGACAGAGCCTGCTTATCCTTGCTGCCTTCCGGCCCTGGGGAGGTTCACAGGGTGACGCCGCACGAGGGGCGAGGTCCTACTGTAGCGCGCCGGGCGTTCGGTACCCTTACCGGTGGAGGATTCGCCTAGCGGCCTAGGGCGCTCGCTTGGAAAGCGAGTTGGGGGCAACCCCTCACGAGTTCGAATCTCGTATCCTCCGCCCTCGGCGCCCCGCCAACGGCGGGGCGCCGTTTCACTCTTCGGGATGCGGCGCAGATTGGCGACGCTCACCCCTGGACACGTAAGGGGATTGCGCGATTACTCTGGGCGACCTGGAGGTGTCCATGATTCGTACAATTGCCGTGATCCTGGCCGCTGGACTGGTCACCCTTGGCCTCACCGCGGCCACTGCAGTGACGCAGAGCACACCCCCGGTGGAGGTCGACGACTCCGACGTGGTGACCGCTCAGGGCCTGGCCGACATCCAGGTGGGCGACACCCGGGCCGAGCTGGAACGCGACCACGACATGGCGCAGGGACCGGGCGACTGCGCGCCCCGGCTACCCGACCACCCCGCCGTCTCCCCAGTCTTCGACGACGACCGCCTGGTGCTGCTGTGGGCAGAGCCCCCGCTGCACACCCCCGAGGGCATCACGGTCGGGACCCCGGTGACCACCCTGCAGGAGATCCACCCCGACGCCGAGCGCATGACCGCCGAGCCCGGGACCTACCGCTTCGACGGCGTGCTGGCACCGGCCGGCGCGCAGGCCTACCTGTTCCTGCACGACGGCCGAGCGGTGCAGAAGGTGATCGTCGGGTCGACCGAGCACGCCCGGCTGCTGTTCGACGTGGGCTTCGGCACCTGCTGACAGCGCCCGTGGGCGCCTCCGGAAAGGAGCGGTGGCGGAGGGATTCGAACCCTCGGAGGGCAGAACCCTCACGCGCTTTCGAGGCGCGCTCCTTAGGCCGCTCGGACACGCCACCGCCGTCAAGGCTACCGGAGCACGGGCCGCGTACGCGCGCCCGGTCCGGCGTACGGCATGATCGGGCCAATGAGTACGCACATCGGCGCGAACGACGGCGACATCGCCCCCCGGGTGCTGCTGCCGGGTGACCCGCTGCGGGCCAAGTGGATCGCGGAGACCTTCCTTCAGGACGTGCGGTGCTACTCCACGGTGCGCAACATGCTGGGGTACACCGGGCGCTACCAGGGCGTCGAGGTCTCGGTGCAGGGCTCGGGCATGGGGATGCCCTCGGCCTCGATCTACGCCCATGAGCTGATCAACGACTACGGGGTGCGCACCCTGATCCGGGTCGGCTCCTGCGGCGCGCTCGCCGAGTCGCTGAAGCTCAACGACGTGATCGCGGCGATCGGCTCCTCGACCGACTCGGCGATGAACCGGATGCGTTTCGACGGTCTGATCGACTACGCTCCGGTGGCCGACTTCACGCTCCTGCGCACCGCCGTGGACATCGCCGACTCCCGCGGGGTGCCGATGCGGGTCGGGCCGATCCTGGCCGCCGACGCCTTCTACACCGACCGGCCCGACCTCTACGACCGGCTCGCCGAGTACGGCGTGCTGGCGGTGGAGATGGAGACCGCGGCGCTCTACACGATCGCGGCCCGGTTCGGCGTACGGGCACTGACCA
>SLSW01000150.1 GCA_007130245.1 Micromonosporaceae bacterium
CCGACTCCACCCACTCCGAGCAGTCGATGGCGTGGAAGATCAAGCGGTTCTCCAACGACGACCTGCGGCAGCGGTTCGTGGACATGTGCGTCGGCCAGGCCGAGGTGCTGGGCCTGCGCATTCCCGATCCGGACCTGCGGTGGAACGACGAGCGCGGCCACTACGACTTCACCGAGCCTGACTACGACGAGTTGATGCAGGTGATCAGGGGCAACGGCCCGTGCAACCGGCAGCGGATGGCGCACCGCCGGGCGGCGCACGCCGACGGCGCGTGGGTGCGTGAAGCCGCCGCCGCGTACGCCGCCAAGCAGCGCCAGCAGGCCGGCGACGGTGCCGACCGGGAACGGGAGAGTGTGGCCGCATGAGCCAGGAGACGCCATCGCCGCTGTGGGAGGTGTTCGTGCGGCCCCGCCGCGGGCTGTCGCACACCCACGTCGGCAGCATCCACGCCCCCGACGCCGCCGCCGCGCTGCACAACGCCCGCGACGTCTACACCCGCCGCCAGGAGGGGGTGTCGATCTGGGTGGTGCCCGCGTCCGAGATCGCCGCGTCCAGCCCGGACGAGAAGGACGCGTTCTTCGACCCGGCCGCCGACAAGGTCTACCGGCACCCGACCTTCTACCACGTGCCGGAAGGGGTCAAGCACCTGTGAGTACGGGCAATGGCGCGGCAAGCTTTGCGCAGGTGCTCGCGCTCGGCGACGACGCCCTGATCGCCGCGCAGCGCCTGGCGCAGTGGACCTCCCGCGCGCACGAGATGGAAGAGGACGTGGCGCTGGCCAACATAGCCCTCGACCAGCTGGGTGCCGCCCGGCTGCTGCTGTCGTACGCCGGCGAGCTGGAAGACGCCGGACGCGACGAGGACGCACTGGCGTTCCTGCGCGACGACCGGCAGTTCCGCAACGTGCTGCTGATGGAACTGCCCAACGGCGACTTCGCGGTCACCATCGCCAAACTGCTGTTCATGTCGGCCTACCAGGTGGGTCGCTACCAGCAGCTGGTCGGCGGGCAGGACGAGCGGCTGGCCGCCATCGCCGCCAAGGCGGTCAAGGAGTGCGCCTACCACTTCGACCACGCGGCGCTGTGGACGATCCGGCTCGGCGACGGCACCGACGAGTCGCACCGGCGCATGCAGCACGCGGTGGACGAGATCTGGCCGTACACGTACGAACTGTTCACCGACGACCCGTTCGACGGCAACGACCTGCGCAACGGTTGGTTGGCCGCGGTCGAACCGGTGCTGGACAAAGCGACACTGACCCGGCCCGATGACGGCGGTTGGCAGCCGCGCGGCGGCCGCGACGGCCGGCACACCGAGCACCTGTCCTACCTGCTGGCGGAGATGCAGGTGCTGCACCGCGCCCACCCGGGAGCACAATGGTGAGCGTCACGACCGGCACCGACGCGTACCAGGTGGCCGCGCAGGTGGTCGACCCGGAGCTGCGGGTGGTCACCATCGCCGACCTCGGCATCCTGCGCGCGGTCGACACCGACGGCGACCGGGCGGTGGCCACCATCACCCCCACCTACTCGGGCTGCCCGGCCATGGACGTGATCCGCGCCGAGGTGGCGGCCGCGCTGCGCACGGCCGGCTGGGCCGAGGTGGAGGTGGTCACCCAGCTGCACCCGGCCTGGAGCACCGACTGGATCACCGACACCGGACGGCGCAAGCTGGCCGCCGCCGGCATCGCCCCGCCCGGGCCGGCCCGCACCGTCTCGCTCGGGCTGCCGGCGTCCCGGCCACCCGACCAGGTCGCCTGCCCCCGGTGCGGCTCGACGGCGACCGACGAGCTGAGCCGGTTCGGCTCCACCCCCTGCAAGGCGCTGTGGCGCTGCGACGGCTGCGGGGATCCCTTCGAGCACGTCAAGAGCTTCTGATGACCGACCAGGTGACGATCACCCGCCCCACCCGCCGCCGGCCCACCTTCCACCGGCTGCCGGTGGCGGCGATCGACCGGCTGACCGACGACGCGCTGGCGATCACCTTCACGGTGCCCGGGCCACTGCGGGACACGTACGCCTTCGCCGCCGGCCAGCACCTGACCGTACGGCGCATCGACCCTGACACCGGCGACGACATCCGCCGCTCGTACTCGATCTGCTCCACCCCGGCCGAGCTGGCCGCCGCCGGCCAGCTGCGCATCGGGGTGAAGGAGCTTCCCGGCGGCGCGTTCTCCACCTGGGCGGCGAAGCACCTGACCCCCGGCGACGAGGTGGAGGTGATGCCGCCGCTGGGACACTTCACCACCGCGCTGGACCCGGCGCGCACCCGGCGTTACGTCGGCATCGTGGCCGGCTCTGGCGTCACCCCGGTGCTGTCGCTGGTCGCCACCGCGCTGGCGACCGAACCGGGCAGCACCTTTACCGTGCTCTACGGCAACCGGTACGCCCGGTCGGTCATGTTCGCCGAGGAGCTGGCCGATCTCAAGGACCGCTGGCCCACCCGGCTGCAGGTGGTGCACGTGCTCTCGCGTGAGCCCGGCGACGCGGAGCTGCTCTCCGGTCGCATCGACGCGCAGCGCCTGCCGCGGCTGCTGGACGTGTTCGTGCCCGGCGAGGCCGACGAGTGGTTCCTGTGCGGCCCGTACGGCATGGTCGCCGACGCCCGGACGGTGCTGGCCGAGCGCGGGGTGCCCGAGCGCGCGGTCCACACTGAACTGTTCCACGTGCCCACCGGGGAGGAAGCCGCCACCTCCGGCGACCGGTCCGCTGGTGCCGGCGCGGGAGCCGAGGCGCCTTCCGGCGTCGTTGACGATCGGCGTACCTCCGTAACGATCCTGCTGGACGGGCGCACCTCGAGTTTCACCATGGGCCGCGACGAGCGCGTGCTGGACGCTGCGCTGAAGGTACGCGGGGAGCTGCCGTACTCCTGCCGCGGCGGGGTCTGCTCCACCTGCCGCGCCAGGGTCGTCGACGGCGAGGTGACGATGGCGGCCAACTGGGCGCTGGAGCCGGACGAGCTGGCCGCCGGTTACGTGCTGACCTGCCAGTCCAGCCCGGTCAGCGACGAGTTGACGGTCGACTACGACGTTTGATGCTCTTCGATTGAAGAGGGGACCCCTCCTCAGTCTGTGGCCTTGACGGGGGCGCCCTCCTCAGGAATGGTGCCCAAGCGGGGCGCCCTCCTCAAGGAAGTGCGCCCAGGAGGGGACCCCTCTTGGGCGGCTTCGTTGAGCAGGGGACCCCTGTTGGGGCTCAGGCCTGAGCAGGGGACCCTTCTTCCAGCACGGTGCGCAGGGCGGCGAGATCTTCGCCGGAGGGTTGCCAGGAGCCGGCCTTCACGTTGGCCTGCACCTGCTCCGGCGTGGTGGCCCCGGCGATCACCGACGACACCGCCGGCTGTGCGGCCAGCCCTCCGATGGCCAGGTCCAGCATGGTCAGATCGCGCTCTGCCGCGAAATTTTCGAGCGCCTCGATGGTGTCCCACGGGGCGGCCGCCAGCCGCGGGGCGAACCGGTCCGCGGCCAGCCGGGCACCTTCGGGGGCGGCGGCACCGCGCCGGTACTTGCCGGTGAGCAGCCCACTGGCCAGCGGGAAGTACGGCAGCAGGCCGACGCCGAAGCGCCGGCAGGCCGGCACCAGTTCCTGTTCCACGTCGCGTTGCAGCAGGTTGTAGTGGTTCTGGGCGGAGATGAACGGCGCCAGCCCGCGACTGCGGGCGATCCAGGCGGTGTCCGCGACCTGCCACCCGGTGAAGTTGGAGTGCCCGAGGTAGCGCACCTTGCCGGCGCGCACCAGGTCGTCCAGTGCCGCCATCGTCTCCTCGATCGGCGTGCCCGGGTCGGGAAGGTGCATCTGATACAGGTCGATGTAGTCGGTGCCCAGCCTCCGCAGCGAGCTCTCCACCGCCCGTATGATGTACCGGCGGGCGCCCCGCGCGCCGTGGTCCGGGCCGTTGGCGTTGCCCATGTCGTGGCCGAACTTGGTGGCGATGACAGCCTCGTCCCGGCGGTCCTTCAGCGCCGCGCCGAGCGCCTGCTCCGAGCCGCCCCGGTTGCCGTAGACGTCGGCGGTGTCGAACAGGTTGATCCCGGTATCCAGGGCCGTGGCCACCACCCGGTGGGTGGCGGCGTCGTCCATCCGGGCGCCGAAGTTGTTGCAGCCGAGACCCACCACAGAGACCATCAGCCCGGACTCGCCGAGCCGGCGGTAACGCATCTCACCCATGGGCCGACCCTACGCTTCTGCCCGGGGTCGGCAGGTACGGGGTGAGACGGGTGGCACGCTTGCGAGGTGGCCGGGTGGCCGCTGCCCGTGGCCACGTAGGCTCGAGGTCGTGAGCGGAGACCGGGAGATCGACGAGATTCTGCAGCGCGGCGCCGACGGCGGGCGGATCACGCCCGAAGAGGCGCTGCTCATCTACACCGACGCACCGTTGCACCCGCTGGGGGAGGCGGCCGACGCGGTGCGGCGGCGTCGCTACCCGGACGGCATCGTGACCTATTTGATCGACCGGAACATCAACTACACCAACGTGTGCGTGACCGCGTGCAAGTTCTGCGCCTTTTACCGGGCGCCGAAGCACGCCGAGGGCTGGAGTCACGACCTGGACGAGATCCTGCGCCGCTGCGGCGAGGCGGCCGACCTGGGTGCCACCCAGGTGATGCTGCAGGGCGGGCACCACCCGGACTACGGGGTGCAGTATTACGAGCAGTTGTTCTCCGCGGTCAAGGCCGCCTTCCCGCAGCTGGCGATCCACTCGATCGGCCCCAGCGAGATCCTGCATATGGCCAAGGTGTCGGGCGTGTCGATCGAGGAGGCGATCCGGCGTATCACCGCAGCGGGCCTGGACTCGATCGCGGGCGCCGGCGCGGAGATGCTGCCGGACCGGCCGCGCCGGGCGATCGCGCCGTTGAAGGAGTCGGGCCAGCGGTGGCTGGAGGTCATGGAGATCGCGCACCGCATGGGGGTGGAGTCGACCGCGACCATGATGATGGGCACCGGCGAGACCCATGCCGAGCGCATCGCGCATTTGGCGATGATCCGCGATGTGCAGGACCGTACGGGTGGCTTCCGGGCGTTCATTCCGTGGACCTACCAGCCGGAGAACAACCACCTCAAGGGCCGCACCCAGGCGACCACCATGGAATACCTGCGGATGGTCGCCACCTCGCGGCTGTTCTTCGACAATGTCGCGCACCTGCAGTCGTCGTGGCTGACGACCGGCAAGGATGTCGGGCAGCTGTCGCTGCACATGGGCGTGGACGACCTCGGTTCGATCATGCTGGAGGAGAACGTGATCTCCTCGGCGGGGGCGAGGCACCGCTCCAAGCTCACCGAGCTGATCTGGATGATCCGCAGCGCCGACCGGATCCCGGCGCAGCGGGACACGCTCTACCGGCACCTGCGGGTGCACCGGACCCCTGCTGACGACCCCACCGACGAGCGGGTGGTGTCGCACTTCTCCTCGATCGCGATCGCGCCATCGGGCGTCGCGGCCACCAGGTGACCACTGTCAGGTTGCGGCCTGCGCCGCGTCAGCTGACCGGTGCCCGGTGCTGGTCCCGCCGGTCGTAGTCCTGCCGTTCGTCGGCCTCGTGCGCGGCCTGCGCGCGGATGACGGCGGCCTGCTGTTCGGCCGCGGCCAGGATCTCGGTGATCCGCTCGCCGATCCGCAGGCCACCGGGCAGGGTGCGCGCGATGGACCGCAGCTTGGCGATCTCGGTGCGGGCGTCGTTGAGCTGGTTCTGCAGCGCTACGGCGGTGTCGAAGGCGATGGTGGCCTCGTCCAGCCGCTGGTTCAGTTGGTCGATGTGCCGATCTACCTGGCGACGGTTGTAACCCAGGAGCGAGAGCTCGAAGTTGGACTCGTCGTAGGGAAGCATCGGCCCCTCCTTCCCGCGTATCCCCGGCAGCTCCGAGTATCCCTTGCAAAAGCCACTAATACTCACGATCCGGATGAATCCGGTCAGGACCTCTGGGAGCAGTAGGTGGCCGCGGCGCGGGCCGGTGACCGCGGATGGCAGAGTGGCCAGGCGTGAGCGGCGACCAGACACCAGAGGCGGCCGGGGTGATACCCGGCCACGCCGGACGGCGGGCGGGGCTGGACAAGCAACCGCACGAGGTGGCCGCCATGTTCGACGGCGTCGCGGCCCGCTACGACCGCACCAACACGGTGATCTCGTTCGGTCGCGACCGCGCCTGGCGCCGTGCCACTTGCCGCGCCCTGGAGTTGCGACCGGGCGCGCGCGTGCTCGACGTGGGCGCCGGCACCGGGGTCTCCACGGCCGAGTTCGCCGGAGCGGACCGGGTCGCGGTGGGGGTGGACATCTCGCTGGGCATGCTCGCCGCCGGCCGTCGTCGACGCCCGCACGTGCCGCTGCTGGCCGCCGACGCGCTCACGCTTCCGTTCGCCGACGCCACCTTCGACGCGGTGACGATCTCGTTCGCCCTGCGCAACGTGGTGGATCCGGTGGCGGCGCTGCGCGAGTTCGCCCGGGTGGCCCGGCCCGGCGGGAGGCTGGTGGTGTGTGAGTTCAGCCACCCGACCAGCCGATTGTTCCGTACGGTCTACCTGTCGTACCTGATGCGGTCGCTGCCCGCGGTCGCCCGGCGGGTGGCCAGCAACGCGGATGCGTACGTCTACCTGGCCGAGTCGATCCGGGCCTGGCCGGACCAGACCGGCCTGGCCGGATGGATGACCGATGCCGGCTGGGCGGACGTGGCTTGGCGGAACCTCACCGGCGGGGTGGTGGCGTTGCATCGCGCCACCCGCCCCGGAGATGTCGAGACGACAACACCGTTCTAGACTCGAAGACGAGCGCTTGTGAAGACTTTCACGAGCAGTGACACCGAGGCGGGAGGTGCCGGCCGTGCCGGAACGCGACGCGGATGCGATCGTCGTCGGCGCTGGCCCCGGCGGCAGCGCCGCCGCCTATCACCTCGCCAACCACGGTGCCCGGGTGCTGCTGCTGGAGAAGTCGTCGCTGCCGCGCGAGAAGGTCTGCGGCGACGGCCTCACGCCACGGGCGGTCGCCCAACTGGTGCGCATGGGCGTCGACCTGGACCAGCCCGGCTGGGTGCGTAACCGCGGGCTACGGGTGATCGGCGGCGGGTTGCGCCTGGAGCTGCCCTGGCCGGCGCTGGCCAGTTACCCCGACTTCGGCCTGACCCGCACCCGGCACGACTTCGACCACATCCTGGCCACCCGGGCGGTGGCCGCCGGTGCCGAGCTGCGCACCGGGCACACGGTCACCGGACCGGTCGCCGACGAGGACACCGGCCGGGTGGTGGGGGTGCGCGCCACCGTGGGCGACGACCCGGAGCCGGTCACGTTCCGCGCCCCAGTGGTGATCGCCGCCGACGGGGTCTCTGGCCGGCTGCCGCTGGCGCTGGGCCTGACCAAGCGCGACGACCGCCCGCTGGGGGTGGCGGTACGGCGCTACTACCACTGCAAGGCCAAGCACGACGACGACTTCCTGGAGTCGTGGCTGGAGCTGCGCAGCCGCGACACCGGCGGCATCATGCCCGGCTACGGCTGGATCTTCGGCATGGGCGACGGGCGGGTCAACGTCGGCCTGGGCGTGCTCAACTCGTCCTCGGCGTTCGGCCGGACCAACTACCGCAAGCTGCTCACCGACTGGCTCGGCGCCACCCCGGCCGACTGGGGGCTCGGCGACGAGGCCAACGCCGACGGGCCGATCATGGGCGCGGCGCTGCCGATGGGGTTCAACCGGGTGCCGCACTACCGCCGGGGGGTCATGCTCGTCGGCGACACCGGGGGCATGGTCAACCCCTTCAACGGCGAAGGCATCCCGTACGCGATGGAGTCCGGCGAGATCGCCGCGGAAGTGGCTGCCCAGGCGCTGGCCCGGCCGACGGTGGCCGCCGCCGAGCAGGCGCTGCGGTGTTACCCGCAGCTGCTCAGCGACCGCTACGGCGGCTACTACCGGCTGGGGGGAGTTTTCGTGAAGCTGATCGGGAAACCCCACGTGATGAACGTGCTCATCCAGCACGGGCTGCCGCGGCCGCTGCTGATGCGGTTCGTGCTCAAGCTGATGGCGAACCTGACCGACCCGCGAGGGGGAGACGCGATGGACCGGATCATCAACGGGTTGGTGCGGGTGGCCCCCGCGGTCTGACCGGCCGCGCCGGACCAATAGTGTGATCACGGGCTGACAGGCAAACGAGCAGGTAGCGAGCGAGGAAGGACGGAGCAGGAGCAGGCATGGAGCTGTCCGCGTACGCGCCGATCGCCGGGTTGTTCGGCCTGGCCGCCGCCTTCGCGATCGTCTCGCTGGTGATCGCCCGACTGGTCGGCCCACACCGTTACAACCGGGCCAAGCTGGAGCCGTACGAGTGCGGCATCGAACCCACCCCGCAGCCGGTGGGCGGCGGCCGGGTGCCGGTGAAGTTCTACCTGACCGCGATGATGTTCATCATCTTCGACATCGAGGTGGTCTTCCTGATCCCGTGGGCCATCGCTTTCGACCAGCTGGCGCTGGGCGGATTCCTGGCCGTGTTGCTGTTCATCGTCGCGGTGAGCATCGCGTACGTGTACGAGTGGCGCCGCGGCGGCCTGGAGTGGAGCTGACATGGGCATCGAGGAGAAGGTTCCGAGCGGCCTGCTGCTGACCGGGGTGGAGCAGCTGGCCAACTGGGCGCGCAAGTCCAGCACCTGGCCGGCGACCTTCGGGCTGGCCTGCTGCGCGATCGAGATGATGTCCACCGGCGCGCCCCGCTACGACCTGGGCCGGTTCGGCATGGAGGTGTTCCGGGCCAGCCCGCGCCAGGCCGACCTGATGATCGTGGCCGGGCGGGTGTCGCAGAAGATGGCCCCGGTGCTGCGCCAGATCTACGACCAGATGACCGCGCCGAAGTGGGTGCTGTCGATGGGGGTGTGCGCCACGTCCGGCGGGATGTTCAACAACTACGCCATCGTGCAGGGCGTCGACCACGTCGTGCCGGTCGACATGTACCTGCCCGGCTGCCCGCCGCGGCCGGAGATGCTGATCGACGCCATCCTGCGCCTGCACGAGAAGATCCAGCACGAGCCGATCAACGACAGTCGGCGGGTGAAGCTCGAGGCCGACCGCGCCGCCGGGCGCGGGCCACTGGTGCCGCCGGGCAAGATGCCGTCGAGCTGGCGGCACGACAAGGCCCGGCGGGCCGAGTGGGAGCGCGCCGTGGCCGAGGGCCGGGAGGAGCAGCTGCGCATCGAGCGCTGGATGGAGCGCCGGGCCGAGACCATCGGGAGCAAGCCGTGACCGCCGGCGACAACAACCGCGAGCCCGAGACCATCCGGGACGAGCCCGCGACCACCCGTGGCGACGCGGCGTCCGACCAGCGCGCGGGCACCGGGCCGGCCGACCGGCCCGCCACCGGGGCCGCCGGTCGGCCGACGGTGCCGGTAGCGCC
>SLSW01000243.1 GCA_007130245.1 Micromonosporaceae bacterium
CGATTTCCACCCGTACGCCGCGGCCGCCGACCGAACCGATCACCTGGCGCAGGGCCTTGGCGGTGCGGCCGCTGCGGCCGATGACCGTCCCGAGGTCCTCGGGGTGGACCCGGACCTCGAGTTTGCTGCCGCGGCGGCCGTCGATGAGCCGGATCCGGACGTCATCCGGGTGCTCGACGATGCCCTTGATCAGGTGCTCCAGTGCCGGCTTGACCGCTGGGTCAGGCCTGCTCGCCTGATTGCGCACCGGCCTGCTCCTCACTCGCGGTAGCGGTCTCGCCCTTCGCCGTCGCCTCGGCAGCGGGTGTCTCGGCAGCGGGTGCCTCGGCAGCGGGTGCCTCGGCAGCGGGTGCCTCGGCGGTGTCAGCGGCCTTCGTCGCCTTGGTCGCCTTCTTCGCGGTCTTCTTCGCCGGGGCCTTCTGGGCCTTCTCCGGCTTCTCCTCCGCCTGGCCCTTGCCGGCCTTGTCCGCCTTCTTGGCCTTGCCGGCCTTGTCCGCCTTGTCAGCCAGGCCGGCGGCCGCCTTCGCCTCCGCCTCGTAGATGGCGGTCCGGTCCGCGCGCGCCGGCGCGACCTGCAGCGGCTTCGACGGCGGATGCAGGCCCTTGAACTTCTGCCAGTCGCCGGTGCGCTGCAGAATGGTCTTCACCGGCTCGCTGGGCTGCGCGCCGACCGACAGCCAGTACTGCACCCGCTCGGAGTTGACCTCGATGCGCGAGGGCTCCTCCTTCGGGTGGTAGATGCCGAGGTTCTCGATCGCCCGACCGTCGCGCTTCTTGCGCGAGTCGGCCACGACGATGCGGTACTGCGGGTTGCGGATCTTTCCCATCCGCAGAAGCCGGATGCGTACGGCCACGTGTCTCGCTCCTGTTGGGTCGTCGCCGCCACGGATCACCGCGGCGGTACGCGGGTGAGTCGGCCGGCGCCCACGTGGGGATATGGGTCCGAGACTCGCGGACTGGCGGCGCGCCCGGGTAGAGGGCGCCGGACACGCGCCGGTTACCAGCCGTTAATTGTGCCAGATCGGGCGACGCCACCACACACGGGGCGGCAATCCTTCGCGTCAGACGGCTCTCAGCCGGTTCCAGCCGGCGGGGAACCGGGTCGGCACCTGCCACGCCGGGTCGGGGTGGAAGTCTAGCCAGCTGCCGTCGAACGGGAACGCTTCCGCCTCGGCGCGCTTGGCCAGCCGCTCGCCTTCGGCCCGGATCGCGTCTGCTTCCGGCGCGCTCCAGTACAGCGGGTGCCCGGTGCGGCTGGCGAACTCCTCCTCGTCCTTCCACCGCCAGGTGCGGTCCGGGGCGACCAGCACGTCCAGCGCATGATCGGCCGTGTCCACCCCGGCGACGTCGCCGTCGTCCCAACGCACCGAGGGCGCCTCCAGATTCACGTACCAGCCGGCGAAGCCACCGGTATGTGCGTCCCACAACCACCAGACCGAATGCGCCGCGTCTGGCGGCATCCAGATCAGCACATCGTTGTCCTGCCAGGTCAACGGTGTGAAGGCGGCATCGTCGCCGAGCTGGTCGATCGGTGCGTCGTGGTGGCTACGCCCGTCCGCGGCCAGGATGCGACCCCAGCCCGCGCCGGCCGGCAGCCACACCCGCAGCCCCTGTTCATCGTCGGCAACCACCAGCGTGGCCTGTGCCAAACTGATCCGCCCCGCCCGCCAGTTGCGGCGCAGCATTACCCGTCCCGGTTCGAACCGCATGCGCGCGACGTTAGTCCAACCCCGCTACCCCGCGCGCTGCGATCCTTCCCGGGCTTTGTGGAGGTTTGCTGCTGTCATAGCGACAACAGACGCACACAAACTCGCCGTACGGCGCTTCTCATGCGCACCACCCGGCGGCGGTGAGAGCACGGCGGATCTGCTCGGCGACCTCCGCGGGACAGTGTCGCACCTGGAATGCGGTGAACCGCAGGATCCGGTCGCCGGCCAGCCAGATGTCGTTCTGCCGCCGCATGTCCGCCTCCCATTGCGTGACATCCATGTGGTGCGCACCGTCGACCTCCACCTGCAGACCCCACTGCGGCCAGTACGCGTCGATGTAGCGCACCCGTCCCGAGCGCTCGACACGACGCTGCTGGTGTTTCGGCGCCGGCAAGCCGAACCTGCGGCACAGGCGGGCCAGGTCGATCTCGGACAGCGCCTCCGGACCGCCGGCGAGGTCGTGGGCGGTCTGCCGGATGAGGGCCCGCCGACCGACTCTGGGCCGCCCCGCGACCTCCGTCAACAGGTCCGACGGCGACACCAGCCGTTGCTGGCAACCGGCGGCGAGGATGGTGCGCGCCTCGGTGTCGGTGCCCGCCCAGCCGGCGGCGTCCACCAGCGACCGGGCGACCGGGGTGCGCCACGGCCGGTCGAGCAGATCCCGCCGCGACAGGTGGCGGGTGCGCCGCACCACGACCGGGGGCATCTCCGGTGGCATCCTGCCACGCAGGTCGACCGCGCGGCGCTGCGCCGGTATCAGGATGTCGATCGCATCCTGGCGTCGTGTCCGCACCCGGCGCAGACCGTCGACGCGGGCGGCGGCCAGCCCGGCGAGCACGGCGCCGGTTCCGGCCGCCAGCAACGCCGCCCACGTCTGTTGCTGCGGGGTCAACTGGCCGGTGACGGTCACCAGGACGCCACGGCACAGTCGTCGCCACCGTCCGGAGGCCACCAGGTGGCGCACCCTGCCCGGGCCGAGCTGGTCGACCGCCTGACGCCAGCTGATCACACCGGCCTGGCTGAACAACAACCACTCCAGGTCACTCGCGTCGTCCGATGGCATCCGCATCCACGCATGGTGACCCGGTCCGCGGCTTTGTGTGCGTCTGTTGTCGCCATGGCGACAACAGACGCACACAAACCCCTAAGCGTATGCGCGGGGGCGCTGCCACCCGGCCGGGAAACCCTCCGGCACCGTCCAGCACGGATCGGGCCGGAAGTCGCACCACCTGCCGTCGAACGGGAACCCGCCCGTGTCGATCAGCTTGGTCACGCGCTCACCCTCCGCACGCACCGCCTCCGGGTCGTCCACCCAGTAGTGCTCCGGATAGGCGCTGCGCTCGACCAGCTCGTCCTCGTCCTTCCACTGCCACGACCGGTCGGGACGCACCACGATGTCGAGGTCGTGGTCCACGCTGTCGACACCGGCCACCTCACCGTCGTCCCAGCGCACCGCCGGCGCCTCCAGGTTGACGTACCAGCCGGAGAAGGCCCCGCCGTCTCGCCAGAACCACCACACCGAGTGGGCGGCCTCCGGTGGAACAAGCACCAGAATGCCGCCGCCCTGCCAGGCCCGACGGTCCAGACGCTTCGGTGCGGCCAGCCACTCCGGCAGCGACATGCCGTGCATGCTGCGGCCGTCGGCCAGCGTGAGCCAAGCCAGTGGGCTGCCGTCGGCGACCCACAGCAGCAGGCCACGCTCGTCGTCGCCGACCACGCGGACACTCTTCACCACGTTCGGGCTCGCGCCTCGTTGGAAGAAGCGGCGCAGCACCGTCCGACCCGGCTCGAATTGCATGGCGGTGACGCTAGCAACCGCCGACCACCCCCGACAGTTTGTAAACGAACAGTCATTTACTAGCATGGGCGCCGTGCCGCGACCGCGAAGTGCGAGCGACGAGGCGATCATGGCCGCGACGGGTCGGGCGATCGCCCGGCACGGGCTGCCGAATCTCACGCTCGCCACGGTGGCCCGGGAAGCCGGCCTGTCCCCCGCCACGCTGGTGCAGCGGTTCGGCTCCAAGCGCGGGCTGCTGCTAGCCTTCGCCAGCCGCGCCGCGGGGGGTGTGCGGCGGCCGTTCGTGCAGGCACGGGCAACGCACCAGTCCCCGCTGGCGACGCTACGGGCCGCGGTGGGCGGGTTCGCCCGGGTGCGCGACCGTGCCGAACTCGCCAACAGCCTCACTTTCCTGCACATGGACCTGACCGACGACGAGTTCCTCGCACACGCCCGCGCTCACGCGACGCTCATGCACCGTGAGATCACCGCGCTGCTGGTCGAGGCGCAGGCCGCCGGGCAAATTGACCCGGACACCGACCACGAGCGCCTCGCCCACGCGATCCGGAGCCTCTACCAGGGGGCGGTGATTTCGTGGGCGCTGACCGGCGACGGCCCGTTGGCGCAGGCCGTGCAGGACGACCTGGACACGCTGCTCACGCCCTACCTGAGGGAGGACCCATGACGTTGACCGACACGGTCGCGCTGGTGGCCGGCGCCACCCGCGGCGCCGGCCGCGGGATCGCGGTCGCGCTCGGCGAGGCCGGCGCCACCGTCTACGTAACCGGCCGCAGCACCGCGACACAACGGTCCGACCTGGACCGACCAGAGACCATCGAGCAGACCGCCGCGCTGGTCGACGCCGGCGGCGGCCGCGGCATCGCCGTGCGCTGCGACCACTCCGACCCCGCCCAGGTGCGCAGCCTGGTCGAGCGCATCGACGCCGAGCAGAGCGGCCAGCTCGACCTGCTGGTCAACGACGTGTGGGGCGGCGACCCGCTGGTGCGGTGGCGACCGCTGTGGAATCAGGACCTCGACAACGGGCTCCGCCTGCTGCGGCAGGCTGTCGACACGCACATCATCACCAGCCACTACGCGCTCCCGCTGCTGGTGCGCCGCGGGCAAGGGCTGGTCGTCGAGATCACCGACGGGGACGAGCAGGGCAACGCGCTGTTCCCCGACGGCTACCGGGGCGACTTCTTCTACGACCTGGTGAAGAAGACGGTGATTCAACTCGCCAAGACCCAGGCCGCGGAGCTCCGACCGCACCACGTGGCCGCGGTGGCGCTGAGTCCGGGGTTCCTGCGCTCCGAGGCGATGCTGGAGCACTTCGGGGTTACCGAGGACACCTGGCGCGACGCGGTGGCGCAGGACCCGGACTTCGCCGTGTCCGAGACGCCGACCTACATCGGCCGGGCGGTGGTGGCGCTGGCCGGCGACCCGGGCATCCTGCGCCGCACCGGCGGGTCGCTGACCACGTGGGACCTGGCCAAGGAGTACGGATTCACCGACGTCGACGGCACGCAGCCGGACTGGGGCGCGCACTTCCGCACCCACGTGCTGCCGCACCTGTGGACCATCATCGAGCAACAGCGCACCGCATAACCGCCGTCACCACGCCGGCGGGCGGTCCCAGCCGGGCGGAGGCGCCGGTGCCTGCCACTGCGGATCGGGGCGGAAGTCGCACCAGGTGCCGTCGAACGGGAATTCCGCGGCCTCGGCCCGTTTCGCCAGCCGCATCCCCTCGGCGCGGATGTCTACCGCCTGCTCGCCCGACCAGTCCAGCCCCTCCCGGGTCGCGGTCTCGAAGTCCTCCTCGTCCTTCCACCGCCAGCTGCGGTCGGGCGACACCCACAGGTCCAGGTCGTAGTCGACCAGGTCGAGCCCGTCCGACCACCGCGCCGCCGGCGACTCCAGGTTGACGTACCAGCCGGCGAACGCCCCGTCCGGCTCGAAGAACCAGAACACCGAGTGCCACGCGACCGCCCCGACCGGCGCCGGGGGCATCAACATCAGAATGTGGTGGCGCCGGGTGGGGTGCTCCGCGAGGACCTTGTCGGCCGCGTCCCACTCGGCGCGGGACAGCTGCTCATACCGCCGCCCGTCAACGGTCGTGATCCGGCGGTTGCGCGACCCGACCGGCATCCACAGCAGCAGCCCCCGCTCGTCGTCGGAGACCACCCGGCAGGCCTGGACGATGATCAGTCCGTTGCGCGCGCGAAAGTAGCGGCGGACCACCACCTGTCCCGGCGCGAAGCGTCGCCCGCCGGCGGTCATCAGTAGGAGCGGGCCAGGATCGCCACCAGGTCGGATTCGTCGAGCGAGTCGGGCACCGAGCCGTCGGCACGCATCAGGCAGCGCACCGACACCGCTGCCTCGTTCGCCCGCGCCTCGCCCTCGACGCCGACGGCCGACCATGGGATGCGCGCCCAGCCGGTGGCCGCCGCCTCGATCGCGTTATCCAGCGTGAGCACGTCGGACGTGCGGGCCTGGCGGGCCGCCCGCGCCTCGTCGTACAGCGCCTGCTGGTCGGTCTCCAGCGCCGAGCGGACCTCGGTGACCACCGCCTCCAGCGCCACCGGGGTCTTGGCGCCGTCGCGCCGGCGCACCAGGACGGCGTTGCCGGCCGCGAGGTCCCGCGGGCCGACCTCGACACGCACCGGGTAGCCCTTCAGCTCCGCGTCGACGGCCCGGCGGCCGAACGCCACATCGGAACGATCATCCAGCGCCGCCCGGATCCCGGCGTCGCGCAGCGCGTCGCGCAGCTTGGCCGCCGCCTCGGTCACCCCGGAACCGTCCTCCTTGACCACCATCACGTACGCCTGCACCGGCGCCAGCCGCGGCGGCACCCGCAGCCCGTTGTCGTCGCCGTGGCACATGATCAGCCCACCGAGCATCCGCGTCGACGTGCCCCACGAGGTGGTCCAGGCGTGCTCCAGCGACCCGGACGCCGACGAGTAGGAGATGTCGAAGGCGCGGGAGAAGTTCTGCCCCAGCTCGTGCGAGGTGCCCATCTGCAGCGCCTTGCCGTCGCCGGTCATCGCCTCCAGGGACATGGTGTGGGTGGCCCCGGCGAACCGCTCCGCAGCCGTTTTCAGCCCCACCACGACCGGCATCGCCAGCACGTTGACCATGAAGTCCTCGTACGCCTCGTGCAAGATCCTGCGGGCGTAGGCGCGCGCGTCCGCCTCGGTGGCGTGGGCGGTGTGCCCCTCCTGCCACAGGAACTCGCTGGTGCGCAGGAACACCCGCGGCCGCAGCTCCCAGCGCACCACGTTGGACCACTGGTTCAGCAGCAGCGGCAGGTCCCGATAGGAGCTGACCCACTTACCCATGAACTCGCCGATCACGGTCTCACTGGTGGGGCGTACCACCACCGGCTCAGCCAGCTGCTTGCCGCCGGCGTGGGTGACCACCGCCAGCTCCGGGGAGAAGCCTTCCACGTGCTCGGCCTCGCGGCGCAGGTACGACTCCGGGATGAACAGCGGGAAGTATGCGTTCTCGGCGCCGGCGGCCTTGATCCGGGCATCCATCTCGGCCTGCATGCGCTCCCAGATGGCGTACCCGGCCGGTCGGATCACCATGGTGCCGCGCACCGGCCCGTTGTCGGCCAGCTCGGCCTTGGCGATCACGTCCTGATACCAGCGCGGGAAGTCCTCGGCCCGCGGAGTGAGCACTCGTGCCATAACCGACGATCCTAGCCGCCGGTGTTGCGCCGCCTGTCACGCGCACGCCGGTGACGGCACCGGGTTGCGCGCGGCCCCTACCCTCACCGGGAACGGAGCGTGTGACGGAGGTGACCGTGTCCGCGGGTGGTTTCACCGCTGATGTGGCGGGGTTGTATGAGCTGTCCGGGACGTTGGCGCGTACGGCGGAGGTGGCGTCGGCGGCGCGCGAGGAGCTGCGGCAGGTGCCGGCGCCGGAGGCCGGGGTGTACGGATGGGGTGCCACGGCGGAGGCGATGGCGGAGGCGATGTCGGCGTGGTCAGCGGAGATCGATCTGGTGCGCCGTATGTGTGCGGAGATGAGTCATGCCGCGCGTCACGATGCTGATCATTTGCAGCAGGCCGAGGACGGGATCGCCGGCCGGTTCGGTGGTGGTGCGGCGGTGCCGAGGTGAGCGGAGTGACGCGGTTGCGGCAGTTGGCCGCGGCGTTGCGGGGTGAAGCGCGGTGGCCGGATCTGCCGGTGGTGCGGGACCTGCCGCGGCCGCGGTTGCCGGGTTCGTTGCCGGAGCTGTTGGGCCCGTGGGTGCCGGGTGTCGACCCGCACCCGGCGGCGTTGCGGCAACTCAACCAGGTGGTGGACGAGGCGCTGCAGGTGGCGTTGCCGGCCAGTGATCCGGTGCAGGTGGGTCGGGCGGCGTGGCGGTGCCGGCGGGCGGCCGGCGAGATCGAGCAGGCCGGTGGTGATCTGGACCGGTTGCGGCGTGACCGGCTCCCGCAGGTGCGCACCGGTGAGGTCGCCGAGGTAGCTGAGCGTCGTATGAGTGCCACTGCGGCGCGGACAGAGCGCGCCAGCGAGGTGCTGCGGCGAATGGCCGCCGGGCTCGACGCGCTGGGTGATGGCCTCGAGGAGGCCCGGCAGCGGTTCTCGCGGGCGCGGGATCAGCTGGACGGGACCCGGATCGTGGCCAACCACGCCGACCCCTCGACGTTGGGCGACTACCGGCGCCAGTGCGCCGATCACATCGACGAGATGGCCGCGGCGTCGGCCCACCAGGAGGACGTGTGTGCCCAGGCGGCCGGGCTGCTGCGTGACTGCGCCGGGCAGGCCACCGCGTCGGCGTTGGACACGCCGGTGTTGACCAGCACGCAGCGGCTGCAGCTCACCGGCGCCGCCGACGGGATGGGTGCGGTGCTGACCGCCTCGGATTCTCAGCGTGCCGCGGCGCGGCTGGAGGCGATGAGCCCGCAGCAGCGCGCCGAGTTCCAGGATCTGCTCGACGCCGCCGGCAGCGGCCTGCAGCGGGCGTGGATCACCAAGGCGCTGGCGGCCGGTCACAGCGTGGCGGGCCTGACCGGTTTCGCCGAGGCTATCCGCGGCCGCGACCAGGGCTGGCTGGAGAGTCGCCTGCGGCCGCTGGACCCGGACCGGCGCGATGGCGACCACGGCCACCACACCTGGATGGGGGCCGACCTCAGGCAGGCTGCCCCCAACACCTGCGGGTCGTTGTCGCTACTGGTGGCCCGGGCGACCCACGACCCGGTGTACGCGCTGGAGCTGGCTACCGACGACGGGATGTCCGAGCGTCTGGCGGCCGAGGAGCAACGCATCCTCGCCGAGACCAACCAGTGGCGGGGGCACTCCGGCTGGCCCGAGGGCCTGGGCACCTGGCCCGCCGGCGCGGCGTCCTACCTGTCCGAGCACACCGGTGTCGAGCACACGGTGGCGTGGGACGTCACGGGCTCCAGCCCGGAGCAGACCATGGGCAACGTCGCCGACGCGGTCGCCGGAGCCAGCCGGGGCAACCCCTCGTTGTTGCTCATCGGTGATTCATACCCCGACCACTATGTGCTGGCCGTCGGGCACGACGACAACGGGGATGTGCTGGTGTACAACTCGTGGGGCAACGTGGTTGCCGTGCCGGCCGAGCAGCTGCACCGGGAGCCGTTCGAGCTGTCGTCCCCCGCCTGGTCGGCCGATGTGGACGCGCGACGCATCTACGCCGTCATCTCACCCACCGACTGAGCCACCCAGGACCGTTCCGACCGCTGACCGCTCGCTCACCCCGGAGAACCGACCGATGCATCTTCGCCCGAGCATCTCCACCGCTCTGCTGGCCGCGCTGGTGCTCAGCGCGACCGCCTGCCAGGAAATGATCATGGCTAATGAGACCGACCATGCGCGCATCGAGATCATGCGCACCGACCCGGTCTACGCCGACACCGTCGACGAATGGATCGACGAGGGAAGCCTGCTGGTCAGCGAGGGCACGCATCGCGGCAACGGCTTCATAGGACACTTCGACCCGTGGCACGGCGAGCAGCCACCTCCGGACGACATGGTCGGACCGCGGCTACGTGAGCCGGTGCAGGAGGTGCTCAAGGACCTGCGAGACGGTGGCTGGACCATCATCGGCACCCGCTGCACCATCGAGATCGCCACCGACGATGGTGACGACAGCGACAGTGACGGCGGGGACCACGCGACGGACGAGCGGCCGGTGCGCCACGGCTGGTACGCCCACGGGTACCGCATCCACGACCTCGTGCCGTACGTGGTCGTGGTAGAAGCCAATCACCCGCGCGATGCCGGCCGACCGACCGCACTCCGAGTGTGGATGAGCAGTCCACTACACACCGACCCGGAGACCGACACATACTTCCAGCCGCGCCCGCCGGAATTGGAGGTGGGCGGCAGTTGCATCGAACGCGGCGACCACCTCCCCGACGAAGGTCCACCCGAGGCCGCCGATGTCGCCGACGGGCTCGGGTGGCAGCCGATCTGGCGTACCCCGTACGCTCGGCCTTTCCCGGCCGAAGCTCCCTCACCCGCACCGTCGCCGGGGTCGTGACCCGGACCGGGACGCCGGCGGGTGCTGCCGTGCCGGGCAGTCAGCGTATGATCCGGCCGCGCAGGACGATGCGCCGCGGCTCCCGCACCACCCGCAGGTCGGCGCGCGGGTCGGTGTCGTAGGCCACGAGGTCGGCCAGGCCGCCGTGGGTCAGGCCGGCAAAGCCCAGCCATTCCCGCGCCCCCCAGGAAGCGGCCCGCAGCACGTCAGCCGGCGTCATGCCGGCCGAGGAGTGCAGCCGCCACATCTCCTCGGCGGCCGTCCCGTGGCCGATGGTGCTGCCGGCGTCGGTGCCGACGTAGACCGGCACCCCGGCTTCCGCGGCCGCGCGCACCACCTGCGGGAACCGCTCCCGCAGGGCCCGCATGTGGTCGGCGTACCCGGGGAACTTCGGCTCCGCCGCCTCGGCGATGTCGGTGAACGTCTCGATGTTGATCATCGTGGGCACCAGCGCGGTGCCGCGCCGGGCCATCTCGTCGATAAGGTCCAGCGACAGCCCGGTGCCGTGCTCGACCGAGTCGACCCCGGCGCGTACCAGCGTGGCCACCGCCTCCTCGGAGAACGTGTGCGCCGCCACCCGTACCCCGGCGGCGTGCGCGGCCTCGATCACCGCCGCGGTGGTGACCTCGTCGTAGCACGGCGCCAGATCGGCCACGTCGCGGTCGAGCCAGTCGCCGACCAGCTTGATCCAGCCGTTGCCGGCCTTGGCCTGGGCCACGGCCGCATCCACCACCTGCTCGGCGGTCACCTCTACCGGGATGCCGCGCAGGTGCTTCTTCGGCGGGGCGAGGTGGCGGCCGGCGCGGGCCAGCCGCGGCACGTCCGGGTCGTCGTCCAGCTGCGGGTACGGGTACGGCGAGCCCGCGTCCCGGATGGCCAGCACCCCGGCGTCCCGGTCGACCAGCGCCAGCTCCTTGGCCTGCGCCAGCGACGTCACCGGTGCGCCGTTGTGCGCGATGCCGATGTGGCAGTGCGCGTCGACCAGCCCCGGCAGGACGAATCCGCCGTCGACGACGGTCTCGGCGCCCGGCACCGGTTCAGTGCTGACCCGGTCGCCGACCAGCCACAGATCGCGTACCTCGTCGTCGGGGAGCACCACCCCGCGTACGTGCAGTGCCATGCCGACTGTCTACCTGATCGCCGGCGCGCCTCAGCGGTCGGTGTCCTTCTTACCCTTGCCGAGCTTGTCGAAATCCAGCTTCGGCGGGGTGAAGTCGTCATCGCCACCGGGCAGGGCACTCGGGTCGAAGCCCGGTGGCAGCTGGGGCATCCCCGGCACCTTCGGCATGCCGCCGCCGACGCCGGTGCGCTGCCGGCCGCCGCCCTTCTTGCCCTTGCGCTTGTTCTTGGGCGACTTGGTGCCCTTGCGCTTGCCGCCGCCGGGCATGCCCATCATGCCGCCCATCTGCTTCATCATCTTCTGGGCGTCGTTGAAGCGGTTGATCAGCTGGTTGACGTCGGTGACCTCGTTGCCGGAGCCGGCCGCGATCCGCGCCCGCCGCGACCCGTTGAGGATCTTCGGGTTGTCCCGCTCGGCCGGGGTCATGGAGCGGATGATGGCGGTGACCTTGTCCAGGTGCTTGTCGTCGACCTCGGCGAGCTGGTCCTTCATCTGTGCCATGCCGGGCATCATCGACAGCACGTTGGCGATGGGACCCATCTTGCGCACCGCCTGCAGCTGCTCGAGGAAGTCGTCGAGGGTGAAGCCTTCGCCGCCCATCAGCTTGGCGGCCATCCGCTCCTTCTGGTCCTCCTCGAAGGCCGTCTCGGCCTGCTCGATGAGGGTGAGCACGTCGCCCATGCCGAGGATCCGGCTGGCCAGGCGGTCGGGGTAGAACACGTCGAAGTCGGTCAGCTTCTCGCCGGTGGAGGCGAACATGATCGGCTGCCCGGTGACGTGGCGCACCGACAGCGCGGCACCACCGCGGGCGTCGCCGTCGAGCTTGGCCAGCACCACGCCGGTGATGCCGACCCCGTCGCGGAAGGCTTCGGCGGTGGTGACGGCGTCCTGGCCGACCATCGCGTCGACCACAAAGATGGTCTCGTCGGGGTCGGTGGCGTCGCGGATGGCGGCGGCCTGGGCCATCATCTCCTCGTCGATGCCGAGCCGGCCGGCGGTGTCGATGATGACCACGTCGCGCGCCTGGCGGCGGGCGTGCTCGAGGGAGTCCTTGGCGACCTGCACCGGGTCGCCGACGCCGCTGCCCGGCTCCGGCGCGAACACCTCCACCTCGGCGCGGCCGCCGAGCACCTGCAGCTGGCCGACCGCGTTCGGGCGCTGCAGGTCGGCGGCGACCAGCAGCGGCTGGTGGCCCTGGTGCTTCAGCCACCGGGCGAGCTTGCCGGCCAGCGTGGTCTTACCGGAGCCTTGCAGGCCGGCGAGCATGATCACTGTGGGTGGATGCTTAGCGAACTGCAACCGCCGGGCCTCGCCGCCCAGGATCGCCACCAGCTCCTCGTGGACGATCTTGATGACCTGCTGGGCCGGGTTGAGCGCCTGGGACACCTCGGCGCCGCGGGCGCGCTCCTTGACCTGGGAGATGAACCCGCGCACCACCGGCAGGGCGACGTCGGCCTCCAGCAACGCCAGCCGGATCTCGCGGGCGGTGGCGTCGATGTCGGCGTCGGTGAGCCGGCCCTTGCTGCGCAGCTTGGTGAGGATCCCGGACAGACGGTCGCTCAAGGTGTCAAACACGTGGTTACGTCCTGTGTGTCGGATATGTGGTCGGAGTCGGGCGACGGAACACCCGACCCCGCTAGGGTAACCGCCCGACCCACCGGCGCGGCTCGCCAGCGCCGGCGGCCGGCTACCGGAGCGCCTCGGTCCAATCCACCGAGTCCTGGGGAGCCCGGATGCTCATCGGGTTGCCCCACCCCGAGTAGGTTGCCGTCACCCAGACGGTGAAGCCGTCCACCTCCGCATCGACCTCGAACGTGCGCACCGCATTGTCCCGGTCGACCACCAAGCCGTACGTCAGCTCGGTGACTCCTTGGTCGACGAGGAAAGCCGGGTCCAGTAGCCAGTCCGACACTTCGGGACCGTTCGCCAGAGCCTGCACCTCCACGGTCCCCCAATAACGCAGCAGCTCGTCACCGCGCAGCCGCTCCACCGACACCGGCCTCGGCTCCCCGGTCAGCGCCAGTATCGACAACACCGTCACCGGGTGGCCCAGCCACACCTGGGCTTCCACCTCCCGCCAGAGCCCTGCGGGCGCGGCGTCGTCCTCCTTGCTGACGGAGACCCATCTGCCGCGCGGGACTACCAGGCCAAACTCCTCCAGCCACTCGCCGGTGAGGTACGCCTCGTCTCCGACGAGCACCAGCTCAGCGAGCGGCACACGGAACTCGTGACCAACGAGGGAAAGGTCGGCGTCAACCTGGTCACCGTCCCACTGCAGCACGCCGCTCGCTTGCCAGACCTGGACACCCTCGATCTCCAGCAGGACCTCGAAGCGGGCACTGCCGGCATCACCTCTATCGCCGGCGGTGGGCCGGACCGGCCGCATGCGGTGAGCGTGACGACCAGGCCGGCGAGGATCGCCACCGCCACACGCATGTTCCCTCCTCGCAGATAGTTGCACAGGTGGATGCTCAGCGCATGGCGTGCTCGAGCGTCGCCCGCTCGTGGTCGATCATACGCAGGTCCCGCATCGGCCGGCGCAGATGGCCCTTGTGGACGATACGGACGAACGCCGGGTCACCGGCGGCGGCCATGCGCCGGATGCCCTCCACGTGGTCGACGATGCGCCGCCGGATGGTGCGCACGAACCGGTGCCGGTCGCGCGGGATCAGGCCGTACGCGTCGGCGAACAGGCGCAGCCGCCGGGCCCGGTCCGGCTGCTTCCACCCGAGCGTCACCGAGTCCCGGTCGGAGAACAGCGGCACCCAGGTCCAGGCGGCGTACGCCACGTCGTACAGCCGCGACCCGGGTGAGGCGAGGTCGAAGTCGATCAGCGCCAGGGTGCCGTCCGGGCGCCAGATCACGTTGTGCGGGGCGGCGTCGTGGTGGCAGACCACCTCCGCATCCGGCGGCGGCGGGCCGAACGAGCGCCACACGCCGCCGGCGGGCGGGCGGAAGCCGCGCTGCGCGTCGTGGAACATCCGCAGCATGGTGGCGACGGTGGTCAACGCCTCATCGGTGGTCCAGTGCGGGGCCAGCGGGTACTCGCCGCACTCGCCCTCCAGGTACGACAGCACCTCCCGGCCCTGCTCGTCCAGGCCGTGCACCCTGGGTGCGCCGGTGAAGCCGACCCGCTCCAGGTGACGCAGCAGCGCGTGCACCGCCGGGGTCCACGGGCCGGTGTTGCGCCGGACGGTGTCGGCCACCCGCACGACGGTGCTGACGTTGCCGCCGGCCAGCGGCACTTCCTCCGGGGGGTACGTCTGGGTCACGGGCTACGCATCCTCGCCGATGAGGGCGTCAACGAACTGTCGCGGGTCGAACGGTGCCAGGTCGTCCGGACCCTCGCCCAGGCCGACCAGCTTCACCGGGATGCCGAGCTTGCGTTGCACCGCGATGACGATACCGCCCTTGGCGGTGCCGTCCAGCTTCGTCAGCGCCACTCCGGTGACGTTGACGACCTCGGTGAACACCCGGGCCTGCTCCATGCCGTTCTGGCCGGTGGTGGCGTCAAGGATCAGCAGCGTCTCCGCCACCGGGCCGTGCTTCTCCACCACCCGCTTGACCTTACCGAGCTCGTCCATGAGGCCGACCTTGTTCTGCAGCCGCCCGGCGGTGTCGACCAGCACCGTGTCCACGCCCGCGTCGACGCCGCGGCGCACCGCGTCGAACGCCACGCTGCCCGGGTCGGATCCCTCCGGCCCGCGCACCACCTCGGCACCGACCCGCTCCCCCCAGGTCACGAGCTGGTCGACTGCGGCGGCCCGGAAGGTGTCGGCCGCCCCGAGCACCACGGTGCGGCCCTCGGCCACCAGCACCCGGGCGATCTTTCCGCAGGTGGTGGTCTTGCCCGACCCGTTGACCCCGACGACCAGCAGCACCGCCGGCATCCCGTTCTGGCTGGCGGTGTTGAGGCTGCGGTCCAGGGACGGGTCCAGCACCGCCAGCAGCTCCTCGGTCAGCAGCTCCCGCAGCTGCCCGGGGTCGCGCGTGCCCAGCACCCGGGTGCGCTCGCGCAGCCGCTCCACCAGCTCGGTGGTGGCCTCGACCCCGACGTCGGCGCTGAGCAGCGTCTCCTCGATCTCCTCCCAGGCGTCCTCGTCCAGGCGCTCGCGGGTGAGCAGCCGGAGCAGCCCGCGCCCCACGCTCTGGGAGCGGGCCAGGCGACCGCGCAGCCGCACCATCCGCCCGGCCGGCGGCTCGGGCCGCTCCAGCACCGGCGGAGCGACCGCCTCCTCCGGCGGAGCGACCGCCTCCTCCGGCGGAGCGACCGCCTCCTCCGGCGGAGCGACGACCTCCTCCGGTGCGGCGGGTGGCGCCTCCTCGACCGGGCGGCGCGGTGTCGGCGGTAGCTCGCGCCGGCGCAGCCGGGGTGCGACCAGGGCCACCGCAGCGGCGACCAGCAGCACTCCCAGCACGATCAGCGCGACGGTCACGAACTCCATGCCTGCGATCCTTGCAGATCGCCGCCCGTGATCGACGCGGAGTCAGCTCGGCGCGGCGAGGATCACCAGTGATTTTTCCGGTTGCGGCCGACCGTCCGGTCGGCTGCACTAGAGCGATGATCGCACCCGACGTGGACAGGGTCCGCGCACCGCGCAACGCCGGCGAGCGGGAGATGCTGGAGGGGTGGCTGCAGTTCCATCGGGCCACGCTGCTGCACAAGTGCGCCGGGCTCACCGAGGAACAGTTGAAGCAGGCGGCCTGCCCGCCGTCGAACCTGACCCTGCTGGGGCTGGTGCGGCACATGGCCGAGGTGGAGCGGGTCTGGTTCCGGTGGCGGTTCGCCGGCGAAGAGTTCGACCCGCTGTATTACCACGACGGTCACCCGGATGCCGACTTTGAGGGGGTCGCCGGGGCCGACGCGGCGGCCGACCTCGCCACCTTCGCCGAGGAGATCAAGCTCGCCGACCAGGCGGCTGCCGGTCGCTCACTGGACGAGACGTTCCGGTTCGCGGTCCATCGGGACCGCTCGCCCTCACCGGAGTCGGACCGCGAGTTCTCGCTGCGGTGGGTCTACCTGCACATGATCGAGGAGTACGCGCGCCACAACGGCCACGCCGACCTGCTGCGCGAACGCATCGACGGCGCCACCGGCATGTGACACCACACCTCATGATCGGGTTCCCTGCTGCGGCACTGGCACCGGCGTGCCGTGCGGTCACCGGGAACCCGATCATGTCGGACCCCGGTGGCACCATCGGCCCATGGTTTGGACAGCACCCCCGGTGAACCGCCCCGCCGGGCCCCGCGTGGGCGACGAGCGCGCGATGCTCGACGGGCTGGTCGACTGGCACCGTGCCACGCTGCTGCGCAAATGCGCCGGACTGACCGCCGAGCAGCTCAAGCGTCCCAGCGTCGAGCCGTCGGACCTGTCGCTGCTCGGGCTGGTCCGGCACATGACCAACGTCGAGCGGGGCTGGTTCTGGGACTTCGCCGGCACGATGACGCTGCTGCGCTGGTCCGGTGACGACCCGGGCGCCGGCTGGACCGACATCAGCGGCGTGGATGCCGCCCACGCCGAGGCCGACCTGGCGGCGTACGCCGAGACGTGCCAACGGTCGCGCGAACTGGTCGCCGCCGCCGACCTCGACGACACGTTCGCCCCCGACGACGGGCCGGTGACCTTTTCGCGGCCACCGGCCAGTGACCGCCCCCGGTCTCAGGCCGCGGACTCGGCCAGATCGGCGTCGCGCAGCCGCTGGCTGATCACCTCGGTGATGCCGTTGCGCATGGTGGTGCCGTACAGCGCATCGGCGATCTCCATGGTGCGCTTCTGGTGGGTGATCACGATCAGCTGGCTGCGCTCCTGCAGCTGCTGCAGCAGCTTCAGCAACCGCCCCAGGTTGACGTCGTCCAGCGCCGCCTCCACCTCGTCGAGGATGTAGAACGGGCTGGGACGGGCGCGGAAGATCGCCACCAGCAGGGCCACCGCGGTCAGCGAACGCTCGCCACCGGACAGCAGCGACAGCCGCTTAATCTTCTTGCCCGGCGGCCGGGCCTCCACCTCCACCCCGGTGGTGAGCAGGTCATCCGGGTCGGTGAGCACCAGCCGGCCTTCACCGCCAGGGAACAGCACCTTGAACACCTGCGCGAACTCGCGGGCGGTGTCTTCGAACGCCGACGAGAACACCTCCAGGATCCGCTCGTCGACGTCGGCCACGACGGTCATCAGGTCCTTGCGGGTGGCCTTGAGGTCCTCCAGCTGGTCGGAGAGGAACTTGAACCGTTCCTCCATCGCCGCGTACTCCTCCAGCGCCAACGGATTCACCTTGCCCAGCAGCGTCAGGTCACGTTCGGCCTTGGCGGCACGCTTCTCCTGAGCAGCCCGGTCGTACGGCACCGGCGCCGGCGCCGGTGTGCCGTCGGCCTCCGCCTGCGCCAGCGCCGCCTGGGTCGGTGGCACGGGCAGGTCGGGGCCGTACTCGCCCAGCAGCGTCTCCACGTCAAGCCCGAAGTCCTCGCCCGCCTTGGCCTCCAGCTGCTCGATGCGCATGCGCTGCTCGGCGCGGGCCACCTCGTCGCGGTGCACCTCGTCGGTCAGCCGCGCCAATTCCCCCTCGAGGTCCCTGACCGCGGTGCGTACCTGCGACAGCTCAGCCTCGCGCCGGGAACGGGCCACCGCGATCGCGTCGCGCTGCTCAGCCGCAGCCCTCAGTGTCACGGCGATGCGGCGAAGCGCCTCCTCCGCACCACGCTGCACGGCGGCGGCGACCGACGCGCCGCGGGCACGCGCCTGGCGCCGGGCGGCCGCGCGTTCGCGCGCCTGGCGTTCGGCGGCGGCCTGCCGCTCCAGATGCTCGGCCCGGCTGGTTAGCGACGCCGCCCGCTCCTCGGCGGTGCGCACCGCCAGTCGCACCTCCATCTCGTTCTGCCGCGCGGCAGGTAGCGCGGCGGCGAGCTGGTCCCGCTCCTCGGTCGAGGGCTCCTGTTCGATCGGCGTCTCCCCGGCGCGCCCGAGTCGCTCCTCCAGCTCTGCGAGCTGCGCCTGCCCCTCCTCGTGCTTGGCCACCGCAGCCGCGTGCGCGTCGGACAGGCGCTGCGCCTCGGCCGTAGCCGAGCGCGCGGCCGCACCCAGCTCCGCCAGGTGCCTCGCGGCGGCGTTGCGCTGCCCCTCGGCCTCGGTCTTGGCGGCCACCGCCGCCTCGACCCGCTCCTTGGCCGACTCGTGCGCTCGCCGGGCCTCAGCCAACTGCTCGCGCAGCTGCGCCAGCCGCTGTTCGGCCTCCTCCCGGCGACTGCGCGCCTCCTCGACCGCGGCCTGCACCTCCAGGTACGACGGCTCCTTGGCCGACCCACCGGCCGCCGCGTGACCGCCGATCAGGTCACCGTCCGTGGTGACCACGCGCACCCCGGTGCTGGTGACCAACCGGGCGGCGGTGTCCAGGTCGGGGGCGAGCACCACGTCGTGCAACGCGGCGACCAGCGCCGGGCGCACCTGGTCGGGCGCGCGCACCACGTCCAGTGCCCACCGGCAGCCCGGCGGCAGCGCCACCGCCGGGCGTTCGGCCTCGCGCCACTGTGGCGCGTCCCCGACCAGCAGGTCCGCCCGCCCCGCGTCCTCGATCTTCAGCACCCGGATCGCCTCGGCCGCGTCTTCCACACCGGCCACCGCGACCGCGTCGGCCAGCCCACCGAGGGCCGCGGCGACCCCTGTCTCGTATCCCGGCTCGACGGTGAGCAGCGCGGCGACACTGCCGACCAGGCCCGACAGCCGGTCACCGGCGGCCAGCAGCGCACCGGCACCATCCTTGCGTCGCAGCCCGAGCTCCAGCGCCTCCTGCCGGGCCTGCCAGCTGGTGACGTTGGTCTCCGCAGCGCGTTCGGACTCGGCCAGGCCGGTCACGGTGGCGGCGGCGGACTCCGCGTCGGCCGCCGCGGTGGCGTGGGCGAGATCGAGTTCGGCGGTGTCGCGGTCCTGCTCACTCGCTCCGGCGGCGGCGGCGGCGTACTCGGCCTGGGCAGTCTCCGCCCGCTCCAGGGCCTCGGTGTGCGCGGCCTGCAGCCGGGAGATCTCCTCGGCCGCCGCGGCAGTACGGCTGCGCGCGGCCTCCACCTGACCGGTGAGCTTGGCCAGGCCCTCCCGCTGGTCGGCGATGACCTTCGCGGCGGTTACCAGTGCTTGCTCGGCCTCGGCGAGCGCGCGCTCCTGCTCCTGGCGGGCAGCCTCGGCACGGGCGAGGCGCTCCCGTTCGTCTTCGAGCGTGTCCCGTAGCGCGGCCTCCTCGGCGCGCGCCTGCGCCGCTTCGGCGGCCAACTGGTCCGGGTCGCGCCCGGGCTCCTCCTCGTCGGGGGCTGACAGGTGGCGCTGCCGCTCGGCGGCCAGCTGGCTGATGGAGCGGAACCGTTCGGTCAGGGTCGACAGCTGGAACCACGTCTCCTGGGCCGCCGCCAACGCCGGTGCGTCGGCGGCCACGGCCGCCTCGAGCTCAGCGAGCCGGCCCGCCATCTCGGTGTGCTCGCGTTCGAGCTGCTCGCGGCGGTTGCGCAGGGCCGACTCGTCGGCCATCTCCTGCTCCAGGGTGGTCCGCAGGGTCGCCAGGTCGTCGGCGAGCAGCCGCAGCCGCGCGTCGCGCAGGTCCGCCTGGATCGTGGCCGCCCGACGCGCCACCTCGGCCTGCTTACCCAGCGGCTTGAGCTGGCGACGCAGCTCACCGGTCAGGTCGGTGAGCCGGTTCAGGTTGGCGGCGGTGGCCTCGAGCTTGCGCAGGGCCTTCTCCTTGCGCTTGCGGTGCTTGAGCACGCCCGCGGCTTCCTCGATGAAGCCGCGGCGGTCCTCCGGCTTGGCGTGCAGCACCGCGTCGAGCTGGCCCTGCCCGACGATGACGTGCATCTCGCGCCCGATGCCGGAGTCCGACAGCAGCTCCTGAATGTCCAGCAGCCGGCACGAGTCGCCGTTGATCTCGTATTCGCTCTCGCCCGACCGGTACATGCGGCGGGTGATCGACACCTCGGTGTACTCGATCGGCAGGGCGCCGTCGGTGTTGTCGATGGTCAGGGTCACCTCGGCGCGCCCCAGCGGCGGCCGGCCGGAGGTGCCGGCGAAGATCACGTCCTCCATCTTGCCGCCGCGCAGCGCCTTGGCGCCCTGCTCACCCAGGACCCAGGCGATCGCGTCGACGACGTTGGACTTGCCGGAGCCGTTGGGCCCCACCACGGTGGTGATGCCGGGCTCGAAAACCAGGGTCGTCGCGGAGGCGAAGGACTTGAAGCCCTTGACCGTCAGGCTCTTGAGATGCACGCGTCTCCGGGTGGTCGCTGTCGATGGGCGTTCATGGGCAGGTTACCCCTGGGTGGGGGCGGGCCACGAAAAGCGCGCCGACGACGCGAAGGTGTCGGCGCGCTGTGGGCTTCCGTGCCGTGGTGGTCAGGTGAGCGCGGGTTCTGCGATCCGCAGCACCTCATCGGTGTCGACGTTGGCAGCCGCGGCGGCCGCCAGCCGGTCGTTCTCGGCTCTCAGTCGAGTGATCTCGAACTGGAGTTCCTGCACCTGGGCACGCAATCGGGTGACCTCGTCCAGCAGACGCCGATCGGGCGCAGCCGCGACGTGGCCGTAGAGGGCCTTCGCCATAGTCGTCTCCTCGTAGAGCGCCGCCGGGAACCGGCTAACGCGCGCCAGAGTGGTTTTGCGGCGACTGCGTCCAGCTGTCGCGTGGACACACCTCAGTCGGCCGCGACTGGCGACACGCTTCATTGTCCGCCTTCCGGCTCGCCGAGTCAAGCAAACACGTTCCTACCCAATCGGCTTATTTCTTTCTTAACCCGCGCGTGTCCGGCCGGCCCCTGCTTGCCCAGCGCACAGCGCCGTATCTAGTCTCAGTTTGTGCCAGTGCCAGTGCCACCGACCACCGGCCGCCACCGTCAACACCGCCAGCGCGGTGACGAGCCATCGAGCCGCCTGACCATGCTGGCCATCCTCGCGGCCCTGACCATCGCGTTCAGCAGCGGTGTGGCGCTCACCCTCACCGCCTCGGAGTCACCGGCGCCACCTGCCAGCGCCAGCGGGGCGGTCACCGGCGAGGCTGGCATCGGCAGCCTGCCACCGACACCGGCCCCGCGGCCCACGGCAGTGCCCGAGCAGCCGGTTTCCGGATCGCAGGCGGTGGTGCCCTCGCCGGTGCCGACCACGGAGCCGGCGCCGCAGGCCGCCGACCGGTCGCGCCGGCAGCAGCCGCAGGTGGACGAGATCACCGCACTGGAGAACCGGGTCGCCGCGTTGACCAACGCCGAACGGACCGCGGCCGGGTGCGGTGAGCTGCGAATGGACGAGCACCTGCGCACAGCCGCGCGCGGGCACAGCGCGGACATGGCGCTGCACGACTACTTCAGCCACACGGGTCGGGACGGCAGTTCGCCCAGCGACCGGGCACGCGCGGCCGGCTATGACGGCGGCGTAGGCGAGAACATCGCGATGGGCTACCGCACCCCGGAGGACGTCGTGAGCGGCTGGATGAACAGCGACGGCCACCGCGCGAACATTCTCAACTGCTCGTACGCGGCCATCGGCGTCGGCCTGGCCTACGACGACCGCGGTCGGCCGTACTGGACCCAGAAGTTCGGAAACCACTGACGCACCGTAGGGCGTGCCCGCCGGCCGTGCCCCGCGCCGCTGGCGCGTCGTTGGGCGGATGAGACCCGTCCGACCCAGAGGACAGCCATGACGCCCACCGAATCCCACACCCTGCTGCCGCTCTACGTGCATCCGGAGGTCGACCCGGCGGCCTGGCGGCACGCCGCGGCCGGTGAACGCCTCACCGTGGTCGTCCGCGACGACGGCGACGATCCGGCGGTGGCCGGGGCGCTGTCGCAGTTGGCCGCCGCGGGCGTGACCACCCTCGGCCACGTGGACACGCAGTTCGCGACCCGGCCGGTGGCCGACCTGCAGGAGGCGGTGGCCCGCTGGGCACGCTGCCCGGTATCCGGGATCTTCCTCGACCAGACGCCCACCAGCCCGTTCAGCATCGGGCCGGTGGCGCTGGCGGTACGCGCCGCCCGGCGCGGCGGCCTGTCGGTGGTGCTCAACCCCGGCACGTCCACCGACCCGCTCTACCGCGAGCTCGGCGCCCGGGTGTGCACCTTCGAAGGCACGTGGCAGCGCTACCGCGACTGGTCCGGCCACGGCAGCCAGCCCGGCGACGGTCACCTGGTCCACTCCGTACCACCGGAGCGCATGGCCGAGGCGCGGGCACTGCTGCGGCAGCGGCGCGCCGGCTTCGGCCTGGTCACCGACCGGACACCGCCGGAGCCCTACGCTGGCGCGCCGGCGTGGCTGGTCAACGCCGACAGCCCGGTGACCGCCTGATGCACTCACCGGGCGCACTGCGCGTGGCCGGGTTCGTGACGGCCGCGCTGATGACGCTGCTGACCGCCGTCACGTCAGAGATGCGGCCGGCGCAGGCGCCGCCGGAGTCCGGTCACACCGTGACGCTGGACGCCTTCACCGCCACCGCCGGACAGGTCGCGCGGCTGCACGCCGACGGCGCGCGGCCGGTGTGCCGGCTGCGGGTGGCGGTGTGGGAGCCGCACCGCCCGGACGCCGCCCGGTTCCCGTCGGCGGTGCTGGCCGACCACCTCGGGTTGTTCGGCGACCGGTGGCTGGACATCCGGCGATGGGACACCCTCGCACCGGTGCTGTCCGACCGGATGCGGCTGTGCCGGCAGAAGGGCTTCGAGCTGGTGCGGCTCGGCGACGACTGGGCACACCCCGGCGGGGTGGGCCTGACCGGGACCGACTGGCAGCGGTTCGGCGCCCGGGTGGACGCGCTGGCCGACGAGCACGGACTAGCGCTGGTCGCCGCGCGTTGAGCGGGGGCGCGGCTGGCAGCGGGGGCAGGAGTACGAGGAGCGGTTGGCAAACGGTTCGCGGCGGATCGCGGCCCCGCACCTCCGGCACGGCTGCCCTTCGCGGCCGTAGACGCTCAGCTCGCGGTCGAACCAGCCGCTGTCGCCGTTGACGTTGACATAGAGCGCGTCGAACGACGTGCCGCCGGCGTCGATGGCCTCGGTGAGCACCTCGCGCACGTGCCCCAGCAACCGGACCACCGCGGCCCGCGTCAGCGCGTCACCGCGCCGCTGGCCGTGCAGCCGGGCACGCCACAGCGCCTCGTCGGCGTAGATGTTGCCCACGCCGGAGATCAGACTCTGGTCCAGCAGTGCGGTCTTGATCCCCATGCGCCGGCGGCGCACCACGGCGATGACGCCGGCCTCGTCGAACTGCTCGTCGAGCGGATCGCGGGCGATGTGGGCGATCTCGGCCGGCAGGACGGCCCCACCGGGTGAGACGGCCAGGCCACCGAACGTGCGCTGGTCGACGAAGCGCAGCTGCGGGCCGCCGTCGGTGAACGTGAACCGCACCCGCAGGTGCGGCTCGTCGGCGGCCGCGGGCGGGCGCAACAGCAGTTGCCCGGACATGCCGAGATGACACAGGAGCGCGTCGGCGGCGCCGTGCGGGCCGTCCAGCGGTAGCCACAGGTACTTGCCCCGCCGGTGCACCCCGGTGGGCGTGCGGCCGGCCAGCGCCGACACGAAGTCGGTCGCCCCGGCCAGGTGCCGGCGCACCGCACGCGGGTGCCGGACCTCGACGGTGGCCAGATGCCGTCCCACCACCAGCCGCGCCAGCCCGCGGCGCACCGTCTCGACCTCGGGCAGCTCAGGCATCGCCGGACAGCCGTCGCCAGGCGGCGGCGGCAGCCTGCTGCTCCGCCTCCTTCTTGGTGGCACCGGTCGCGCCGCCGTAGCGCTGGCCGGCCACGATCACCCAGGCGGTGAAGGTCTTGGCGTGGTCGGGACCGTGCTCCTCCACCCGGTATTCCGGCACCCCCAGCGAATGCTCAGCGGTCAGTTCCTGCAGGCTGGTCTTCCAGTCCAGGCCGGCGCCGCGTCCAGCCGAGTCGGCCAGCAGCGGGTCGAACAGCTGGTGGACCACCTGGCTGACGCGTTCCACTCCGTGCTGCAGGTAGATCGCGCCCAGCAGCGCCTCCAGCGTGTCGGCGAGGATGCTCGCCTTGTCCCGCCCGCCGGTGGCCTCCTCGCCCCTGCCGAGCAGCACGTACGGTCCGATGCCCTCCGGACCCAGCGACCGGGCCACGTCCGCCAGCGCCCGCATGTTGACCACGCTGGCACGTAGCTTGGCCAGCTGCCCCTCGGCCAGGTCCGGATGGTTGTGGAACAACGCCGAGGTGATCACCATTCCGAGCACGGCGTCACCGAGGAACTCCAGCCGTTCGTTGGTGGGCAGCCCGCCGTGCTCATACGCGTACGAGCGGTGGGTCAGCGCACGCTGCAGCAGCTCCGGATCGATCGGCACGCCGAAGGCCTTCTCCAGGGCGGCAGCGGCGTCCGGTCCACTCACGGTGACGGGATGGTCCGGCGGCTCAGCCGAGTTCGACGACCTGGCGGCCGTTGTAGGTGCCGCACACCTGGCAGACCGCGTGCGGCAGCTTCGGCGACTTGCACTGCGGGCAGGGCGCCGTCGGCACCCGGGCGGTCTTCCACTGCGCCCGGCGCGAGCGGGTGTTGCTGCGCGACATCTTCCGCTTCGGTACGGCCACGGCTTCCTACTCCTCAGTAAAGGTCAACTTCTTCAACTCTGCCCAGCGCGGGTCTTCCTGCCGGTGATGGTGGTCTGCCGGCAGGTCGTCCCAGTGTGCCCCACACTCGGAGCACAGGCCGGGACAGTCGTCCCGGCACAGCGGGGTGACCGGCAGCGCCAGCACCACCGTGTCCCGCACCAGCGGCTCCAGGTCGATCAGGTCGTCCTGCAGCCGGCCGATCTCATCCTCCTCGGTTGTGGCGTCCGTGGTGCTGTTCGGGTAGGCGAACAGCTCCTGGATCGTCACGTCCAGTTCGGTGCTGATCGGGCGCAGACAGCGGCCGCACTCGCCCACCGTCGTGGCGGCGACGGTCCCGGTGACGAGCACGCCCTCGGTGACCGACTCCAGCCGCAACTGCAGGCGCAGGTCGGCGCCTTCCGGCACCCCGATCAACGCCAGGCCGAGGTCCTTCGGCGCGGCGACCACCCGGTCCGCCGAACGCATCGCTCCCGGTGCGCGTGGCAGCTGGCCGGTATTGAGGACCAACGGCGACCGGGGGTCGAGGTGCGGCTTCGAGTGATCATGCATCGTAGAACTCCGACCTATCGAAGACCGGCTCCCAAGATTACCCACCGCGCGCGACCGCAAACAGGGCGGGGGTGTGTGACATGGCGCGAGCGGTGGCGCGCGCCACCGGATCATATCGGCAGCGGGCGGCTCTGCTCGTGGTCCTCCTCGGTGCTGAAGGTGCCGATCTCCCGCAGCGCGTGCATCTTGTCGCGCCCACGCTCGATCGAGGCCAGTGCCCGGGTGAGGAACTGCTCGAAGTTCGCCAGGGCGGTGTCGACGTATTCGTCCACCTCGTCGCGCAGCCGCTGGGCCTCGTCGCGGGCCTCGGTGATCATCCGGTTGGCCTCGTGCTCCGCGGAGACCACGATCTCGTGCACCGACACCAGCCGGGCGTGCTCCTGCTCGCCCTCGGCGATGATCCGGTCGGCCTCCGTCTTACCGGCGGCGATGACTTTGTCGCGCTCCTCCAGCAGGTTCGCGGCCCGGCGCAGCTCGCCGGGAAGCTCGGCGCGTAGTTGTTCCAGCTGCTCGATGAGCTCCCTGCGGTCAACCATGCAGTTGCTGCGCGACATCGGCATGGTGCGCGCACTCTCCACGATCGCGACGATCTCGTCGATGCGCTCGAGCGGATCCACCGGTGGTCAACTCCTGTCCTAAGGCGGCGGGGTGCGCCGTCACGTCACGACGTCTCCGGGCCCCATCCCGGGCGTCACCCCTCCATCATGCGTCCCGATGGCCACATCCGGCCCCATCTGATCGTGCCACGGCGCGTCGGCCGACCGCCCATCACCGGTCCGTGTCGCGGGCCTGGTGGAGTCGCCGCCTGTCTCACCGGCTCCCGTGGTCACGTAGACGCACGGCCAGGCGGGCGGCGACCACTTCGGGAACGTGGGCGGTGACGTCGCCACCCCACTTGGCGATCTCCTTGACCAGGCTGGAGGCGAGGAACGAGTAGCGCGGGTTGGTCGGCATGAACAGCGTCTCCACCCCGGCCAGGCCGTGGTTCATCTGGGCCATCTGCAGCTCGTAGTCGAAGTCGCTGACCGCCCGCAGACCCTTGACGACCACCCGAGCGTCGTTGGCGCGGCAGAAGTCGACCAGCAGCCCCCGGAACGAGTCCACCCGCACGTTGCCGTACTCCTTGGTCACCTCGCGCAGCATCTCCATGCGCTCGTCAACAGTGAACAGGCCGACCTTGGACTCGTTGATCAGCACGGCGACGATCACCTCGTCGAACATCCGGCTGGCACGCTCGATGATGTCCGTGTGACCGTTGGTCACCGGGTCGAACGAGCCGGGGCAGACCGCGCGTCTCATGATCGCTGACCGTACCAAAGGGTCGTCTCGCCGTACCGCCGCGTACGCACCTCGGTGACATCCTCCACCCAGCGCATCGGGGCAGAGCGACTGGACCGCTCGATCACGAGGATGCCCTCGGGCGCCAGCCACCCGCCGTCGATCAGCGCCCGCTGCATGACCCCGACCCGCTCGTCGGGCGTGTCGTACGGGGGGTCGGCGAAGACCACGTCGTACGGCTCGTCGGTGCCCTGCGCGAGCGTGGTGGACACGGCGGTGGTGACCAGGCGTACGCGGTCCCGACCACCCAATGCGGCGATGTTGGCCCGGGCGGTCCGGGCCGCGCGGGGGTTGGACTCCACCAGCAGCACGTGGGCGGCGCCGCGGGACAGCGCCTCCAGCCCGACCGCGCCGGAGCCAGCGTAGAGGTCGGCGAACCGCGCGCCGGTCAGGTCGGTCAGGGTCGCCAGAGTGTTGAACAGAGCCTCGCGGACCCGGTCGGAGGTGGGTCGGGTGCGGGCACCGGGCGGGACGTCGAGCCGCCGGCCGCCCATGCTCCCGGCCACGATTCGGGTCACACCCATGACAGTACCGCCGGTGTCGGCCGACCGTTCTCACTGCACCCGAGTTCCCTGAGGGGGGCGCCCCGCTCACGGCTGGAGCTGGATGGGGGCGCCCTGCTCAGCCCGGCGCTCCCACCGGGGCACTCTGCTGAGCCGCGTCGGTGAGAACGCGCTCTCTGCCCTGACCGCAGGCCATCTGCGTCGCCCGTCCTGTCTGAAAACTTCTCAAGTTACTTCGCGGTTTCCGCCTGTCTTCGGGCTTCCGCCAGTAGCGTGCGGTCTCAGAAGGTTGCGGCTAATCACACCGATTAGTGCGATCGGTACCGGTAGTACGGAAACACCTTCTCTGTCCGGTTCATCCAAGTGAGGAAGGAAAGCCATGCTCTGGAAGAAGATCCTCGGCGCGTCCGGGGCGCTCAGTATCGCGGCGGCCGGCGCGCTAGCCCTGGCGACGCCCGCAGCCGCGTCCTCCGGGGAGTCCAGCGGGGGCACCTCGTCGAATGAGGTCAACATCACCCAGAAGAACAACGCCGAAGTCAAGGTGACTCAGAAGACCGGCAACGAAGACAGGGTCAACAACGAAGCCGACGACCCGAGCGCGGCGAACTCGCAGCCCGACAGCTCCGACAAGAAGTCGAGCGACGTCAACGTCAACGTCACCCAGCAGAACAAGGCTGACGTCAACGTCGAGCAAAAGGCCGGCAAGCAGTCGAGTGACGTCAGGGTCACTCAGCAGAACAAGGCCAAGGTGAACATCAACCAGAAGACCGGCGACGACGGCAAGAAGCACAAGAAGGCCCCGGACCACAAGAAGGCCCCGGACCACAAGAAGAAGCACTTTGACCATAAGAAAAAGGACAAAAAGGTCGATAAGAAGATCGTCAAGAAGGAGATCATCGAGAAAAAGATCATCGTCGACAAGCAGCCCGTCAAGAAGGAGCCCGTCAAGAAG